>CAMAVY010000004.1 GCA_945861675.1 Klebsiella pneumoniae | reverse complement strand
CATTGCGGCTCAGGGCATGCAGCAGGCGCCGCGGCGTGCCGCCACCTTCCGCATTGCGGTCTGCAGGCGCACCGGGATAGCCCACATCGGCTTCAAACTCGATCGGGCCGAGCAGCGGCGACAGCGCGGCATCAACAACCGCACGCAATTCCTGCAGCGCCGGTGGCTTCAGAAACTGGCGCAGGACCAAGTAGCCATCCCGTTCGAATTGCTCGCTGTCGATCGCCAGCGGCGCCGTCTGCTCAGACACCACACAGCACCTCTTGGGTCTCTTCGGGTCATGGTAACCCAGGCCCCAATGAGAACAGAGGTGGCATGAACTGTGGCGGCGAACCGCTGCCGGCACTCAGCCGGGCTGCGCGCTTACCGACGGAGGCGAACGCACCAGCGAATTGATCATCTGCTCAAGGCCGAGCAGCTTGATCGGCTTGGGCACGAACCCATCCATGCCCGCGTCGCGACACAACTGCTCATCGGCAGGCGATGCATTGGCGCTGATCCCGACGATCGGCACTCGCGCGTTGCCGCGCGCCAGCTCTTCCGCACGGATGGACGCAGTCGCAACGAGCCCGTCCATGGTTGGCATACGCACATCCATCAACACCAGATCCAGCGCTTCAACTCGCCAGGCCTCAAGCGCCGCCAACCCATCGTCAGCCAGCAGCACGTCGCAGCCCAAGCGCTGCAGCATGCGCATCGCAACATGCTGATTCACGGCATTGTCATCGGCCACGAGCACACGCAGGCAACCACCGGCCAGTTGCGGGGCGCGCGTGCTCGGCTGCAGCACCGGGCTGCTGCGCAACGCATCGATCGCCGCGCGCAATTCATCACCACCCACAGGTCTGGCGACCACCCCGGCAAAGCCCTCATTGCGCAACCCCTCCCTGTCGCCATCAACACCGCCTGCGACCAGCAGCAGGCACTCCTGACCGCGCGCACGGAGCGCTTGACCCAGCCGTGCACTGTCCGCGCCCAGTACGGCGCGATCAACAATCAGCAGATCGTGCACAGCCGCCAACTGCAGCTCGTCGATGCTGCTGAGCCGAATTGTCGTACAACCGAGTTCATGCAGTTCGCGCGCCAGAATCTCCCGCGTTCGGCGGTACGGCACAAGCAAACCCACGTGGCGCGCACCGCTGAGCAGCGGTCGCGGCACGGCTACATGCTCAGTCAGACTGAAGCTGACATCCATCGAGAACACACTGCCGGCGCCCGGCACGCTCTGCAGCGTGAGCTCACCGCCCATCAGATCGACCAGTTGCCGGCAGATCGCGAGCCCGAGGCCGGTGCCACCAAAGCGTCGCGTCGTGGACGCGTCCGCCTGCGAAAACGCAGTAAACAAGCGCGTCTGCACGACCGGATCGATACCAATGCCACTGTCCTCGACAGCAATGCGCATGCGCACTCGATCGTGGCCCTGCTCGAGCACGCGAACGGCAACGGCCACATGTCCGCGCTCGGTGAATTTGACGGCGTTGCCGACGAGGTTGACCAGCACCTGGCGTACGCGCGCACTGTCGCCAAGCACCACACGCGGCACACTGCCGGCGTAGTCCAATACCAGCTCAACGCCCTGCTCGCGTACCTGCAGGCTCACAAGATCGAACACATCGCGAATGATCTGGTGCAGATCGAACGCCGCCGATTCGAGCTGCATGCGACCCGCCTCGATCTTCGAGAAGTCGAGCAGGTCGTTGATGATGGTCAGCAAACCGTCACCCGAGCGCTGGATCATGCGCACGGTGTCCTGCTGTTCACTGTTCATGTCCGTGTCGAGCAACAACTGCGCCATGCCCAGCACGCCATTCAGCGGCGTCCGGATTTCATGGCTCATTACCGCCAGAAAATCGCTCTTGGCGCGCAGGCTGCTTTCGGCGATGTCGCGCGCGTTGCGCAACTCCTCTTCGGTTCGCCGTTGCATAGAAACATCCCGCACCACAGCCGTGTACAGCTCATGCCCTGCAGCGCTCAAACGCGTGACGGCGAATTCCACCGGCACTGAGTCACCCGCGCGGCGCACACCCATCGTGTCGTCGCAATGTTCCAGGTGTTTGTAGCGTACGTCCCATGTCTCGCCCGAGCGCGCGACCGCAGGTTCAGTCACTGCCGTCGCGCTGTGTGGGCCCGGCGCGCTTGCGTCGGCCGACAAGACACTCATGTTCAATGGCACGAGGCAGGTGATTGGTTGATCCAGAATCTCGTTCCGCGTCCAGCCAAAGATCTGCTCTGCAGCGGGATTGAATGAACGGACTCGGCCATCGGCATCGAACGTGATGATGCCTTCCGCGACATGTTCGAGCACTGCGCCCAGCCGGCTGACCGTGTCGCGCAGAATGGACTCCGAGATCATTCGCTCCGTGATATCGGCGATGCACAAGGTCAAGCGTATCGGCACGCCCTCCGCATTCCACTGCGCGCGCCCGCGCGCACGTATCCAACGGAACGCCCCAGTTGCGCCGTGAATTCGGAACTCACAGTCGAAGTGTTGAACCTGGCGACTGATGTGGGCAATCGCCAGCGCGTGGACACGCTCGCGGTCATCTACATGGATTGCGTCAAGGAATTGCGCTGGATCGTAGTCGGTCTCATCGTGCCCTTCCCGGCCCGCATACCCCGTGATCAGGCGCGCTTGCGGCGACATGTACACCGTGCCAGCACGAAGATCGACATCCCAGATGCCATCCTCGGTTGCTTCAATCACACGTCGATAGCGCGCTTCGCTCTCAAGCAGGCCGCGTTCACGCTGCTGGCGCTCGGAGACATCGAGACCCACGATCAGCAGCACCTGCCGCACCGCCGGAGCACCGACCAGCGTCATCGTCAGCTCGACCGGATACTGACTGCCATCAGCACGACGCTGCTGCCAGGTTGCGCGATTGTCGCAGCCAGGCTGCGCCTGCCGAAGCAACGCAGATACCCGCTCAGGCGCGGCGCAGACAATCTCATTGAGGGGCAACCCGACAGGGTCGCGCTGGAGGTTGGCACGAGCACCTGCACTGGCATACGTCACACACTGCGAAACTGGATCAAGCAACAGGATCTCGCCGTGGCTGCGATCGAGCGCCGTGCGCAACATCCGCGCCTCTTCTATCTCGCGCGCACGAGTCGACACATCCATCAGCACGCCGTCGGCGCGCAGCAGGGTGCCATCCGAACCCAAGGTGGCAAAACCCCGGTCGAGCAACCAGCGCACGTCGCCGGAAGGCGTCACGACACGGTACTCGAGCTCCCAGGTGTTGCCGTGCTTCAGATGTTCGGCAAGCGCCGCATTGGCAGACGCCCGATCATCCGGATGCACCGCCGCAGAAAAGCCACCGGCGGCCCGCACCTGCGCCGCCGGCAGGCCGGTCACAGCCTCAAAGCCGTCACTCAACAGCACGGCCCGCAGATTGGTGGACGTAGCGCGCTCCGCGTCGCCGCCAGCCTCGAAGCGATAGATACACCCGGGCACCGTGGCAAGCACGGCATCGAGTAGTTCGCCACGTTCAGCAGATCGATGCAGGCGTTGGATGGCTGCATCGGCAAGACCATCGGGGCTGTTCAGCCCGTCCGGGCCGACGTTCGTCTCGCCAGATTCGCGCAGTGCCCGGGCAATTCGCTCGATCGGGCGAACGAGCAATCGCATGGCCAGCGAGTGCGTGATCACGCAGGCATAGGCAAAGCCACCCAGTGCCAGGATCAACAGCACGCCTTTGGGTATGCCGTGCACGAACGCGGGCGCCGAATTACCTGAGACCGCCAGCCAGACGAAGCCGCCCATCCCGACAAACGCGGTCGCAAAGCACGGGAGCTGCACAAGCATCACCAGCGTGCTGAGTTTTTGCTCTCGACGTGTCACCGTGCCCGAGGGCATTCCTGTCTCATCCGTGCAGACGCGGTAGTGGTTTCAGACTAGACCAGCCCCGCGCGCGCGACCGCGCTGCCCGGCAATCCTCTCCGTGGCCCCAAGCGCGGCCCCTTGACGAGGCCCCTTAACGCGGTTTCGCGATGCTCTCGATTTCCACCAGCCGGCCATCGCGAAAGCGCAGAACCTGCCGGAACCTGCTGCTGCCGAGGTCGTACACCCACTCCTCGACCAGGATGGGCAGGTTCGCGATCCGCACCAGCCGGCCACTGTCGTGGACGCGGTCGCCGTCAAGTCGAACCTCGTATGGGTAGACGGTCCGGTTGCCAACGTAGATCGGCTCACCGCAACGGTCCAGCACCTCTACCTGATGATCGCCCAGCGTCACCAGCCGTCCATTGCAGCGCAGCGCATGGGCAGGCCAGGCAGCCAGCAATCCCATCAGCGCCATGCAGAGCAATGAGCCGCGCCTGTTCAGGGATGCCATGGCGCGGTTCGGGCAGTCCGCAAAGCGTTCATCCAACGTCGCAATGCGCATCGTCATGCCTCCCAAGCTCGAACCGGCCGCACCGACGACCACCCTGAGCAGCTCCGCCTGAACTGGCGCTGAACCTCCCTGCGCACTGTTTGTTCGGCAAGGGCAATCCGCGGTCGGCAATCGCAGGGCCGACTCAGATTCCTGGCCTGCGGCGACGTCCTGGCCCTTGAAACCGTACCGCCAGTCCCCATTTCAGCGCCCCATCGCTGCCGCGCAGACGTGAGACTCGCCCAGCCCTATAGAAGAAGGAAGGAGGACATCATCCATGAAGATCAAACCGCTCTACGACCGCGTCGTGGTGCGCCGCATCGAAGAAGACACCAAGACTGCCAGCGGCATCGTCATTCCGGATTCGGCCGTTGAAAAGCCGTCCCAAGGCGAAGTCATCGCGGCAGGACCGGGAAAGCTGTTGGACAACGGCAAACTGCGACCGCTTTCCGTCAAAGCAGGCGACCGCATTCTGTTCGGCAAGTACTCGGGCAGCGAGGTCAAACTCGGCGTTGAGGAACTACTGGTGATGCGCGAGGACGACATCCTCGGCACGATCGACAAATAAGGGGAGCATTCATGCCAGCCAAGCAAATCATCTTTTCTGAAGACGCCCGCCGTCGCATGTCGAGGGGTGTCGACATCCTGGCCAATGCGGTCAAGGCCACCCTGGGCCCACGCGGCCGCAACGTTGTGCTCGACAAGAGCTGGGGCGCACCAACGGTCACGAAGGACGGGGTTTCCGTCGCCAAGGAAATCGAGCTGAAGGACAAGTTCGAAAACATGGGCGCCCAACTGCTGAAGGAAGTCGCCAGCAAGACCTCCGACGCAGCCGGTGACGGCACCACCACCGCCACGGTGATCGCCCAGGCGCTGCTGCGCGAAGGCGTGAAAGCCGTTGCGGCCGGTCTGAACCCGATGGACCTCAAGCGCGGTATCGACAAAGCCGTCATCGCCGTCACGGCCGAACTGCACAAGCTGTCCAAGCCCTGCGAAGACACCCAGGCCATTGCTCAAGTCGGCACGATCTCGGCCAACTCGGATGCGGGCGTCGGCAAGATCATTGCAGATGCAATGGAGAAGGTCGGCAAAGAAGGCGTCATCACGATTGAAGACGGCTCAGGTCTCGAAGACATCCTCGATGTCGTAGAAGGCATGCAGTTCGACCGCGGCTATCTGTCGCCCTACTTCATCAACAATCAGGAGCGTCATCTCGCCGAACTGGACAGCCCTTACCTGCTGCTGGTCGACAAGAAGATCGGCTCCGTGCGCGAATTGCTGCCCGCACTGGAAGCGGTCGCCAAATCCGGCAAGCCGCTCCTGATCATTGCCGAAGACCTCGAGGGCGAAGCCCTTGCCGTACTCGTGGTGAACAAGCTGCGCGGCGTGTTGAACGTGGCGGCCTGCAAGGCGCCGGGCTTCGGCGATCGTCGCAAGGCAATGCTGCAGGACATGGCGATCCTCACCGGCGCAACCGTCATCGCCGAAGAAGTCGGCCTGACGCTGGACAAGGTCACGCTGACTGAACTCGGCCAGTGCACGCGCGTTGAGCTGTCGAAAGACAACACCACGATCATTGGTGGCAAGGGCGTGCGCGCCGACATCGAAGGTCGGATCAAGCAGATCCGCACCGAGATCGACAACACCACCTCCGACTACGACAAGGAAAAGCTGCAGGAACGTCTGGCGAAACTCGCTGGCGGTGTGGCAGTGATCAAGGTCGGCGCGGCCACTGAAATGGCCATGAAAGAGAAGAAGGCGCGCATCGAAGATGCGATGCACGCAACCCGTGCAGCCGTTGAAGAAGGCGTGCTGCCCGGCGGCGGCGTGGCGCTGATTCGTGCGGCATCTGCCATCGACGGCGTGAAGGTCGACAACGACGACCAGGCCGCGGGTGTGCGCATCCTGCGTCGCGCCATTGAAGAGCCGCTGCGGCAGATCGTCGCCAACTGCGGCATGGAAGCCGACGTCGTGTTGAACAATGTCCGCAACGGTACTGGCGCTTACGGCTACAACGCCGCAACCGACAAGTACGGCGACATGATCGCAATGGGCGTACTGGACCCGACCAAGGTCACGCGTCTGGCACTGCAGAACGCCGCTTCTGTGGTCAGCCTGATGATCACGACCGAGGCGATGATCAGCGAAATGCCTGAGAAGAAAGACGGCGCTGCACAGTCGGACATGGATGGCGACTACTAGTCGCCGTCACGTTTCTTCTGCTTCTGAACGCCACCTTCGGGTGGCGTTTTTCGTTCCGCCGCGTGCGCTCAGAGAGCCGCGACATCCACCTGCATCAGCAGTTCACCATTCACAGTGACGCGTAGCGTGCGGCAGCGCAGCTGGCCCTCGGGCTGCGCCACCAGCAGCCGCGCCTCCAACCAGTGATGCTCCTCCCACTCGAGCTCCAGATTGGTCCACACGTAAAGCACCTCGGCTGCGTCGCCAATGCGCTCCTTGCGCAGGCAATCGTTCGCGAACAGCGCCAGGCGGTCCCCTGGACCCACTTCGAAACGCAATTGCCAATTGCGATACACGAGCGGAAAGACGTGCACGGGGCCCAACTCCAACATGGAAAACCGCTCCAACGTGGAACACAGATCAAATACGGGAAACGCAAACGCGCAGACAAGAAAAACCCCGGAACGGTAAACCGCCCGGGGTTGTTCTGCCTGACCCAGAGGCGTCAGGCGTAACAGCGCTGGACCTTACGTCCTGGCGCCGTGTCGCGTCACCTCAGTGAGCGGGAGCTGCTGCATCAGCAGCTGCGCCAGCTGCATCAGCAGCTGCGTCTGCTGCGCCAGCCATTGCGCCTGCTGCGTCAGCAGCTGCGCCAGCTGCGCTGGAAGCTGCATCAGCTGCGCCAGCCATTGCGCCAGCAGCCGATGCGGTTGCGTCGCCCATTGCTTCCATGCCAGCAGCTGCATCCGGTGCTGCTTCCATTGCTGCGTCTGCTGCGGGCTCAGCCGGGGCTTCTGCGGGCTTGTTGCAGCCAGCAAGGCTGAGGGCTGCGACTGCGAAAAGAACTGCCAACTTATTCATTCAAATGCTCCTGTTGTATCTGGACCCAGCCGCGCGCCGGGAGCAGTAATGTTGGGTACGACACGTCGCGCTAGCAACCCGTGAGAGCCCGGAAACATCTGAGTTATCAGTGTTTTCAGCGCGCTTCATTCAAATTGTTGTCGCTAATCTGCGACAAACGCGGACAGGCGGTTCAGGCGTTCGGAATGTCGCTTTTTGGCGACAGTGTTGCGGGGTCTGTTGCAGACGCCACCAGCGGGGCACCCTCGAACCGGTCGACCCACGCGAACGTCGACACGGGCTTACGCTTCAAGCGGCGCAGCTGCCGCACCGGGTAGCCCAGCGGCAGCATGGCGGCCAACGCGTAGTGCGATGGCAGCCCCAGCAGCGCCTGCACCTGGGGTTCGGCACTGGCCAGGAAGGTCGTGAGCACACCGCCCAGGCCTTCATTGCGCGCAGCCAGGAGAATGTTCCAGACGAACGGATAGATGGATGCCCCAGGCACTACGCCAACGCGCGCCAGCCCCGCGTCCATCGCCGCGACCACACGCAGGTCCACTGCAACCACCAGCAACACAGGCGCACTGACCAGTTGCGCAAGCAACGCCTCTGGCGGTGCGGTCGCCGCAATCTCCTCGGCGGTCAGCCGGGTTGGCACAACGGTGTTCAGCGGGCTCTCGCCTGCTTTGACCTGGGCCGCATAACGTTGGGCGATCGGCCGCATCAGCGGCACGAAGCGCGCGCGCAGCGCGGGGTCTTTGACCACGATGACCTGCCAGCCCTGGCGATTGCCGCCACTCGGGGCAAACCGGGCGTTGTCCAACAGCCGCGCCAGCGTGGCGTCGTCAACGGGTTGGTCCTTGAATTCGCGGGCCGCAAAAGCGGTACGCATGACGTCGTAGAGTTCCAATGCAGGGCTCCCCTGATGAGTTGCTGATTTGTGTCTGCCCGCGCGCTCAGCTGGGGTCGGGGCGTTGGGCATCGCCAAACTGACGAATCAGGCGCTCCTGCAACACCGACTGCACGGCACCTGGCCGCGCCCGGCGCAGCCGCGAGACGGCAACCAGTGGCGACAGCCCACGCGCAACCAGCGCGCATGCGGCCAGCGTACCTGCGCGACCCAGGCCGGCCCAGCAATGCACCACCACATTGCGCGACGCATCGAGGTCGGCCAGCAGGCTTGCCGCCATGCCCTGCATGCGCGGCAGGGTTGGCGCATCCATGTCAGTCACCGGTTCGTGCACGAAGCACATGCCGCGCAGTTCGACCGCCGCTCGTCGTTGCTCGAGCGTTTCCGGCGGCGCGAGCATTTCGAATTCGAACGCTTCCTGCAGACAGACGACCACATGCACGGCGTCGGCAACGAACCCGTCCAGGTCGGCCGCACTGCTGGTACCCGATGATCCGGGCGTGCGCGACAGACCCAATCGACCGGGTGTTGCCAGAAGTGACTGCGGAAGCCAGGTGATCATGGCAGCGCTCCCTTCAGGGCTTGATCCGCAAGTTCATGGGCGAGTTCATGGGCGAGTTCATGGGCGAGTTCACGGGCAAATTCACGGGCAAATTCACGGAAGGATGTCGTGTTCGTCCAGGCGGTGGCCCCAATCGCGCTTGGCGCGCAGATATCGGCTGTTCCACCGGCTCACACCGATCACATGTCGCTCCGGCGTCACGTTCGTCAGACCGTGCTGCGCAAGGTCCGCGATCTTCTTGGGGTTATTGGTCAGCAGGCGAAACGGCCGCGTGCCGACGAAGTAATGCAGGATCGCCGCGGCATCCGCGAAGTCCCGGGAATCGTCAGGCAAGCCCAACGATCGATTGGCCTGATAGGTGTCCTCGCCCGCATCCTGCAGCAGATAGGTTGCGGCTTTGGCCCACAACCCGATGCCCCGACCTTCATGCCCTGCCATGTACACCAGCAGGCCGCCTGCCGGGTCTTCGGCCATGCGATCAAGCGCACCGGCCAGTTGCGGGCCGCACTCGCAACGCTCCGAACCGAACACATCGCCCGTGAGGCAACTCGAATGCACGCGCACCAGCGGTGATTCTGAAGTCAGCCCCGGCCCCACCACCAACACGCTGTTTACCGCCATTGACGACGCGAGCATCGCAAACAGCGGTGCGCCACCGTGCTCGCGCAGGGCAGTGGCAAGCTCATCGACCTTGGCCAGTTCGGTACGCCGCACGAACGCATACCAGTCGGTGCGCAATTCACTGCCGGTGATGCGTACGGGCAACGGGATCGGGCCGAGCACAGACAACGCAACATCGTCCACAGGCAGCACCCCATCGGGGTCGAGCGCGTGGCCTCGGGAATCGATTCGCACGAGCTTGCCCTGCCGCACCAGGCGCTGGCGAACGGTGGGATCAAGATACGTGAACATGCGCGACTCTCAAACGGGCGGGGTGCGCAGTCTAGCCCGGACCGCGGCCACGCCCCGGAGCAGCCAGGACCGGCCGACCCAACGTGTCTGCTGTTACGCGGACACGAGCTCGGCCGAATTCAGTTGGCGAAAGTCAGTGCCGGCCACGCTCAGTACAGCACGCGAAACACGTGCACAGGTTCGGCCTTGTTCTTCACCGGCAGGCGCGGCAACTCCTGAAAGCGGAATTGATTGCGCACCTGCTCGTAGGTGCGCACGCCAACGATGATCTCGTCTGCCGCAGCATTGCTGCAGAAGCGCGCCGCGGTGTTCACCACGTCGCCGATAACGGTGTACGAAAGCGCCTTGCTGCTGCCGACGAAACCCGCGGTGACTTCACCACTGTTGATGCCAACGCCGACCTTGAATGGTGGAATACCGCGCGCTGCCCAACGGGCATTCAACGAAGCAATGCTGTTCTGCATCTCGATCGCGGTCTGCACCGCGCGCAGCGCATCGTCAGCGTGACCCACTGGCGCACCAAACAGCGCCATGATCTCGTCGCCAACAAATTTGTCGAGGGTGCCTTCGTTCTTGAACACCAGATCGACCATGTCTTCGAAATAGTCATTCAACAACGACACGATTTCTTCCGGGCGGCGCGTCTCGCTGAACGAGGTGAAGCCGCGGATGTCGCTGAACAGAATGGACACATCGCGATTCTGACCGGTGCGTTCAACCGTCAGCGCACCGCTGATGATGCGCTCGACGAGATTCGGCGCCACGAGACGCTCGAACCGCCCGCGTACCTCCGCCTCATCAACAAGCAGTTGCGCCAGCATGGAATTGTGCAGGGCTATGGCGGCCTGATTCGCGGCAGTCTGGAGAATCTTCAGGTCTTTCTCAGTGAACACGCCGGCCCGCATCGACGAATCCAGCACGATGACCCCAAGCGCGTCGTCACCACGCAACATGGGCGCCGCCATCGAAGAGCGGATGCCCTGTGCAAGCACCGATTCCGCAGCTTTGAAGCGCGCATCGATCGACGCGTCGTAGGTCAGAATGGAGTGCCGCCCGCTCAGCACTTCATTGACGATGGTGTTCGAGTACGGCACCTCGGTGGTCGTGCCACCCGAGGTGCGGGAACAGCGCGGCCGGAGCACACCGGCTTCATCACGCAGCAGCACCACGCCACGATCTGCACCGAACAGCCGGATCAGTGTGTCCATGATGCGGATGAGAAGCGCGTCGAACTCCAGCGAACCGGAGATCGCCGTGGACAATTCATGGCTGACGCGCAGCCGTTCGTAGTCGCGGCGCAGATCGTCCACATTGCGCTGCAGACGTTCCGGCTGGAACTGATCGATGCTCGCAACGACGCGGGTCTCGAAACTGGTTTCGCTGATCGACGCACTGGCGGAGTCCGCGACGAACGGCGCGCCGCCAGAAGCTGCCCCCCGTGCACCCCCAAATGCAGCAGCGACCGCCTGCGGCTCATCCGAATCGGCGGTGCGCGCGCCCGACAACCGGCCGTCTGCAAGCGGCGGCTGACTGGCCGAGTCCTGGAACTCACCCTGCGTATTGCCGAACACGATCTGGTCGGCGTGCTGCAGCCGCACCTCGTCTTCCAGCACGTTGCCATTCACGCGGGTCTTGTTGGCGGATTTCAGATCGCGAATGAAGTATTCAGCGCCGCGGTGTGTGATGACGCTGTGCACCTTCGACACATAGCCGTCGTCCAGCTGTACATCGCAGGTCAGAGACCGGCCGATGGTGACCGTATCGCCAAGCTGGAACCTGCTGTCGCCATTGGCGAGTTTGATGATCAGTTCAGCCATTTCCGTCTCAGACATTTGGTGTTGTCAACGCGTGGCGGCCACGCGTGGTTGCCGATTCAGACTTGCCGATACAGAAGTGTGCCGACACACCGACCGATGATAGACGCCCCACCGGACCTGGCGTTCAGTTGATCACACTTGGATGACGATTCAGCCAGTCCTCGATCAGCTGCTGCAGGGTCGGCGCATCGGCATAGCCGCCAGCCAGCAAGCTGCGCCCATGCTCCGTCTCGACCAGCACAGACGGCAACGCGGTGGTGCCATAGCCGCGCGCAATCTGCATTTCCAGCGCAAGGGCTGCGTCCAACTGGGGATCATTGAGCGCCGCCAGAAAGTCCTCAGGCTCGACGCCCTCACACGCGGCAAGTTCGGCCAGCACCAGCAACGAACTCGTATCGCGCGCTTCGACGAAGAACGCCCACTGCAGCGCGTGCAGATACGCAAATGGCGCACGGCCCAACTGCTGGCGCAGCGCGGCAACTGCGCGGCACTGCGGCAGGCTGTTGTAGACGAACGTGGCCTCTGCCGGGAAACGCATCGCGAAGGTTTGCCCCGTGACGTGGGCAACCCGCTGCCAGATGTCCTGAAAACGCGGCAACAGACCTTCCTGCGCCTGGCCGGACAACGGTGTTACGGCCTGCACATTGATGCCGCCCAGCAGCAGGTCGAACTGCACGCGTCCATGAAGTGCGGTGCGCACCTGCTCGAACTCACCCGCCATGCCCCAGCACCAGGAGCAGAGCGGATCTGACACCCACCAGACCTTGCGCAGACTCACGACGCAGCGACTCCATCAGGCAAACGGAAAATAGTTGCGGCGAACGCAGCCACCCCCGCAGGAAGGCGTTTACAGCACCCCCCGGCAGGCGTAGAAACTTCCACCATGTTCGGTGGAAATGAAAGGAGGTGATCCGTGTCTATGCTCCTGTGTCTGTTCCTGGGGCCGGTCAACTGACCGGCCCTTTTTCGTTCCGGGCATTCATTTTTCCACTCCAGGAATTCGCTCCGCAGTAATCAGCCGCCTGCAGGTCTCACACGAGCAGGTCTCACACGAGTTCAGCGGCGTATTGATTCACCTGCTTGCTGCCCGCATCACCGCAGCTGGCCTGTACCAGCATCGGCGCCAGTTCGCGCACCTGCACCTGCATGCGCCCGCGCCCCGCAACCTCAAAACTCAATCGCCACCGACCCGGCTCGAGCCGCTGTTCGCCGAGCAGGCGCAGCGCGCGCAGTCGAAGCTCACCGAAGTGTTGGCGCACGGCGAGTTCGGCAACCTGACCAACCGCCGAGTAACAACTGCGGCCACGTAGATGCTCAAGTTGTAGATCAGCGTTGCGCGTGGCCTGAACAAGCGCAGGCGCAACTGCCGTGTCCGCAAAGCCGTAAACCACCCCTTCCGGCAGACAGATCAGATTCGGTGCGTAGCGATGCCCGCCCACATGGGTGGTCTGCCATACGCTGCCGCCGTACTGCTGCGCCAACTGCTCGTACACAGGCAGACCAAAGCGCGCACAGCACAGGTCACGCTGACCATTGGTACACACCAGATAAAGCGGCTGATCGAATGCGACAGCGGGGGTCCGTTCACGCGCCGACTCGGCTGGGCCGCGCGCCAGCGCCACCGGGTCAAGTGCAAGTAGCGTGTCGTAGTCGGGCAGGTCGACTGCGCTGACAGCCCCGTCACGCTCACCGCTGCGAACGACGAACAGTTTTTTTTCCGCACCCTGCACATTTTTCTTCGCCCCAGGAAGAGCCGCGGTCTGGCGAATGAAGAGCAGGCGCGCCTTGCAGCCGAGCGCCGACTCAATGGCCGGCACGGCATTCTTCAGCCAGTCGTTCACGGCCGGCGACAGGCTGTTGTCGTTCACCGCACGCGCCCGCCACACCGCGCTGTACTCCAGCAGCAGCCAGACATCGACCGGGTCCGCGGTGCCGATCAGCACCGCGCCCTCTGCATGGGCAAGCGCGCTGCAGTAGCTTCGCGCGCCAATTTCCTGGGCAAGCGAAGGGTCCTGGGTAAGCGCTGCGTCCTGGCTGATGTGCTGTGCCGGCACTGACGGTGTGTCCGCGCTGTCCTGGTCGCTGTTCATCGGCAACACTTCCTCAATGGGCACCTTGTGTATCTGGCGTCGCGCGGACGGGTGCGGCCTGCGAGCGCATCCCCCCGGCTTGGAATCGTCGGCGAGTGTGCGGGCGCGCACCGCGACCTTGCAACGCAAGCACCCGCGCCCACGAGCGCGCGCTCGACAGCAGGCGCGCCCTGCACAGCCGCGCACGGCCCGCAAACAGCTGCTCGGCCGCCGCGATTCGGCCTTGCTGCGAACGCGGAACTGCTGGAAGGTCGCAAGGCTGCTCGAACCGCCGGTTCGCCGGGCCTGTTACATCAGGCGCTGCTACTTCAGGGCCCGCTTAATCAGGAAAGAACACCATGCCCATACGCCGACTGCTTGTCGCCAATCGCGCCGAGATCGCCATCCGCATCATGCGCGCGGCCGCTGACCTGCAGATTGAATCGGTTGCCGTGTACTCGGCGGACGACGCCCGCTGCCTGCACGTACGCAAGGCCGACCAGGCGGTGGCGCTCACCGGCACGGGCGCGGCGGCCTATCTGGATGGCGAACAGATCATTGCTGCGGCAAAGGCTGCCGGTGCCGACGCCATCCATCCCGGCTATGGATTCCTGGCGGAAAACGCGGCGTTCGCCGCGCGTTGCGCGGAAGCCGGCATTGTTTTTGTCGGCCCAACGCCCGACGCACTCATCACCTTCGGCGACAAGGGCCAGGCCAAGTCGCTGGCGAGCCGTAGCGGCGTGCCCATCATTCCCGGCACCGCGGGCGCCACCAGCCTCGACAACGCGCGCGCCTTCATGGCCTCGTTGCTACGCGACGACGGCAGTGCAGCCGTCATGCTGAAAGCCATCGCCGGCGGCGGCGGTCGCGGGATGCGCATTGTCCGCAGCGAGGGCGAACTTGATGCCGCGTACGCGCGTTGCGCGTCGGAGGCACTGGCCGCATTCGGCAATGGCGATCTATACGTCGAGCAGTTCTGGCCGCGTGCGCGGCACATCGAAGTGCAGATTCTCGGCGATGGCACACAGGTCGTGCACCTGCACGAACGCGAGTGCAGCCTGCAACGCCGGCAGCAGAAGATCATCGAGGTTGCACCTGCGACATCGTTGCCGCAGCACCGCCGCACGCAACTGCATGAAGCAGCACTCACCATGGCGCGCAGTGCCGGTTACAGCAGCCTGGGCACGTTCGAGTTCCTGGTCACCGATGAGCAGTTCGCATTCATCGAGGCCAATCCGCGCCTGCAGGTAGAGCACACGGTGACCGAAGCCGTGACCGGCATCGACCTGGTACAGGCGCAGTTGCAGATTGCCGGCGGCGCGAGTCTTGCGTCGCTTGGGCTCGAACAGGCGCAGATTCCACCGCCGCGCGGTGTCGCCATTCAGCTGCGCATCAACATGGAAACGTTGGACGCACAGGCCAACGCGTTGCCCAGCGGCGGTACGTTGCGCATCTTCGACATGCCGGCGGGCCCGGGCATTCGCGTCGACAGCTTCGGTTACGCGGGCTATTCGACAAGCCCACGCTTCGATTCACTGCTGGCCAAGCTCATCGTGCACAGCCCGAACGGCGACTTCGCCGCAGCGGCGCACAAGGCGCGCCGCGCGCTCGCCGAGTGCCACATCGATGGCGTGCAGACCAATCTTCCGCTGCTGACGAACCTGCTTGCGCACCCGGACGTGATTGCGCAGCGCGTCTACACACGTTTCCTCGAAGAACACATTGGCGAACTGCAAGGCGCCGATGCGGGGCCACGTCTGTACTTCGATGTGCCTGTCGCCGCCACGAGCACAGGCAACCGCGCCGGCACACGCCTAACCAGTGCAGACCCGCTTGCAGTCCTCGCGCTCGGCAAGTCTGCACTTGACGACGGTTCGACCGGCAGTAGCGCTGACAGCCGTGCGCTGGCGCAGCCATCTAGCCACGAGGGCCCCGACGGCACAGTGGGTATTGCCGCACCGCTGCAAGGCACCATCGTCACACTGGACGTAAAAGTTGGCGACCGCGTGCGCGCAGGCCAGCAGGTGCTGGTGATGGAAGCCATGAAGATGGAGCACGTGGTCACGGCCAACGAAAGCGGCGAGGTGCGGCAGATTGAAGTCGGCGTCGGCGATGCGGTGTTCCAGGGCCACGTGCTGCTGTTCATCGCGCCGCAGGAAGTTGCCGGTGCTGGCGAGGCCTTGCAGACCGTGGTCGACATCGACTACATCCGCCCCGACCTGCAGGAAGTCATCAAACGCCATGCCTATGGCATGGACGAGAACAGGCCCGATGCGGTCGCCCGACGACGCAAGACCAGGCAGCGCACGGTGCGCGAAAACGTAGACGATCTGCTCGACCCCGGCACGTTGATCGAATACGGAGCGATGGTGATTGCCGGCCAGCGACGACGTCGCGAACTGCAGGATCTGATCGAGCGCACGCCCGGCGACGGCATGGTGTGCGGCATCGGGCACGTGAACGGTGCGCTGTTCGACGAGGATCGCAGCCGCTGCATTGTCATGAGCTACGACTACACGGTGCTGGCCGGCACCCAAGGTGGACAGAACCACCGCAAGAAGGACCGCATGTTCGAGATTGCGGAGAAATCACAACTTCCTGTGGTGTTCTTTACAGAGGGCGGCGGTGGTCGACCCGGTGATACCGATGGCAGCGGCGTTGCCGGTCTGGACTGCCTTGCGTTCACCTATTTCGCCGAACTGTCCGGCCTCGTACCACTTATCGGCATTACCTCGGGCCGCTGTTTCGCCGGCAATGCCGCGCTGCTCGGTTGCTGCGACGTGGTCATTGCCACAGCAGGCTCGAACATCGGCATGGGCGGCCCGGCCATGATCGAAGGCGGCGGCCTGGGTGTGTTCAGACCCGAGGAAGTCGGCCCGCTGCACGAACAGACGACCAACGGCGTGGTGGACATTGCGGTCGCCGACGAAGCCGAGGCCGTGCGTGTGGCGAAGCAGTATCTCGGTTATTTCCAGGGCGCGATCCGCGACTGGCAATGCGCCGATCAACGCCTGCTGCGCAGCATCATTCCCGAGCAACGGCTGCGCGTGTATGACGTGCGCCGGGTCATCGAAACCATGGCCGACAGCGGCAGCGTGCTGGAACTGCGGCGGCAGTTCGGCCTGGGCATGGTCACGGCCTTTGCGCGCGTCGAAGGTCGGCCAATTGGCATCGTGGCCAACAACCCGAACCATCTCGCCGGCGCCATCGACAGCGACAACGCGGACAAGGCAGCGCGCTTCATGCAGCTGTGCGACGCATTCGACATCCCCATCCTGTTTCTCTGCGACACCCCCGGCATCATGGTCGGCCCGGAAGTGGAGAAGACCGCGCTGGTGCGTCACGCGGCGCGCATGTTCGTGACCAGTGCATCGTTGACCGTGCCGTTCTTCACCATCGTGTTGCGCAAGTGCTATGGCCTGGGCGCACAAGCCATGGCCGGTGGCAGTTTCAAAGCGCCGCTGTTCGCGGTGTCCTGGCCTACGGGCGAGTTCGGTGGCATGGGTCTGGAAGGCGCGGTCAAACTGGGTTATCGCAACGAACTGGCCGCGATCGAAGATCCTGAGGCGCGCAAACGCACCTTCGAAGAAATGGTGGCGCGCAGCTATGAACGCGGCAAAGCCGTGAACGTCGCCTCGCACTTCGAACTGGACGACGTGATAGACCCCTACGACTCCCGGCGCTGGATTGCCAGCGCGCTGCGCGCCGCGCCAAAACCAATGCCGCGTGCCGGCAAGAAACGCCCCTGCATCGACACGTGGTAGACCGCCGCAGTTCTTTCGGGAACAACTGTTCTTCCGAACTCACCTGTTCACAGGTCACACGACACAACACACAGATCTCAAGGTAAACATGCAAGACGAACTCATCGAACTACGCGGATTGCGTTTCCATTACCGCGACTGGCCAGGTCCAACGGCCGACGCGCCTGTGCTGGTGTTGTTGCACGGCTACACCGGCCACGCCCGCAGCTGGGACTATTGCGCCGCAGAACTGAGCGATCGCTATCGCGTGCTGGCACTCGACCAGCGCGGCCACGGCGAATCGGCCTGGGCACCTGCGGGCCACACTGGCGCGGCCGAGATGATTGCCGACCTGCGCGCCTTCGTCGCCGCGTTGGGCCTGCGCAGCTACACCTTGCTGGGCCTGTCGCTCGGCGGCGTCGTCGCCTTCCACTACGCCGGCACAGCGCCCGCCGAGCTTGCGCGCCTGATCATCGTGGACATTGCGCCGGAACTCATTGCCGCAGGCTCCGGACGCATCGTCGACAGTGCCGCGGCGCAGGATGTGTTCGCCAGCAAAGACGCAGCTGTGGCACACCAGCGTGCGGCGAACGCGCGCGCGCCCGACGCGCACCTGCGCTATCGCGTCGAGAACAACCTCATGCAGCTTGAAGACGGCCGATGGACCTGGCGCCACGACCGGCAACTGCGCGACCCGCGCAACCTGCGCATGCCGGATGCCGAGTCTGGATGGCGCGCGGTGGCGGGCATTCGTGTGCCCACACTGCTGATCCGCGGCAGTGAGAGCGACCTGCTCTCGCCCGAAGTCGCGAAGCGCATGGTGGGTTGCATCCCCGGCGCCGAGTACTTTGAAGTGCACGGCGCCGGCCACCCGGTGCCACTGGACGCACCCGAAGCCTTTGTCGCGGCCGTCCGCTCGTTTCTTCCTGGCTGATGTCAGCCCACATTTACGCAGGTGCACCATGACTGACACGACACTTCAATCCGCCGCTGCCCTCACGGGCCCATGGCTGGCCGGCGCGCAGGCGCTGCTGGGCGATGCGATCGCGTTGCGCCGCCGCATCCACGCGCATCCTGAGCTTGGCCTGCAGTTGCCGGTGACGACGGCCGCCGTGCTAGACAGCCTCAAGGGGCTCGACGTCGAGATCGACAATGGGCCATCGACCTCCGGGCTGATCGTGACATTGCGCGGCAAGCCAGGCCGTACCGTGCTGCTGCGCGGCGACATGGATGCGCTACCCATGCCGGAGGACACCGGCCTGCCGTTCGCGTCCACGCAACCCGGCTGCATGCACGCCTGCGGCCACGACTCACACACCGCAATGCTCAGCGGCGCCGTGCGTCTGCTGCACAACCATCGTGATCGCCTGCAGGGCACCGTGAAGTTCATGTTCCAACCCGGCGAAGAAGGCCACTTCGGCGCGTTGCGCATGATCGAAGACGGCCTGCTCGACAAAGCACCTGTACCGGACGGTGCGTTCGCCATTCACATCACGCCGAATGCAAAGTCCGGTGTGTTCACCTCGCGCCATGGTCCGTTCATGGCGTCCACCGACACCGTCGACATCAAGGTCTGGGGTAAAGGCGGGCATGCCTCCGCACCGCACATGGCGTTGGACCCGGTGCCGATCGCCTGCGAAATCGTGACTGCGCTGCAAACCGCCATCACGCGTCGCATCAGCGCCTTCGAGCCCGTGGTGCTCACTATTGCCAAGATCGAAGCCGGCACCACATCGAATGTGATTCCGGAGACCGTGTCGATGTTGGGCACGCTGCGGGCGCTGTCGGAGGTGTCGCGCAAACGCGCCAAGCTGGCCATCACGCAGGTGGCCGAGAAGATTGCCGAGGCGCACGGCGCACGCGCCGAGGTCACGTTGACCGAAGGCTATGCCGTGACTGTGAACGACGGCCGCATGGTTGACCTCGCGGCACACGCCGCGAAGGAAATCCTGGGTGACGCAGGCTACGTCACCATGTCATCGCCGCTGATGGGCGCCGAAGATTGGGCCTATGTGCTGCACCGCATTCCAGGCTGCATGATGTTCTTGGGTGTCGCGCCCGAAGGCGCGCGCTATCACACCGCAGCGCCCTGCCATTCCAACCGCATGGTGCTGAACGAGTCGGCAATGGCGCACGGCATTGCTTTGTATGCCGGTGTTGCAGAACGCTTTCTGGCCAACGGTTTTGCCTGAGCCATGGCGCAGGACCCGAGGCTTGCGGCCTATCTGACGCGTGTGGGTTTCACGGGTACCGCGCTGCCGGATCTGCCCACGCTGACGCGTATACAGCACGGCCACATGCTGAACATTCCCTATGAAAACCTGGATGTTCAGCTGGGCCGCACGCTCGGCTTCGACATCGATGCGCAACTCGCAAAACTCGTCGAGCAGCGCCGCGGTGGCTGGTGCTATGAGATGAATGGCGTATTCGGCTGGGCGCTGACGCAGATCGGTTTCAAGGTGACGCGCCTTGCCGGCGCCGTGGCCCGCGCGATTCTGGGCGATGCGCAGATCGGCAATCACCTGGTGCTGCGCGTGGACCTCGACCAGCCGTACCTGGCCGACGTTGGCTTTGGCGACTGCCCGCTGGCCCCAGTGCCATTGCGCAACCATGCATTCACCCACGGCTTTCTGGACATGCGCATGGAGGATCTGGGCGGGCACTGGTGGCGCCTGCACAGCCATGTCCGCGGGTCGGTGCCGTCGTTCGACTTCTCGCTGGACGAAGCGTTGACGCGCGAACTTGCGCCTTCGTGCAGCCGTCTGCAGACCGAGCCCGATTCACCCTTCGTGCAGAACCTCGTTTGCATGCGCCATGCGCCCGGACGACTGTTGCAGCTGCGCGGCAAAACGCTGAGCGTGCTGCGCGACGGGCACACCGACCGCCGCGAGCTGGCGACAGCGGAAGAACTGTGCGGCGTGTTGCGCGATCTGTTCGGGCTTGATGTGCCGGTGGTGCACGAGATCTGGCCGAAGATCGAGGCCCGGCACAGGGAAAATCTTGAACGCCAACAGGCGCGGCTTACGGAGAACTGAGGGCTGCGTCTTGTAGTTCCGGTCAAGCTGAGCCATCTCCGATGTTCGCCACCGCTTCGGGAAGTGTGGCGGCATAGTGGCCGGCGTGGAGTTCGGCGAGCACCCCCGCCTTCTTCAACTTCCCGAACACCCGCGCATTCGCTTCGCACAACAGCACCCGCACGCCGCGCTTCTGCAGATGCTTGATGGCACTCGACAGCGCCTCAATGCCCGTGAAGTCGATGAACGGCACGCCGCGCAAGCGCAGGATCAGCACCTTCGGCTCGGTATGCGTAATCAGCATGGCGCGCTCGAAGTTCGCCATCGCGCCGAAGAACAGCGGGCCGTCGACCTCGTACACCAGCACACCTTCGGGCAATGCGCTGTGGCCGTTTGCGCGCAATTCGTTCGCGAGCACGTCCTGCGCCATCTCCTGCGTATCGACAGACTCCGACATGCGCCGCAGAAAGTGCAGCACGGCCAGCACCACCCCAATGTTCACTGCCACCACCAGATCGGCGAACACCGTGAGCAGCAACGTGATGGCCAGAATGACGCGGTCGGCGGTCGGCGCCCGCCGCAGCATGTCTGCCACGCGCGGCAGTTCGCTCATGTTCCAGGCCACCACGAACAGGATCGCGGACAGCGCAGCCAGCGGAATACTCGAGGCCAGCGGCGCAAGCACAACGAGCACGGCGACCAGTGTCAGCGCATGGGTGATGCCCGCGATCGGGCTGGTTGCGCCATTGCGGATGTTGGCGGCCGTGCGCGCAATTGCGCCGGTCGCGGCAAAGCCGCCGAACAACGGCATGGCCATGTTGGCGATGCCCTGGCCAATCAGTTCCTGATTCGCGTCGTGACGGGTACCCGCCATGCCGTCTGCCACGACTGCAGACAGCAGCGACTCGATGGCCCCAAGCATGGCGATGGTGAACGCCGGACCGATCAGCGGGATGACGTGCGACAGCGTTACATCCGGCAGGCTGAATGCAGGCAAACCCAACGGAATGCCACCGAACGCGCTGCCGATGGTGGCAACGCCAGGCAGGTGCAGCGCAGATTGCAGCAGTGTCGCCGCAACCATTGCGACCAACGGCCCCGGTACGCGCGCAAACATCCTGATGCGCTGCGTGAATATGGCCAGCACAAGACTCAACGCACCCACGCCCACAGTTGGCCAGTGCACCTGCGGCATGGCCAGCAGCAGATGCCAGAGCTTGTCGTGAAAGTGTTCGCCCGTGATGACCGGCAAGCCCAGAAAATCGCGCCACTGGCCAACAAAAATGATGACGCCAATACCTGCCGTGAAGCCTTGAATCACCGGCGTGGGAATGAACTTGATCACGCCACCGAGCTTGGTCAAACCCATCAGCACCAGCATCGCGCCGGCCATGAACGTGGCAATCAGCAGCCCGTCGATGCCGAACTTCGCAGTAATGCCCGCGAGGATGGCAATGAATGCGCCGGTCGGGCCCGCGATCTGCAGCCGACTGCCACCGAACATCGAGACCAGGCCGCCACCGATGATGGCGGTGTAGATGCCCTGCTCGGGGCGCGCTCCCGAGGCAATTGCAAACGCCATCGCAAGCGGCAATGCAATGACGCCGACCACAACGCCGGCGACCACGTTGGGCAACCACTGTGACCGCGTGTACAGACCTGCGCGCTTCGCTTCGAGCAACGCGATCACGGCCGACCTCCATGCGCACGCTGCGTGTGCGGGTCGCCGTTCATCAGCCGCCGCGGATCGATAACAACTCAACGTCGAAGAACAACGTTGCATTCGGCGGAATCGGGCCACCGGGCGTGCCACCCGCGCCGTAGGCAATGGCCGCAGGGCAGCTAAGCCGCGCCTTGCCGCCGACCTTCATGCGCAACACGCCTTCGGTCCAGCAGGGAATGACGCGATTCAGCGGAAACACCGCCGGTTCATTGCGCGCGTAGGAGCTGTCGAACTCGCGCCCATCGCTGAACACGCCGCGATAGTGCACCTTGACGACGTCGCTGGCCTTCGGACTGCGACCCGTGCCCACCTTCACGGCGCGATAGACAAGGCCCGTGGATGTCACGACGGCGCCCGGCTCCTTCGCCGATCTGGCCAGCGAGAAGCGCGGCTCGGATCTTGGTGCAGCCGCGTTTCCTGCAGGCTGATTCGCGGCCGCTGCAGGCTGATTCGCGACACCAGCCAACAGCGCAGCCATGCAACAGAACACCATGACGGGAATGCGGTGCACAGATCACTCCAATGCGGTTCGAACGGGTTGCCTATCATGCCCCCTGTGCCGACCAGCGTGCGCGGCGGATTCATCTGCCCTCACTACACTTCTCTCGTCCCCGCCGGATGAACGGCCGCCAACGAATTACGGCCAACGGATTGCACTCCGACAGCAGTTGAGCGAAACATGCAGGCACAAGCGCAACACCTGGGTCCCATGATCGAAATTCCCGGCTATCGGGTCATCAAAGAACTCGGCCAGGGCGGAATGGCATCGGTGTACCTCGCCGAGCAGGTGTCGCTCGAGCGCATGGTCGCGCTGAAGGTGATGTCCGCAAAACTCGCCGACGACCCGACATTCACAACGCGCTTCCTCCGTGAGGCACGGATTGCCGCGCGGCTGGCACACCCCAACATCATCACCGTGCATGAGGTTGGCGTGCATGGCTCGCAGCACTACATCTGCATGGAGCACCACGAGGGTGGTGACCTCAAAGACCTCATCGAGGCCGGCCTGCCACAGGACCAGGGCCTGCTGATCGCCCGCGAGATCATCAGCGCCCTGGCATTTGCGCACGACGCAGGTTTCATCCACCGCGATGTCAAACCGGCCAACGTGCTGTTCCGCCACGATGGCAGCGCAGTGCTGATGGACTTCGGTATTGCCAAAGCCACAGACGGCGAGAACAAGCTCACCCAGGTCGGCAGCATCCTGGGCACTCCGTACTACATCAGTCCGGAGCAGGTCAGCGCGCGCGAGCCCGATGCCCGTTCGGACCTCTACAGCGCCGGCATCATGCTGTTTGAGATGCTCACTGGCGCACGGCCCTACGATGGCGATACCGCCATCGCCATCATGTTCGCGCACGTCTCACGACCCGTGCCGCAACTGCCCGAACATCTGCAGGAGTACCAGTTCCTGATCGATGGGCTGCTGGCGAAAGAGCCAGACGATCGCTATCAATCCGGCTACGACGCGTTAGGCGACATCGACGCGCTGCTGCCGAACAACCGCACCGGGGTGCGCACTGGCGTGCGCAGCCCGACCAATCCTGTGACGGGCCGCAGCGGAGCGACCGGTGTAGGTAGCGGAGCGACCGGTGTAGGTAGCGGAGCGACCGGTGTACGTAGTGGCGCGACCGGCGTACGTAGTGGCGCGACCGGTGTACGTAGTGGCGCGACCGGCGTACGCGCCGGAGGGACCGGCGTTCGGGGGCCGAACACCGGTGGCACCACACGCCGCCCGCTGTCCGATCGGCCCATCACACAGCCATCGCCACCGCCGGTTGAAATGCGCCGCGACTACCAGGGTCAGGACGATGGCCTGACGCTCACAGTGGGGCGCGGCGACACAACACATACGCCTGCTGGCGATGCAACACATGCGCCTTCCGGCGCTGGAACGACCGCACCCGCAGGCGTCGCCGATCCCGCGCTCACACACGCCGATGCCGCGACGATGCTCGCGCCTGAATCGACTGGTCAGGGCGCAGCGCCAACCGCACAAGCGCCCGCACCGCGCGACGATCGAACCCTGACCGTGGCGCTCGGCGCGCGTCCCGATGTCACCACCCCCGACGCGGGCACGCTGCTCAGCCTCGAGACCGTCGCCGCACAACCGCAGTCCCCGCAGAAGGTCGGGGCCGCGCGGAAGACCGAAGCCGCCACACGGCTGAAAACGGAATTCATGCCGGTCGATGGCCGCGTCATCAAAGGCCGCTTCAAGCTCATGCGGCTGCTGGGCAAGGGCGGCATGGGCTCGGTCTACAAGGCCATCGATCTGCTCAAGCAGGAAGCAGGCGATGCCACGCCGTTCGTCGCCGTCAAACTGCTGAACGACAACATCAGCCAGATGCCGAACGCGCTGCGCATCATGCAGCGCGAGACGAAGCAGTCGCAGGAACTGTCGCATCCGAACATCATCAAGGTGTTCGACTTCGACCGCGACGATGCCGGCAGCCTGTACATGACCATGGAACTGCTGGAAGGGCAGCCCTTGGACAGCGCATTGTCCAGTGGCGCGACCGACAAACTGTCGTTGGCCGATCGCTGTCGCGCGATCGAAGAGATGAGCGCCGGCCTCGCCTATGCACACAAGAACAATGTGGTGCACTGCGACTTCAAGCCCGGCAACGTATTCCTGCTGAGCGACGGCAGCGCCAAGGTGCTCGACTTCGGTATCGCACGCGTTGCGCAGGGTGCCACCGGCGCGGCCAGCGGCGACACGTTGTTCGGCTACACGCCGCGCTATGCCAGCTCCGAGATCATGCAGATGGCGCCGGCCCATCCAGCTGACGACGTGTATGCGCTCGCCGCCGTCGCCTACGAGTTGCTGTCCGGCAAACATCCCTTCGATGGTCGCAACATCGTCGAGGCACAGCGCAACGGCATGAAGCCCGAGCGCCTGCCACAACTGAAGCGCCATCAATGGGACGCCATCGTGCACGGGCTGGCGTTTGCCAAGGAAGCACGGCTGCAGACGGCCCAGGCGTTTCTGGAAGAGTTTCACGGCAAGCCGAACTGGCTGTTGTACGGCGGCATCGCTGCGCTGCTGGCGATCGTGATCGGCGCGGGCGCCTGGTACGGCGGCCTCGCAACCGCCGACCCCGAGGATCAGATCGCCCCGGCGCAGCGTGCACAAGCCACCGAAGCTGTGAACGAGGCCAGCAACTACCTGACCGCCCACTACGCACGTGGCCGCCCCAACGCATATCCACAGGCCATGGAGCGCTTCGGCGACGCGCTGAAGGCGAACCCCTACAACAGGGCCGCGCTGACAACGCTGGAAACAGAAGCGCACAAGCTGCTCGACGCAACGCCCGCGACAGTTGCCGACAAGCAGAACCTCGAGTCGATGCTGCAAAGCCTGTTGTCCATCGAAAAGGTGCCCATGCGCGACGAACTCATCAGCAAGCTTGAAAAGCTGCAGAACAGCTGACGATGACGCATCCGCTGTTCCTGTCGCTGGTCATCGTCGTACGCAACAGCGGCACCCGGCTCGAAGGCTGGTTACAGGCGCTGACCGCCACGCTGCAGACACTGGTGACCGACTACGAACTCATCGTGGTCGACAACGCGTCCATCGACGACAGCTTGATTCGGCTGCGGCGACTGACCGGCGCAGACGGGCTGCCGAACCTGCAGGTCTATGCGCTCACCAAGGAAGTGGAGCAGGACCTGGCCGTATGGGCCGGCATGGAAAACGCGCTCGGCGACTTCGTGGCGGGCTTTGACCCCGAGACCGATGATGCAAGCGTGCTGCCAGCGCTGCTGGAACGCGCCACCGGCGGCCTGGACGTCGTCTTTGCACGGCGGCTCACGCGCCCTGCCACCAGTCTTGCCTATCGCATCTGTTTCGCAGGCTTTGAAACCTTGTTCCGCTTCTTCAACGGCTTCGACTTAAGCCACGATGCCACCAACTACATGCTGGTCAGCCGGCGGGTGATCAACTATCTGTTGCAGCACCCTGCGCCTGCGATGAGCTACCGACAGCTGCCGGCCACCGCCGGCTTCGCCCGCGACACGGTGGACTATCAGCCCACACACACGACGCAGGCACGCAAGAAACGGCTGTTCGATTCCATCGACCGCGGCGCCCGTATGCTGGTCGCCAGCACGCGTGGACCCATGCGCATGGTCACGCTGCTGTCGTTGTTTGGCGCCCTGGCCAATCTGTTGTACTCGGCCTATGTCATTGCCATCTTCATCCTGAAATCAGATATCGCGCCAGGCTGGGTCACGCTGTCGCTGCAGCAATCCGGCATGTTCTTCCTGATCTCACTGGTGCTCATGGTGCTTGCCGAGTACATCCTGCAGATGTCGCGGCTGTCCAACGAGGGCCCGCCGTATCACGTGGGGCAGGAGCTGACGAGCGCACGCGTGACGCGCAAGGAACGGCTGAATGTGGAAGTGAGCGCTGCTGCTCAGCCCTCCGCTCAGGAAGGCACGTTGTAGACGCCGCGGCAGGCCCTGAACAGGGTCTGCAGCACTTCGAAATTGCCACGCACCGAAGAGATCTTCGTTGGCACGTGGCCATAGGCGGGATAGCGCCGCGTCGTTGGCAATTCCACACAGCGATAGCCCAGTTGCGGCGCACGCAACGAGAGATAGGCCAGCAGTTCATAGCTGCTGAACACATCACGAAACGGTGCGATCTGTGGATCGAGCAGCATGCGCGCGCTGTAGGCACGAAAGCCCTGGGTGGTATCGGTCCACGCGAAGCCCGAGCACCGCGCAAGCAGCGGAGCGTGCACATACCTGATGCCCACATCGCGCAGCCATGGCGTGTGCTCAGCAATACCGCCAGGCAGAAACCTGGACGCCTGCACAAAATCCACACCCGCCTGCAACGCGGCGACAAACTCAGGGATCGACTGCGGATCGTCCTTGTCGTTGCCGTCGATCGTGACGATGCCGGTGTAGCCCGCACGCAATGCATAGGCATACGCGCAACGTAGTTGTGCACTCAGGCGACCTGGACCGGTCTTGCGCAGCAACGTATGCACACCCAGCGCCTGCAATGGTCCGTACTCAAGACTGCCGTCGCGACTGCCGCCGTCCACGATGATGATGTCCGCCAGCTGCGCCAGCCGAAGTGCGGCCATGCGCTGCAGCAGACTGCGAATCCGCTCGCCTTCATTGAGAACAGGAATGACCACGCAATAAGCCTGTGGGGCTGCGCCCGCAAACTGCACCACGTACTCCGGGACCTGCCAGCGCGAACGTGCATCGTCGCGCACCTGACTGCTCACGCAGCGTGACCATAGTGCCGCGCCGCAAACGCAAGCGCCCGCGCGATCGACCGCAGATGCGGCTCGGCCCGCGTTGCAACCATTTCGATCATGACCAGCGCACCCGCACGATGCTGCCGCAGCGCTGCTGCAGCGCCCACATGATCCGCTGCGCCATCACCCAACGGCAGCAGATCGGGCTCGCTGGCATGGACATGCCCGACCAGCGCATGGTGCTGCCGCAGAACGTCTTCAGCCCGCTCGCCGTTGAGTGCCAGCGCGCCGATATCAAGCTGCATGCGGATGTTCGGATGGTTCACCGCCGCAACAACCGCCGCGGTGCTTGCCGAGTCCGTCATGAAGTTGCAGGCGTAGTGCGCAGGGTTCGGTTCGAGGCACAGCGTTACCCCTTCGCGCGCTGCAACCTCTGCCAACGCTGCAAAAAAAGCCACGGCCTGCAACTGCGCTTCGGCCACGGACAACGCGCCGCGATCGCGATTGCGCGGCGAACCGAACACCAGCCGCGTGGCGCGCAGTTCGCCGGCAATGCGCAGCACCGCCGCAAGATGCGCAAACATCCGTTGCCGGCTTTCGTCATCGCCGAACAGGTTCAGACCCTGTGTGCCGAACAGCAGCGACTGCATGCCGGTCAGCTCGATGCCGTGGCGCCTCCATTGTGCGGCCACGCTGCGTATGTCGGCCGGTTGTGCGCGCAACACGTCGGAAAAGTACTTGCCTGGCGCAATGTCGACGGCATCAACCCCGTGCTGCTGCAGCAGTTCGGCAACTGTCGCGTCTTCTTCCACGTCCCAGGCGATCGCCGATACGCCCAACCTCACGACAACACCTTTCCTGTATCTGGCCCGCCGATGTGCGGCTCGGATTGCGCATACGCGCGCACCGCCAGCAATGTGGCCGCGCGATCGTACTGATAGTGGCTGGGCGCATGCAGCGAGCGAAAGTCATAACGCGGCGGTTCCGCTGGCAATACGTTATGCAACTCAACACCGAACCCGTCGCGCGCCAGCGTTGCCACGTCGATCGGCGCTGTCGTCAGGTGCAGCAGCGTCAGCGATTGTTGCAGCGAGGCCCGCAGATCGACCCACAGATTCACCATCGGATAGAACTGAAACACTGCACGACCATCGACCTGCGCAAGATTGTTGGCGTTGTGCAGATCGAAGATGACGTTCTTGCGCAGCCCCGGCCCAACCAGCCCCGGCAGGCGCACGATGAGTGCTTCGGGAAACCGAGCACGCACGAATTGCTCAAGTTCGTAACGATGGCGACCATAGGCATGCAACCGTTCCGTCACGATTGGCGTCGACTCATCCACGGCCACCGGATCGGCAAACACATCCACCGTACTGATCAACACAAAGCGATGTGCCTGCACATTCGCCAGCGCATGCATCAACCGCGCAAGGCCTGCTCGATCCTGTTCCGGTTGACGATTGGCCAACCACTTCTGCGCAGGCGCACCGGCACACACCAGCAACTCAAATGCCTGCCCCTGAATCGTGTCGATGTTGCGCGAGTGGTAGTGCGCCGAGAATTCGCGCTGCCGCAACAGCGTAGTGCCCACAAAGCCTGTGGCGCCAATCAATGCGGATTCACTCACGCTGTTTCACCTCGCAAGCTTCATGCATCGGTCCGGTCCGCATTTGTTCAATCGCCTGGCAGCTGTTCTGTATCGAGCCGCTCGAGCACGTCGTACACGTTGTCGAGTTTTCCACCGAGCACCGAGATGCAGCCCGGCAGCAGCGCGTGCCGCTCGATGAGAATGGGTCGGCCATCATCTGTCTCATTTTTCTGCAGCACCGTTTTGATCTCATACAGCGATGACTCGTGCTGCATGGCTTGCAGCGCCGGCACGTAGCGCAGCACATCGCGTTGCATCCGATCGTAGCGCGACACGCGTGGATAACTGGCGAGGCGCGCATAGGGATCGTCGCCCGCGCGCTCCGGCCAGGCGACATGCGGCGTGTAGCGCACGTGCGTCAAGGAATGCAGCCCACGATCTGGAAACGGCTGCAGCGAGAAGAACGGCCCGTCCATCACGGTAATGCCCACAGCCGCAAGCTCAGCCGGCACCCGCACCAGTGCAATCTCGGTGAGCTCATGCTTCAACGCTGCCTGCGGCGAGCCCATCTCGCCGCCCAGCTGACCCAGCCCCGCATACGTACAGTTCAACAACAGCCGTGTGTGCAACCGCTCCACATCCGGTGGTTTCTCAGCCTCTCCGGCCTCACCAGCCGACCCGGCGCCAGCGTTGCGCATCGAAACAAGCAAACCGTCGGGACCGCCATGCACGCCAACCACGCGCGTCGCGAGCCGCACGTCGACACCCGCTGCCACCAACGCCTGCTGCGCCTGCAGCGCCAGCTGCATCGCATCGAACACCTGCTCCTCGACGAGAAACGCCGCTTCAATCCAAAGCGGATCGAACAAGCCTTGCCATGAGCGCGGCAACGGCTGCAGACGCGCACCAATCTCCTGGGCAAAGCGTTGGAACTGCCGCGCCGACACCATCGAGTTGCGCCGCGCAATGGCGTAGATGGCGGTAACGTCGGTGCGCACTGCGCCGCCATGGTCAGCGAGAAAACGCGGCCGATTCACCCGCGAGCGATACGCCGTGGTGAAACTGCGCGGATAGTGGTAGCCGCCATGCACCCGCGCCTGATTGTTGTACGAGGCGTGGGCGAACAGGCGGTGGGCCTGCTCGATGAGCAGCACCCGCCCGCGCTTGCGCTGCTGACGCAGATACAACGCCAGCGCGGTGCCGTAGAAACCGCCACCCACGACCACCGCGTCCCAGCGTTCCAACGCCGCCGGAACCTCGCGCTCAGACACGCTGGCGCTGGCATGCCCGGTGCGGCCAGGCTCGTTAACCATGCTGCAGGCTCGGGTGCGACTTCACTTCTGGCGGCCTACCAACTCGCAATCTCCCGCAGCACGCTAGGCCAGACCTTCAGCCAGCAACAGCGGTGATCGTAGCCGGGGAGCACCCGCAAGGGCGCTTTCAGCTGCTGCTGCAAACCGCCACGCGTGACGGACGTCGGTACATCCGCATCGGCAGCCCCGCTCAGATGCAGCTGTGTCACTGACGGCCGCAGCGCCGACTGCCGTGCCGGATCGAGAGATGCGTATAAAGGTGTGTAGCCGTGCAGCTGTGTCCAGGCGGCCAGATCGAGATTGGCGGCGACCGTGACCACGCCAACAACCTCCGGCAGGCGCGCAGCCAGCAGCATGGCCAGACTGCCGCCACCACTGTGGCCGATCAGAATCACCCGCGCGCCCACCGGCAGTTCTGCCCGCAGCGCCACGACCATGCTGCCCAGCACCCGCTCTGAATAGCGCCCGAAGGTGTAGTCCTCGGGGCTGCAGGCCTGATCAGCCGGTAGCGTGAAGTGGCAGGGGCGGCCGAGATACAGCGCAGGCGCATCGTCCTGCTGCAGCATCTGCCGTGCCAGCATGCCGCGCGGACTGGGGTCAGCGACTACCCGGTCGCCACGCCAGGGCTGACCATCGCCATCGATATACACATGGATGGTGCGCGGTGCGTCGCCATTGCGCGCATCCACGTACCCGGAATTGGTGTACACGCGATGAACGAACGGCGACCCTTGGACGTCTCGGACATCCGTGCCGTCCACTACTCCAGTGAAATGTGCGCTGGTGCAGGCTGCGAGCAACAACGTGAGGCCTAGAATTCCGCACCGGGTGCGCACGTATGCACTCACGCATTTCGACTCACAGCTTTCGACTCGCAGCTTTCGACTCACATCTTTCGACTCACATCTTTCGACTCACACATTTCGACTCACATAGGGGAGCACACCTTGCGCCACACAGCACTGACTGCGCTCTCGATGCTGGCCTTCGCAAGCATCGTTTCAGCGTTGATTGCCCCAGCCGCCACGGCAGTCGAGAACTTCGATCCGCGCAAGGTCAATGTCGACGATCTGGAGGTCTCGGACTGCATTCTGCCGGGCCAGATCCGCAGCCTGGGCACCATGACCTATCAGACGCCACGCCGCTTGACCCGCCTGACCCGCGGCGAGTGCGCCGTCCGCGGCGGCGAGGCCAAGGTCTATGACCGCACTGATTCAAAGTCCGCGCTCGATGCGTGGATTCCCGCCGCCGAGGCCGGCGACCTGGAGGCGATGAACCGGGTGGCGCTGATCTATGAAGGCGCATACGGAGGCGACGCCAATCCTGAACGTGCCGCTGCCTGGTATCGCCGCGCAGCCGAAGGTGGACACAAGCCAGCACAGTTCAGCCTGGCCACCATGCTTGAGCAAGGCAAAGGCGTGGACAAGAACGTCCTTGAAGCGCTGGAGTGGTACCGCAAGGCGTCCGGTATCCAGAACGACAGCCTGCGCTTGTCCTCCGATGCCAAGCGCGAACTCGACGAACTGCGCACCAGCCTCGAAGCGCAGCTGAAGGAGTCGCAGTCGCAGATCGACCTGCTGGAAACACAGATCAAGAACGTGCAGGCGGATGCCGCCAGCCAGGGTGAGCGCGCCGCAGCGGCCCAGGCCCAGGCGCAGGCGCAGGTGCGCACCTTGGGCAATCTGGTGGCTCAGCTGAAGCGTGATGCGGCCGTCAAACGCACACAGCTGGCCTCTGTCCCTGTGTTCCGCACCCCAACCAATGTGGCGATGCCCACGCTGACCGGGCCACAACTGCCCGTTACGGCCGGTGCCAGGCAGCAGATGGTGCGCACACAGCTGGGCAACGCCGACATGGGCAAGTTCTATGCGCTGGTCATCGGTAACCAGAGTTACGAACACATGGAGAAACTCAGCACGCCCGTCAGCGATGCCAAACGCATCGCCGACCTGCTGGAGCAGCGTTACGGCTTCCAGGTGATGCTGCTGCTGAATGCCAACGCGACCACCATCAAGCAGGCCGTGAACGAGCTGGACCGCCGCGCCACCGCCAAAGACAACGTGCTGATCTATTTCGCGGGACACGGTGTGATCCGCAACCTGCCCGCCCCAGCCAGCAAACAGGCCAGCAAGCCTGCCAGCGCCCCACGCACCGCCACCGGGCGCGTGAACGTGCAGGGCTTCTGGCTGCCCATCGAGGCCGAGTCGGCCCGCGACACCTTCTGGATCGACAACATGTGGGTCACAGAGCACCTGGCGCTCAATCACGCCAAGCGCGTGCTGGTGGTTTCGGACTCCTGCTATGCGGGTTTGTTTTCCGCGGACCCGAGCGTGCTGCTGAGCAACAGCTCGGCGTATACCCCGGCCGAAATCAAGGAACTGGTTGGCCTGCGGGCCCGCTATGTCCTGTCGTCCGGCGACATCAAACCCGTGCTGGATCAGGGCGGCGACGGCCACTCGGTGTTCGCCCGCGCGTTCATCGATGTGCTGCAGCGCAATCAGGGCGTACTGTCTTCGGTGTCGCTGTACCGCGATGTGTTCGAGAAGGTGGCGGTGTCAGCCCGTCGTCAGGGCATCGAACAGCTGCCGCAACTGCGCCCGATTCGACCGGCCGGACACGAGTGGGGTGAATTCTTCTTCGTGCCGCGGAGCTAAGCAGATGATCTAGGTACACCCGGACACAATTTAGGTATACCTCGATGGGTGTCACCAAGATACGGTGGCCCTCCGAGCGGACGACGACTTCTGCATCGCAGCATATGCAGACAATAAGAAACTGCAGTCCGCCAGCAGCACAGAACACCAACAAGAAAGGTCCGTGGCGACGCGTCGCTGGCCCGAGTCCAGGGAGCTCAATTCATGCCCGTCCGCCGTCTCCGCCCGCTTGCTCACATTGCTGCTCTGCTCGGCAGTGTGTTTCTGCTGCAACCCGCTTCGGCAGACCTGGCGTCGTTCGTGAGCAACGATACGTCGTTCAACGATCTCGAGCGCCGGGCGGCGATCGCAAACCAGAATACGTTCAACGCATTGGACCCCGCGTGTGCACGCGGCACGTCGGGACAATGCAGCGCGGCACAGTTCAAGGTGTACGACAACGTGCGCGAACTGGTGCATACCGCCAACGAACTGCAAGGCACGGGTGCAACCGAGTTCAGCCTGCAGCTGGACCGCGAGGGCTTGGGTTTCGCCTTGCGCTGGACCGCCGCCGAAGAAGTGTCGGCACAAGGTTCAAGTTCCACGGAGTTCACGAACGGTCAGATCGCCAATCTTGCTTCGCGCATGACGGCACTGCGCTTTGGTGCGCGCGGATTTCAGATCGCAAGTGCAGGCTTCATTCCGAATGACCAGATGGCCATGCTTGCCCAGGCTGCAGCCGGGCGCGGCTTGAGCACACGCCTTGCGGGCGGCGCGGCGTCGGATGACGGCGCGGCTTCCGACGACGCCGCAGTCAATGAAAACGCTGGTGAAGGTGCATCGGCACAGGAAGCGGGTACGCAGTTTTCGCGCGTTGGCGGTTTCCTCAATGTCTCCTTCGGCTACGGCACGCGCGACCCGACCAAGGTCGAAGATGCATTCGACTACAACGCATTCGAAGCAACCGGCGGCCTGGACTATCGCTTCGACAACGGCCTGGTGCTGGGTGCGACCGCAGGGGCAACGTTGAACGAAGTCGACTTCGACTCGGTGAAGTCCATCGTGGATGGCGGCGTGGACGGCAACGGCGGATCGGTGGCGCTGTTCGCCATGTACAGCCCATCGGACTGGTCTGTCAGCGCGTTTGGTTCGGCCCAGTTCGTGCATTTCAAGATGACGCGCTTCATCAAGTACCCGTCGTTCAACCCCGATGTCGACAACACCAATACGGCGACGCTGTCGGAAACCGACAGCCGCACCTATGCCTTGGAGGTGGCCACCGGCTACAACTTCAACTGGCCCAGCGTCTCGATCGAGCCCTACATCAAGGCCAACGTGCTGCGCGTGAACATCGATGGTTTTCGCGAGCAGGACATCGCCAGCGAAGGCTTCGAGTTCAGCGTCGCCGACCAGGAGATCAAATCTGCCGAGCTGGCGGCAGGTGTGCGTGCAACCTACGTCTGGACGCCCAGCTTCGGCGTATTCATGCCCTACGTACGCGTGGAAGCACTGCACGAATTCCAGGACAAGTCGCGCAAGATTTCCGCCGTGTATCGCAGCGTGAACGGCATGGCCAATGCCGATCAACTGGATTTCGAAGTGCCGACCGACGACTCCGATCCGGATTACTTCACCGCCTCAGTGGGCTTGTCAGCCATTGTTCGTGGCGGCCGCCCCGACGACGAGGGTACGATCCACGGCGGCGTTCAGGTGTTCGTCGAGTACCGCACCATTATCGGCCTTGAGGACATCAGCAATCATGTGTTCAGCGGCGGCGCGCGCTATGAGTTCTGAGGCGAAACGCGACCTACGCGGGCGCGCGGTCTCGCCCGGGCGCGCTGGGACAGCGCGCTGCCTGAGTAGACTCCTCTGCACTGCCACATTGATCTCGCTCCTGGCAGCCTGCGGCGGCGCGGGCGGCGGCCAGTACGGCACCAACAAGTCGCCGATCGCCGTAGCGTCGGTGATCAACACCGGCGCCGGTCCGTCGAGCGACGCACAGGTGAGATCCGGTGCAGACGTGCTCTTGTCCGGCAAGGACAGCGATGGCACCGACAGTCCGGTACTGCGCTTTGTCTGGACGCAGCTGGACACCACGGGCCCGCAGGTTGAATTGATCGAACGCACCAACAACACCGTGATCTTCACTGCGCCAAAAGTGAAGGTCAGCACTGCCCTGCACTTCCGGCTCACCGTCACCGACGCAGAAGGCGACGTTGCCAGCGACGAAGTCACCGTCACAGTGCTGCCGATCGTCGATACCAATCGTTTCCTCACCTACATCAACAGCACGTCCGACAGCTACATCGTGGTCGCGACACTCGACCGCGGCACGCAGACAACCACGCCGGTGAACTTCCGCATCACCCAGCGCACCGGTGTCAGCTACACCGACCGCACGGGCACCTCCGCCGTCCCGAACCGCACCCTGTCGCTCGACGATGTGCCGAGCACATTCAACAGCGCCTTCATCAGCGGCACGAACGCCAACTGGAACAGCATTGCCGAGGCCGTCGACGCCTTCTACAGCCCGCGCCTGGTGCTGCGCATTCCGGCATTCGACGTCGACTCGATCAACAAGCGCTTTCAGTCCGCGAATCGCGATTCCCGTCTCGAGCCCGAATTCGCCGACGACGCGAAGTTCTTCGTCGACCTAGCCTTGACCGTCGACACCGGCAACTGCCTGAACGAAACCGGCCAGAGCGTGAACTGCCAGGACCGCGCCGTGCTGTATGTGCTGCGTCGCGACGGTACACGTCTGCCGCTGCAGGCCGGCCGCACCTCGTATCGCATCGGCGTAGAAGAACTTGCGCCACAACAGTCCACACAGCCTGGCCAGACCGCGCCGGACACGCAGACGACGGCCCAGGCCTACTACCGCGCAGTCGACCCCTTGAACCGCCGCCTGACCCTGAAGGCCTGGCTTGAGTACGCAGGGTTCACCCGCAACGGTGTGCCGATTCCAGAGACCGAATACAGCCACGCCACCTATGTGAACAACTTCGACCTGGGCTTCGGCCGCGACATGTTCATGCGCCGAGACCCTGCCACAGGCGCGGTATTCACCTATGTCGCCAACTATCCGACGCTGGAAGCGGCGTTGAAGAAGCTGAACAACTTCGCCGCCGTGGTGATGGAGTACAGCGCGCCAGATCAGGACCCGAGCGGCAAGAAGTTCGTGAAGTTCTTCGCCTACGTGCCCGACGATAAGGGCGACTCGGCGCGCAACGCCAGCTTCAATTTCGACGGGCGCGGCGAGAAGTGGGTGCCCGGCGTGTGCACGGCCTGCCACGGCGGCCGCCCCGTATTCCTGGCGAACGGCGAGTACGCCAACCATGGCGACGTCAACGCGGGCTTTCTGCCGTTCGATCTGAATTCCTACCTGTACGTTCGCGCAACCGACGCCAAACAGGTCGACCCTGATCTGAACGCGGCGGAATTCACCAGCGAACAGCTGGAGCGTTGGTCGCGCGCAGGACAGGAGTCGCGGTTCAAGCAACTGAACATGATGGTGGCCAGCACGTATGAAGAGGACCCGGTACGCTTCGCAAGCGCCATCGAACTCGTGCACGGCATGTACGGCGACGTCGAAGCGCCGTACGACAGCTTCCCCAGTGCCACTTTCAACAGCAACTTCGTGGCCAAAGGCTGGGCCGGCCAGGAAGCGCTCTATACCGATGTGTTCGCGCGTTACTGCCGCTCCTGCCACGCCAACAACGACCGCGACACGTTCGCCAATGTCAGCGACCTGTTGCGTGTGCGCGACCGGCTGAAGGAAGTCGCGTTCGAGGAAGGCAGCATGCCGCTGGCCCGCCTGACCAACGATCGCTTCTGGGTGCCGTTCGGCGGCGGGCCATCCGGCGCAGAGCAATTGCGCACTGCCCTTGAGGCGTTTGGCACACCGACCACCGGCCTGACGCCAGGCGTACCCGTCGCGCGCATCACCGGCGCACCCATGATCGCCATGAATCAGGATCAGATCCGTCTGGATGGATCGGACAGTCCGAACGCCGACAGCTATCGCTGGCGGTTCCTCAACCGCCCCGCGCTCAGCACCGCGCAGATCGTGGGCGCCACCACCAACGCGCCGGCATTCCGTGCGGACCGCCCAGGGGAGTATCGCGTTGAGCTGATTGCCAGCAATACGCAGGGCGACTCTGCGCCTGCAGTGGTCACCATTCGCGCCGATTCCGCGTCGCCCTTCCAGGTGGTGCCGGCGCCCGGCGTGCGCCCAAGCGCATCCGTAAGCGAAGGTGCGGCCGTGTCAATCACCGCAGCGGTGCTGCGCTTCGACGACATCGACAACAACCCGGACGAAATCGTCTATCGCATCGCCACGCCACCGACCACGGGCATGTTCGTGCAGACCGATACGCTGTCAACCGTTACCTTTACCCAGGCAGACATCAACGCCGGACGCGTCGAGTACCGGCACAACGGTGCAGAAAACACATCGGACACGGCAGTGTTCTCGGTGACCGACGGCACCACCACAGTCACAGGCCAGGAAATCACGCTGTTCGTGGTGCCTGTAAACGACACGCCGACATTGGTACGCAACCTGCCGCTGGCGCTGCCCGAAGGCGGCAGTGCGCTGCTCAACATGACGTCTCTCGCAGTATCCGACAGCGACAACGCCGCCGCCGAAATCGTGTTCAACGTCATCGTTGCGCCGCAGAACGGCGGCCTGACCCGCTTGTCGTTCACGCAGGCCGATCTGGACAACAACCTGATCACGTACACCCACTCTGGCGGCGAGAATCTGGTGGACACCTTCCGCTTCACCGTCACCGATGGCGGTGTGGCGCTTGGTCCGCTGGATTTCCGTTTCGACATTCTTGCCGTGGCCGACTCACCGACGCCGATCGTCACCGGGCCGTTGACCGCGGCGATTCGCGGTCGCGACACAGCGGTCACGGCATCGGATCTGCGCTTCGACGATGCGGACACTGCGCCGGGCGAAGTCGTGTACGCCGTCATCACCGCGCCTGCAGGTGGTGTGCTGACCAACGGGGCCGTTGTGTTGACGCGCTTCACGCAAGCCGACATCAACAATGGCAACGTGCTGTATCGTAACCAGGACGACCGTGACGACTTGAGTCCGGCCACCGCCGACAGCTTCCGCTATAGCGTGTCCGACGGCAGCGCCACGCTCGCGACCCGCACGTTCGCAATCACTGTGAATCCGGCGCCCGATGCACCGATGCGCGGTGTGTCGGACCTGATGCTGCAGGCGTTCGGCGTCACCGGCGCATCTACGCTCACGCGTGAGGAGTTGGGCTACACGACAACCTCTGGCGCAACACCGACCTACGTCGTGGTGAGTGCGCCGACCAATGGCAGTCTGCGACTCAATAGCGTGAGCGCCAGCAGCTTCACACAGGCAGACGTCAACCTGGGCCGTGTCACGTACACACCCGGCAATCTGACCGATAGCACCGACAGCTTCACCTTCAGAGTGCAAGCCACCGTGTCGCCGGGCGTCACGCTGACGGTGCCGGCTGCGTCCAGGCCTGCAGAGCGCCTGAACATCAGCATTGCCGCGTCGTTCGCGCGCGATATCACCAGCGTCTTCCGCGTGCGGAACAACCCGGCAAGGCGCGCGTGCATGGAATGCCACTGCCCGAGCGGGAACGTGGCCTGCACCATCACGCCCAGTGTCACAGAGCGGCTGAACCCGGCCTTGCTGCCCGATTGGTCAGCCGACCCCGCAACGGCCGCGGGTCTGCTGCGCCAGGTGTTGCTGAACGTTCACGCAGTCACGCCGGAGAACTCGCCCGTGCTGCGGCGCCCGCAGGGCCTCGACGCACACCCAGGCGGCGAACGCCCCGGATTCGATGTTGATAACAATGCAGGTGGCGACCGGACCCGCCACGACCTTCTGTTGCGCTGGATCCGAGAAGGCTGCCGGGATCTGAGCAACAACACGACCGGCTGCACGCCCTGAAGTAGAGGGCGGCGGCGGTCTTACGCAAAGGTGTAGAGAAAGTGCTAGTGCTTGCGCCCCTGTTCCGCCGTTGGGCGCTTCTGCTGTTGTGTGCAATGTGGACGCTTGCGTCAGTCCTGTGGACTGGCGCGGCCCATGCGTACAGCGGCGGCATAGTTTCGCAAGACTGGATCGACTCAGCCGGCGATCAGACAACCGCCTGCGCAACATGCCACGTCCCACAGGCCGGCGCAGCCACAACGTTGATCAGAGTGCAGTCGTACACATCGGCTACGACCACCTATCGCTTCCGCGTTTCGGTGTCGTCGTCGAATCCGACGGGATCGACCGGCGGCTTCAACGTCAACTCAAGCAGCGGCACATTCGGCGCTTCAACAGCAGGTACCGGCGACTCGCAAGTGTTCAACAACGAGGCGACCCATGACAGCCCGAACGCGCGCAGCTGGGACTTTCTGTGGACGTCCAACTCGCAGCTGACCACGGCCAGCACGGACACCTTCAACGTCTGCGCACAGGCCGTGAACAACAACGGCAGCACCGATGGCGACTCGCGCGACTGCGACAATGCGAAGCTCGTCCGCGACATCGTCACGCCGCCCAGCGTGACTGCGGCGGCGGCGGTTGCTTCTCCGATTACAGGCCAGTCGGCAACGACCCCGAACGAGGGGCAACTGGTCAACCTGAGCGCCAACCGCACCGGTGGCAACGGCACGGTCACGTATTCGTGGAGCGCGACCGGTGGCATCACCCTGTCCAGCACCACGGACGTCAATCCCACCTTCACGGCGCCGAGTGTCGCAACCGACACGAACTTCACGTTTACGGTTACGGCAACGGACAGCCTCGGACAAACCGACACCGGTTCTGTCGTCGTCACCGTCAACAACGCGCCATCGGTCAGCGCCGGCGTGGATCAGTCGGTGTTCGATACGCTGAGTTGCGTAAGCACCGTCACCACAGTCTCGCTACCCGACAATTCCGAGTCGCTCGACACCGCCAGCCGTGCATGGACGTTCGTCTCTGGCTCGCCATCGGTGAGTCTCTCGAACGCCGCAACCACCACTGCATCGTTCAGCGCGCCGGCGCAGGACGACAACACCGAATCCAGCTACACATTCAGAGTCACTGTCACCGACTCAAACAAGGCCACGGACTCAGACGACGTCATCGTCACCGTTAAAGACCGTGCGTTCGGCACCAGCAATCCAACTGCCAACGCGGGCACCGATCTGAACGTCAACGAGGCGGCCACTGGCGTAGCGCTGTCAGGCTCAGGCAGCGACCCGGACGGTTGCGCCGTCACCTTCAGCTGGGCCGAAACACCCAGCACCGGGGTTGTGCTCGCCGGTTCAACAACGACCGCGCCCACCTTCACTGCGCCCACCATCGCCAGTACAGCGACGGCCAACAGCACGTTGACGTTCACGCTGACCGCGACTGACTTCACCGGCCGCACGGGCACCGACACCATCAACGTGGTGGTGAACAATGGCCCCAACGCGGACGCAGGTGCCGATCAACCGAGTGTCGTGGAGTCCACGCTTGTCACGTTGAACAGCAGCGCGTCGAACGATCCCGGCGCCGGCGCGATCACGCGCAACTGGGTGCAACGCGCAGACGGCACAACCCGCGTCACGCTGTCGAGCAGCAGCACCACGTCGCCCACCTTTACGGCGCCGGCAAAAGCGCTCGACACCAGTGAGGCCCTGACCTTCGATCTCACGGTCACCGACGCGGGTGGCCTGACCGCAACAGACACCGTCATCATCACCGTCAACGACATCGCCGTCGGCGGCAACGATCCGGTCGTCAACGCGGGCGCGGATCAGAACAAGAACGAAGGCAGTGCGGTCACGCTGAGCGGCAGCGCAACCGACGTCGATGGTGGCGCACTCAGCTTCGTCTGGACGCAGCAGAGCGGCACCGCCGTGACGCTGACCGGCGACACCACACAAACGCCGACCTTCACCGCACCAACGATCGTCGATCCGAACACGGCCAACACCACGCTTGCGTTCCTGCTGACAGTGACCGATGCAACCGGGCGCACGGGCACCAACACCATCAGCGTCGTCGTCAACAACGGACCTACCGCGAACGCGGGTCCAGACCAGTCCGCAATCACCGAAGGCACGTTGGTCGCATTGGATGGCAGCGGTTCCTTCGACCCGGGCGCCGGCAGCCTGACCTACTCATGGACGCAGACCGGTGGCACCGGCGTGGCCACGCTGTCGAGCAGCACGGTTGCATCACCGACCTTCACCGCGCCCGCCGTCAGCACAGTCGGCGGTAGCGACACGCTGACATTCCTCCTGGTGGTCACCGATGCCGGCGGTCTTGTCTCCAGTGCTGACACCGTGCTCATCCAGATCAATGACGTTGCGGTCGGCAACAGTGCGCCCACCGCCAACGCTGGCGCCGATCAGGCCATCAACGAAAACGCAGCCGCGAGCTTGTCCGGCAGCGGTACTGATCCCGAGAGCGGCGCGCTGACCGTCAGCTGGGTGCAGACGGGCGGGACTGCCGTGACGCTGTCGAACAGCAGCATTGCTGCGCCGACCTTCACCGCGCCCGACATCACCGACACGGCCGTTGCATCAGTCACGCTGACATTCCAACTGACCATCACCGACAACGTAGGTCGCACCGATGTCGACACAGTGGTGGTGGTCGTAAACAACGGCCCGAATGCCTCGGCCGGCGCCGATCAAAGCGTGACCGAAGGCGCCAGCGTCGCACTGACCGCTACAGCGTCGAATGATCCCGGCGCGGGCGCGCTTACCTACCTGTGGACGCAGACCGGCGGCACCGCCGTGACGCTGAGCAACGCCAACAGCGTCTCGCCTGGCTTCATCGCGCCATTGCAGGAATTCGATACCAGCGGCACCTACACGTTCCAGGTCACGGTGACCGACGCCAACGGACTCAGCGCAACAGACACCGTGGTGATCACCGTCAATGACGTCGCCATCGGCAACGCGCCGCCGGCCGCCGACGCAGGCGCCGACGCAGGCGTGAACGAGAATGCGTCGGCTACGTTGGACGGCACGCTGTCCAGCGATCCTGAAGCCTCTGCGCTGACCTACGACTGGACACAGACCAGCGGCACGGCCGTGGTGCTCACCAACAGCACAACCACAACGCCGTCGTTCACCGCGCCTGACATCAGCGCCACCAATGTCGCCAATCAGACGCTGGTGTTCCAGCTGACCGTGACCGACAACGTCGGCCGCAGCGCATCGGACAGCGTGACGATCACCATCAACAACGGCCCCAACGCAGATGCCGGGCCTGATCAGCCGAACGTTACCGAAGGCACGGCCGTCACACTGACCGGCGCGGCGTCCGACGATAACGGTGGGGCGCTGGCGTATGTATGGACGCAGCTGTCCGGTACGACTGCAACACTGACCGGCGCGAACACGGTTTCGCCGACGTTTACCGCGCCTGCCCAGGCGCTCAGCACCAGCACACCGTTGGTATTCCGTCTCAGCGTGACGGACGCGGGCGGCCTGACGGCAACCGACACTGTCACCGTCACGGTGAATGACATCGCCGTGGGCGATACAGCGCCCACGGCAAACGCCGGCGCTGATCTGCGCCGCAACGAGGGTGCTGCCGTCGCACTCAGCGGCGCCGGCACCGACAACGGTTCGATTGCCAGCTTCAGCTGGTCGCAAACCGCAGGCACGGCGGTCGCGCTCGCAGGTGCGACGACGGCCACACCGTCGTTCACCGCGCCCACCATCGGCGACACCACTACGGCGAGCGTCACGCTGACGTTCCAACTCACGGTTGTAGACAACGTGGGGCTCAGCAGCACAGACGCTGTGAACGTGGTCGTGAACAATGGCCCCGCCGCCAGCGCCGGGCCTGACCAGACCGTGCTCGACAACACGCTTGTCACCCTGGACGGCAGCGCATCCGCAGATGCAGGTGGCGGTGCCATCAGTTACGCGTGGGTGCAGACTGCCGGCGCCACCAGCCTCACGATCAGCGGCGCGGCCACAGCAACGCCCAGCTTCACCGGCCCCGATGTGGCCACCAGCGACACCTACACGTTCCGCGTCACAGTGACAGACGCCGATGGTGCAACGTCGGTCGACACCGTCGACGTGATCATTCGCGACATCACATCCGGTAACGCGCCGCCAACCGCCAATGCCGGCAGCGATAGCAACGCCAACGAGGGCACAAGTGTCGCGTTGATCGGCAGTGGCGCCGACCTTGAAGGCCAGCCGCTTACGTTTGCCTGGACGCAGACCGGCGGCACCGCCGTTGTGCTCACGGGCGCCACAGGTCAGACGCCAAGCTTCAGCGCGCCGACCATCGCCAGCACCAGCACGGCCAACGTCATCCTGACGTTCACACTGACGGTGACCGACAGTGTCGGCCAGACCGCCACCGACACCGTCAGCGTGCTCGTGAACAACGGGCCGAACGCCAGCGCAGGCACCGACGCAACGGTCACTGAGGGCGACGTGGTCAACCTCGACGGCAGCGCATCCAACGATCCCGTTGCTGCGCCCATTACCTACAGCTGGACGCAGACCAGCGGCACCAGCGTTGTGCTAACCGGGGCCACCTCGGCTGCGCCGACGTTTACCGCACCTGCAGTGACGGCCATTGGCGGCACCGACACGCTGACCTTCAATGTGACGGTCACCGACGCGGGCGGTCTGACCGCAACCGACTCAGTCACGATTTCGGTGAACGACATTGCTGTTGGCAATGCACCACCGACCGCCAACGCCGGTGCGGACCAACGAATCAATGAAGGTGCAAACGGATCGCTCGCGGGTGCGGGCACGGATCCGGAGTCGGGCCCGGTCACGTTGCAGTGGACACAGACCGGCGGCACCACCGTCACGCTGTCGGATGCGAGCAGCGCGTCGCCGACGTTCATTGCACCGACCCTCGCCAGCACAGTTGCGCCAAGCGAAGTGCTGACCTTCACGTTGACGGTCACCGACAACGTGTCGCGCACCATCACCGACACTGTGGAGATCACCGTCAACAATGGTCCGAATGCCAACGCGGGTCCGGATCAGACCGTCATCGAAGAAACGCTGGTCAACCTGACGGCTGCCAGCTCGAACGATCCGGTTGCAGGCGCAATCACCTATAGCTGGGTGCAGCTCACTGGCACCGCCGTCACGCTGACGGGCGCCAGCACCGCCACTCCCACGTTCACCGCACCCACGGAAGCCGTGGACGCCAGCGAAGTGCTGACATTCCGCGTGACGGTGACCGACGCAGATGGCCTGGCAGCAAACGATGCCGTAGCAGTCACGGTGAACGACATCGCGGCTGGCAACCTGCCGCCGACTGCGAACGCCGGCACGGATCTGCGGCGCAACGAAGGCGCCGCGGTTGCGCTCGCGGGCAGCGGCACCGACCCGGAGAACGCAGCGATCACGTTCAGCTGGGCGCAAACCGCCGGTGGCGCGGTCACGCTCACGGGCGCGAACACCGCGACACCGTCGTTCATCGCGCCGATCATTTCCGACACCACCACAGCGGTGATCACGCTGACCTTTGAATTGACCGTGACAGACAACGTGGGTCGGCGTACGACCGACAGTGTCAATGTAGTGGTCAACAATGGTCCCAACGCCAACGCAGGCATCGATCGCACAGCCACTGAAGGTGCAGTCGTTGCCTTGAGTGGCGCAGCGTCGAACGATCCTGGCGCGGGTGCGCTGACCTTCAGCTGGACCCAGATCAGCGGCAGCCCCATGGTGATACTCGGCGGTGCCAGCACCGCCACCCCAAGCTTCACGGCACCCGATGTCGAAACACTGGGCGGCAGCATTTCGCTGGGCTTCCGACTGACGGTGACCGATACCGACGGCTTGACCGCCACCGTCAACGTGACCGTGACCGTGAACGAAGCAGCGGTGGGCAACCTGCCACCGACCGTCAATGCCGGCGTCGACCAACAAGCGAACGAAGGCGCCGGTGTCAGCCTGGGCGCCAGCGCAACCGACCCTGAGAACGGCGCGCTGACATTCAGCTGGACGCAGACATCCGGCACAGCTGTCAACCTGAGCGGCGCCTCCGGCGCAACGCCGAGTTTCAGCGCCCCGGTCATCAGCGACACGACCACGCCAAGCATTACGCTGGGCTTCAGTGTGACCGTGACCGACAACGTCGGCCGCACGGCGGTCGACACCGTTCAGGTGGTGGTCAACAACGCGCCCGTGGCAAACGCAGGCACCAATCAGACGGTGCTCGAAGGCGCTTCCGTCACGTTGGATGCCAGAGCCTCCGCCGACCCCGGCGCCGGTGCAATCACCTATGCCTGGAGCCAGACCGGTGGCACACCCAGCGTGACGTTGAGCGGCGCCAGCAGCGCGCAACCGACCTTCACGGCGCCCACGCAGGCATTCGACACGACCAGCGTGTTGACCTTCCAGGTCACCGTCAGCGATGCCAACGGCGCATCGTCGGCAAGCACAGTGCAGGTCACGGTCAACGACATTGCCGTGGGCAACGCAGACCCTGTGGCCAATGCCGGTGCAGACCAACAGGCCAACGAAGGTGCAACAGTCAACCTGATCGGCAGCGGCACCGATCCTGAAAGTGCCGCGCTCAGCTTTGCCTGGGTACAGACGGCTGGGCCAGGCGTGACGTTGGTGAACGCCAACAGCGCAACGCCGTCTTTTGCCGCGCCGTTGATTGCGAGCAGCAGCGTTGCCAGCCAGTTGTTCACCTTCCAGCTGACCGTCACCGACAATGTGGGCCACACCGCAACCGACCTCGTCACCGTGACCGTGAACAACGGGCCGCTGGCGAATGCAGGCAGCGACGCAACCGTGATCGAAGGTGCTGCCGTCAGTCTGAACGGCACGGCCTCGGCAGACGCGGGCGGTGGCCCCGTCAGCTACGCCTGGGTGCAGACCGCAGGCACGCCCGTGACATTGAGCGGCGCCAACGCCGCATCGCCGACCTTCACAGCACCGGCCGTGACCGCTGTCGGCGGCACCGATGCGCTGACCTTTGCGCTGACCGTGAGCGATGCAGGTGGCCTTACGCATACCGACACGGTAATCGTGCAGGTGAACGACATTGCAGTCGGCAACGCTGCACCCGACGTCGACGCTGGTGCCAACCAACAGGTCAACGAAGGTGCTGCAGTGGCACTGGCCGGCACGGCGACCGACCCTGAGAACGGTGCGCTGACCTTCAGCTGGATTCAGACGGGCGGCGCCGCAACCACGCTGACGGGCGCGAATACGCCAACGCCAGGCTTCACGGCGCCGCTGCTGCCATCCGCCAGCGGTGCCACACTGACCTTCACGCTGACCGTGACCGACGACGTCGGTCGCACGTCCACGGATACCGTGAGCGTGGTCGTGAACGACGGTCCGACGGCAGATGCCGGCGCCGACATCGATGCGCTGGAAACCGCCGCGGTGACACTCGACGGCAGCGCATCGAGCGACGCGGATGGCCTGATCACCAGCTACAGCTGGGTGCAGACCGCGGGCCCCGCCGTGACGCTGAACAACGCCAACACGGCGGCGCCCAGCTTCACCGCGCCGGATACGGTGCCTGGCGGTATCACGATGACGTTCCGCCTGACCGTGCGCGACAACGGTCCCGCACCAGGTCTTGCGTCCACCGACGATGTGACAGTGCGTGTGGGCAACCTGAACTCACCGCCCGTTGCGCGCAGCAGCGCAGACTTCGCTGCCAACGAGAACACCCTGGTGCAACTGGACGGCAGCGGCAGCAGCGACCCGGATGGCGGCGCACTGACCTTCAGCTGGCGCCAGCTTGAAGTTGTCGGCGCGCCGGTTGCCTTGACGGGTGCAACCACCGCAACACCGAGCTTCATCGCGCCTGAGGCTGCCGTCGCCGGCACGGTGCTGACGTTAGAACTGAGTGTTGCCGACCCGGATGGCGATGTGGGCGTGACCCAGGTTCGGGTGACGGTGCAGAACGTCAACCGAGCACCTGTTGCGGACGCTGGCGCAGATCGCAGCGTGCTTGAAGGCGCCGCTGTGACACTGTCCGGCAGCAACTCGACCGACGATGACGGTGCGCTCGCCTATGTCTGGCAGCAGACCGGTGGCACGGCGGTGACGCTGAGTGACAACGCTTCCGTAGCGCCGACATTCACTGCACCGACTGTGACCACCAGCGGCGCAGCGCTGACCTTCACGCTGCGCGTGACTGATCAAGGCGGCCTTGCCAGCGAGGACACGGTGATCATCAACGTGTCCGACCAGAACACGCCGCCAGTCGCAAGTGCAGGCGCCGATGCAACGGTCGCGGAGAGTGCGCTGGTCATCCTCGACGGCAGCAACTCGTCAGACGCCGATGCGCCGTTGGGCAGCATCGTCGCCTACGCCTGGACGCAGGTCAGTGGTACGGCAGTGACGCTGACCAATGCCAACACGGCGCAGGCGCGTTTCCGTGCGCCGCTGGTCACGCCTGCAGGCACCAGCCTCAGCTTCCAGCTGGTGGTCACCGACGATGCGGGTGCGATGAGCAGCGACACGATTGTCGTCAACGTCAGCAACGTGAATCAGCCGCCGACCGCCAGCGCAGGCGCAGACCGCACGGTGCGCGAAGAAACCACGGTAATCCTCGATGGCAGTAACTCCTTCGACGTGGACGCACCCGTGGCCAGCTACCGCTGGATGCAAACCGCCGGTGCACCGATCACCTTGTCGGATCCGACATCGGCACAGCCGCAGTTTGTCGCGCCGCAGGTGCGCGTGAACACACCGTTCACGTTCGAACTGCAGGTGACAGACGCGGAAGGCCTGGTCGCCAGCGACAGCGTGACCATCAACGTGCAGGACCTGGGCGGTATTCCGCCGACGGCGAATGCCGGCGCCGATCAGACCGTGACAGAAGGCAGCAACGTGTTGCTGGATGCTTCGGCGTCGACCGACCGCGACGGCACCATCGCGCAGTTCCGCTGGCGCCAGACCAGTGGCAGCACGGCCACCTTGTCCGACGTGAACATTGCAGCGCCCAGCTTCACCGCACCGTTGGTATCGACCAGCGGCGGCGCCCTGGTGTTCGAAGTCACGGTCACCGACAACGATGGCCTCACGGCCACTGACACGGTGATCGTGAACATCGGCAACGTGGCGTCAGCGCCGACCGCCAATGCAGGCCTGGACTTAAGCGTGAACGAAGGCAGCACGGTGACATTGAACGGCACGGGGTCGAACGACACCTCGGGCAACATCACCGAGTACCTGTGGACGCAGGTGTCCGGCCCAGCGCTGACGCTGTCCAGCCCCGTCGTTGCCAGCCCCACGTTTGTCACCCCCGCCATCACTGCGGCGCAGAGCGGTACACAGATCACGCTGCAACTCACCGTCACCGACGACGATGGACTGATGGCCACGGACACGGTTGTCATCACGGTCAGCGACAACGGCATTGCCGGCTTCCCGGCTGAGGTAGTGACGCTGCGCACAACGTCAAACGACACCGTTGGGGTGCAGCCGCTGACGGGCAACCTGGTGCTGCTGCAGGCGGTCAATCCGACCACCATCGCGGACCAGCGCAATCGCCCGACACGCTTCGACTTCGATCTCATCAACACGACGGTGCGGGTCCCTACCGCGGGCGCAACGGTGGAAGTGGTGTTCTACCTGGACACGGCCGCGCCGGCGGGCGCGACCTGGATCAAGTACTCGCCAACCCAGGGCTGGACCGACTACGGTGCCAATGCGCGCTTCAGTGCGGATCGCAGGCAGGTCACGGTGACGCTGACTGACGGCGGCCGCGGCGACGACGACGGTCTGGCCAACGGCATCATCGTTGACCCCAGCGGCCTTGGCAGCGTCACGCGCGATACCGGTACACCGGGCGCCGACAACGGCGGCTTCGCCCAGAGTGATGAGGGCGGCGGTGGTCGCTTCGGCTGCAGCCTGTCGCCTGACGGCGCTGGCAATCGAGACAGCGGCGGCATCGATGCAACGCTCGTGATCCTGCTCGGACTTGGCCTGCTGCACCTTGTTCGTCTTCGCCTGCACGAACGCGCGATTCGAAGGTGACTCCGAACAGGGTCCAAGGTAACTCCGACTGAAGGCTGAACGCTGTGCGCGCTGGTCGGTTCGTGCTCGCCCTGACGCTTGCCCTCGTTCTGTTTGTTCTACAGCAGTCGGCGTCGATTGGCGGCAACTCCAGATTCGCCGATGCATTGCAGAACGCGCTGCACGTGCCGTGGTTCGCTGCACTCACAGTGCTGGGCATTGTGCTTTCGCAGCCATTGCACGCGCGACCAGGCTTGCGCTGGACGCTGCTGTTGTTTGGCTTACCGGCGCTGGCCTGGCTGACCGAAGTCGTTCAACAGTTCACGGGACGCAGCTTCGAGTGGTCTGACTTCGGCCGAGACTGTCTCGCCGCCGCCGCCACCCTTGCCGTTTACCGAGCGATCCTCTGTCCCGCAGGCAGCAGGCTCACCCTGCTGTGGCTCGGGCTTGCGGCGGGTCTATTCGGATGCGCGCTGGCAAACATCGGACTTGTATCTTCAGCCTATCTGCAGCGCGACGCGGCATTGCCATCGCTGCTCGACCCCGGCAGCACCCTGAGCCGTGTATTTCTCTGGCCGCCGCCGCTCGAACATCAGCCTGAGGGCGCGCCAGGCGCATCGCCTGATGAACCCGGTATTCCGCTGTATTCGCGCACGGACGGCTGGGACGGTCTGTCGTTGCGTGAACCCAGCTCGCACATCGGCGCCTATGCATTCATGTGCACAGAGCTCGACCTGCACAGCCGCGGCGCCGCGACGCTACTGCTGCGCGTGCACGATTTCACTCACGAGCGATCTGTGCGGCGATACGAAGATCGCTTCAACCTCGAGCTGCCGATCGCGCCCGGCCGCCGAACCATCGCCATCCCCATGCGTGCGATACGCGACGCACCTCGCGGCCGAAAACTGCAGCTGGACGACGTGGCAGAGATTCTGGTCCAGGTCCTCTCGCGGCCGCAGCCGAATGGCTACCTTCGCGTCCTGCGCATCTATGTTGGAGCCGACTGCACCTCGCGATCCGCGCCGTTCACTGCGCCGAAGACAGCCAGTGCGGCGCACACATCCGCACCCGTCCTGGTCGCATCGCGTTGACCCATCGTCGATCGCCGGTATAGTTTGTCGGGTGACCCACGCGGCGCGCAGCGACCGCGCACGTGATCGCCTCCCCATTTGAGAAGCCCGCCAGCAGCTGGCGCTGAAGTTGCCGACGCGGCCTGTCTACCTGATTGGAGTTATCCGCAATGAGTGACCGCACCGAGAGCACCGGCCAGACCAGCCTCGACCTCGCCTGGATGCAGCAACGCGGTGAGTGGGGCACGCGCGCACAGCAAGGCAAACACGGGCTGTCGCTGGCCGACATTCAGATTGGCGCCTACGGCAACCCGGCCGAGCAGAGCACCAACATGACGGGCCGGCCGCGCGGCGCAGGCGCGCGTTCAGATGCCTATCGCATCGGCGGCTATCAGCTGCGCAACAAACACGACGTCTGGCTGGATAACGCCGGCTGGATCTGGGAAGAAGCCATGCAACGGCAGTGGAGCTCGGCCACCGATGTGCCCTGGCACATGGTCAAGCCCCAGGCCGACGACATGGAGCAGGCCATGTGCAACCTGTGCACGCTGCTCACCGAGGTGGAATTCGTGGCCGGCGACGTACCGGCTCGCTGGGTCGCACGCACATCGCCTGACTACTTCGAGCCGCGTATGGTGCTGCTGGCGCAGGTCAATGACGAAGCCCGGCATATGGACGTCTTCCGCAAACGCGCACTGGCCAACGGCGGCGGTCTCATGCAGGCCACCGGCGGCACGCCCGGCATTGTCGGCAGCATCGACCTGGCCAACGACTTCAACGAAATGTCGGCCCGCCTGCATCTCTCCGGCGAAGGCGCGGTGCTGACGATCTTCCGCATGGGCGAGCTGATCGCCCAGAACGACGCCGAGAAAATGATGTACCGGCTGTGTGCCCAGGACGAAGCCCGGCACGTGGCATTCGGTGTCATGCACATGCGCTACGTATCCGAGGCCGCGCCGGAGCGCCGCGAAGAAATGCACGGTTACCTGGACGAAGGCGAGGCCGCGTTGCTGGTCAGCTCGCAGAACCCGGCTGCACAGGGCACCAGCGCAGAGTCGTTGGCCATTCTGCTCGGCGGCGGCCGCGACAACTATGACGAGGGCTACAAGAAGCTGCTGGCGATCCGTCGCCGGCAGGTCGTGGAGTACATGAAGCGCCTGCAGTCCGCCGGCTTCGGCGAGCGCTTCGAGAACGGCCGCGCCAACCCGGAACTGGTGAAGATGCTGAAGGCTGCCTGACAGCCTGCGAACGCGCCGCTTGGAAAACCCCCTGGCGGGTCACCGCCAGGGGGTTTTGCTTTTTGGGGTGTGCACCTAACCTTCGCGCCCTTTGCCAATACAACGATTGCGAGCCGCCGGCTCCATCCGCAACACACGAGAACGCCCCAATGCGCGACACCTATCAAGCCCAGGCTGTTGAAGCGGAGGCCCAGGCACACTGGACCGCCATCGACGCCTACCACGCGGTCGAGCACGACCCGCGCTTCCCGAAGGGCAAGTACTACGTGTGTTCCATGCTGCCCTACCCCAGCGGCAAAGCGCACATGGGCCACGTGCTGAACTACACGCTGAACGACATCGTGTACCGCTACAAGCGCGCGTCCGGCTACAACGTGCTGACCACGCTCGGCTGGGACGCGTTCGGCCTGCCGTCAGAGAACGCCGCCATCGAGCGCGGCGTGGCACCCGCCAAGTGGACGCGCGGCAACATCGCCGACATGAAGTCGCAGTTCCAGCCGTTGGGCCTCGCGTTCGACTGGACGCGCGAGATCGCAACCTGCGACCCGAGCTACTACAAGTGGAACCAGTGGTTCTTCCTGAAGATGCTCGAGAAGGGCATTGCCTATCGAAAAACGCAGGTCGTGAACTGGGACCCGGTGGACAACACCGTGCTCGCCAACGAACAGGTGGTCGACGGTCGCGGCTGGCGCTCCGGCGCCGTCGTCGAGAAACGCGAAATTCCCGGCTATTACCTTGCGATCACCAGGTACGCCGACGCATTACTGGATGAAGTGGAAGGCGGCCTCGACGACTGGCCCGCCAAAGTGCGCACGATGCAGGCGAACTGGATCGGCCGCAGCCACGGCGTGAACTTCGGCTTCCCCTATCAGATCGATGGCGCCGACAGCGTGCTGCGCGTGTACACCACCCGCGCCGACACGATCATGGGCGTGACCTTCGTCGCAGTAGCCGCAGAACATCCACTTGCCACACGGCTCGCGCGCGACAACCCAGCACTGGCCGCCTTCATCGAGGAATGCAAGCGCGGCGGCGTAGCGGAAGCCGACATCGCCACGATGGAAAAGAAAGGCATGGCGACAGGTTTCAGCGTGCAACACCCGCTTACCGGTGCCGCCTGCGAAGTGTGGGTGGGCAACTACGTGCTGATGGGTTACGGCGAAGGCGCGGTGATGGCCGTGCCGGGGCACGACGAACGCGACTTCGCATTCGCGAAGAAGTACGGCCTGTCGATCGTGCAGGTGATCGAAAGGGACGGCTGCACGTTCAGCACCGACGCGTGGGCCGACTGGTACGGCGACAAGGACGGTGTGCGTTGCGTGAACTCCGGCAAGTACGACGGCCTCGACTACGCCGCGGCCGTGGATGCAGTCGCTGCAGACTTGCGCGCACTCGAGCTTGGCGACAAGCGCGTGAACTTTCGTCTGCGCGACTGGGGCATATCGCGCCAGCGCTACTGGGGCACACCGATTCCAATCATTCACTGCGCCGACTGCGGCGCGGTGCCGGTGCCCGAAGCCGACTTGCCCGTGATCCTGCCCGAGCATCACGTGCCTGATGGCAGCGGCAATCCGCTGAACAAGGACGAAGCCTTTCTCGCCTGTTCGTGCCCCACCTGCGGGAAACCGGCGCGCCGCGAAACCGACACCATGGACACCTTCGTGGATTCGGCCTGGTACTACATGCGCTACTGCTGCGCGGACAACGACAGCGCAATGGTCGATGCACGCAACGACTACTGGATGCCGATGGACCAGTACATCGGCGGCATCGAACACGCTGTCCTGCACTTGCTGTACGCGCGCTTCTGGACACGCGTGATGCGCGAACTGGGCCTCGTGAGTTTCGACGAGCCGTTCTCTGCGCTGTTCACGCAAGGCATGCTGCTGGCCGAGTGTTTCTATCGCGAGGATGCAGCCGGTCGCCAGCGCTGGTTCTATCCGAGCGAAGTCGAGATCACCTTCGATGAGCGTGGCCGCCCGGTCGGTGCTACTGCCAAGGAAGACGGTTTGCCCGTAGAGCTTGGCGGCATCGAGAAGATGTCGAAGAGCAAGAACAACGTGGTGGAGCCGAAGGACATCATTGCCCGCTATGGCGCGGATACCGCGCGCGCGTATGTGATGTTCATGGGGCCGCCGGCGGAAGGCGGCGCGTGGTCGGATTCAGGCGCGGCCGGCGTCGCACGGTTCTTCCGCCGCCTGTGGAACTTCTGTTACGCACAGCGCGAGCGTGTGCAGCCGGGCGCCACCGTGGACGCAAGCACGCTCACGCCTGCGCAGAAAGATGCACGCCGCGAATTGCACCGGAACCTCAAACGCGCGATCTACGACTACGAACGCACGCACTACAACACTGTGGTGTCGGGCAGCATGAAGAGCCTGAACACATTGGAAGAAGCCGCCGTCACTGCGCATCCTGCGCTGATGAGCGAAGGCATTTCGATCGTGCTCAGCATGCTGTATCCGGTTGCGCCGCATGTCGCGCATGCGCTGTGGCGCGATCTTGGCTATCTCGCTGTGCGTGGCGACCTGCTGGATGTGCCGATGCCTGCACCTGACGAATCGGCGATGGCGCAGGATGAGCTCGAGCTCGTGGTGCAGGTGAATGGCAAGTTGCGCGGCAGTATTCGGGTGCCGGCTTCGGCGGACAAGGCTGCTGTGGAGCAGATTGCGTTGGCGGATGCCAAGACGCAGCAGTTGCTGGGCGGGGCTGTGCCCAAGCGGGTGATTGTGGTTGCGGGGCGGTTGGTGAATCTGGTGGTGTGACTGGGGTGGTATGTGACGTGGGTGGGCCGTGTCGATAGCTCGCGCTGCTGCTCGTGCTCTGATGCCGTGCGGGTTACTGGGCTCCGCGGACCGCACCGGCTTCGCCGGCACATCCCTGGTGAGCTTGCCGCGCACATCCATGTGCGCGGACGTCCGCTGCGCCCAGTAACCCACACGGCGCGCACGAGCAGCGGCGCTGGGTTGGCGTGGGGTGGGTGTTTCTGTCGCGACGGTGCGGTGTTGGTTGCTCGAGGGGCGAGCACAATTGGGGTTTATTCGGAGGTGATTCGATTCCGCTTTGTCGCAAGAGGCGCATTCCAGGAGGGTGAGCTTCCAGCGGGACCATTTGCGCACCGCGTGCGAACCGCGACTGAGCACCACGTAATCCACCAGCGCTCGTCCATCGTGTAGATCATTTCGTCGTAACGGACTTCGGGTGAACGACTGTCGGCCGATGCAGCAACCGGAATGAGCATCCGGGCATTCACGCGCAGCAACATTACGCTGCCCACACGACCGTCGAGCGCACTACCCGCCCCGCCCAGCATGCGTGCCATCGGCGCGGATCCCGACACATCTTTTCGCAGCACGTGGAACAGCCCCACAAGCCATAGGCCTTCGTGCCCGACGGCGCAGCCGCCAGAATGTCGGTGATGTTTTCGGCAATACGCGCCTCGCGCGTGGCGTGCTGCCGTTCGACCATCAGCGTGTCAAGTATGGTTGCGCTCGGCTTATCGCGCAGCGTTCTCGGTAACTGGGTGCGCGCGTGCGTTGCCGCCCCCAACACATACATCCAGGTGCGATCGCTTGGCGGATCCGGCATGCGCGATCGACGATGTACGGACTCAGTTGTACTCGACAATTACGTCGAAGCGGCCCACGTAGCTACCGGGTGGCTGGTCCGCCGCGACCGTCAGCGACGCACCAACCAGCGTGAACCCATCGCCGTCCGCGGATCGGCTGACGGCAGAAGCACGGGTGTCGAAGAGTTGCACCGTGATTTCGTGTCCCGCGCCGTCATCGAGGCTCAAGGCGGTCCCGCTGGGCAGCGTGATCGAAGCGCCCGACGAAACGTCGCCGCGCAAGTCGATGCGCGCTGCTGTCTGCTCGCTGTCCGAGGCAACCAGCGTGACAGCACCGGTCGATGTGCGCTCGCCATCAACGCCGATGGACACAGTGCCGCTATCGGCCGCAGAGAAGCGTCCAAAGGTCAGGTCCGTAGTGTGCTCTATCACGCTTGGCGCGATGACTTCACAGGTAACACCGGCACGCTCCGCCTGAGCATTCGCATGCATGCAGAAAACCTGTGCGACGACCGCAGCGAGCGCGCAGCGAACTACGTGTGATTGCGAATGCGCCACGCGCGACCTGCCCGATGTGTTGTTTTCCGGGGACTGATGATGCGCGCAAGGACGGGCGCAAATGACATGCGCCTGTATGTCTCTGTGTACGAACTGTGTACGAACTGTGTGCCTCATGCGAACAGTTCGTGGCAAGCCGCGGATGCCCTGCGCAGGGATCGGCGCCAACGCTGCTGACTGCTCCGACCCGAAGGAACCGCAGGAGCGGCTTATTCAGAGGATGCCCAGGCATCAAGATCAATTGAACCTCCCGCCTGCGCGACACTCAATGCCATTTGGCGGCCCGGATTTCACGCGGCTGCCATCAACAATGACCACCACGCGCCGCGAGCTCACGAAAGATGCTGTCCGCACTTCGATGCCTGGCCAGACCGTGCTTCGCCGTCAACGACTGACGCTGCCTCGGAAGCTCAGACAACCGAATGCCCGACCACCGAGTGTCAGCGCGACGTCAACATTTCGCTCAAGGGCGCCGACGGCCAACGAGTTACGACTGTCTATCCTGTACTGCCCGGCAGCCTACGAGGTCATTCCATTGTCATCTACGCCGGACAATCGCTGTGAGGCGCACGCAAGACGAGTCCGGCGGCATGTTGATGCTGATGACCAGGAACCCATTTCCGATGGCGATCAAGTTCAAGATGATCATCTGGCGGACGGATCTGACCCAATCCGCCGCAACAAGCAGCTGCGCCGTGCGTGCCGGAATCATGTCGGTTGAGTCCTGGCAGGAGCCAATCGCAATGGTGCAGTTGGACGATGGCCATGTGCCGGCCGACGATGCTCTTGGTCGATGCGAATGAACGAAGTGTCTGTGGGCACGGGCGACGCCGTGAGCACGAAGGCATTCGCCGAACCAGCTTCATCAACAGGCGCACGGGCCATACACAAGGGCTCCGACGCGCGCGCTGTCACGCGTGCCGCGCGCGGCCCGAGAAGCAAGAACAGAAACATGAACAGCAGCACGAGCGCACACGATCAACATCTATCGGAACACCGCGCCTGCCACACACCGCTCAAGCAGCAGCCCGCGCCCCCGCAATCTCAGCCATCAACGCCAGCGCGTCCGACTGACGCGTCGAGATCATCATGCCGTCCAGGCCCTTCTCCCCCGCCGCGGCCCAAGCCTGATAACGCTCACGAATGCGCGCCGGTGGTCCGATCAACGCCTCTTCATCAATGAACTCGTCAGGGATCGTCGCTGCAGCTTCGTCCTTGCGCTTCGCAAGAAACAGTTCCTGAATGCGCGCGGCTTCGGCCGGGTAGCCGCGTTGCACCATGCGTTCGTTGTGGAAATTCTTGCTGCGCGCACCCATGCCACCGATGTACAGCGCACGGCCGGGCTTCAAGCTGTCGATGGCGCCCTTCACATCGTCGGTCAGTATCACCGGCGCGCCGGAGAACAGTTCGAAGTGCATCCAAGACTTGCCATTGCCGGCTTTGTGGAAGCCCTGTTCGATGTGCGCGCGAACACTCGCCAGTTCGCTCGGCACGAATCCGCCGACCAGGCCATCGGCCACTTCGCCCGCAAGCCGCAGTCCGCCCGGCGTCATGCTGCCCAACCAGATCGGCAGGTCTTCGCGCATGTGCAGAATGGAATTCAGCGGCTTGCCGAGGCCCGATGATCCCGGGCCTGTGTAAGGCAGACTGATCTCACGCCCTGCGTGACTCACGGGCGCTTTGCGCGCCAGCACCTTCTTCATGATCTGCACGTAGTCGCGCAAGCGGTCGAGTGGTTTGCCCCAGGGCTGGCCATACCAGCCTTCCACGATCTGCGGGCCCGATACGCCGATGCCGCACACAAAACGGCCGCCCGACATTGCGTCGATGGTGGCCGCCTGCATGGCGGCGTTGGCCGGCGTGCGACCCGCGAGCTGAATGATGCCCGTGCCCAGGCGAATGTTCTTGGTCACGGCCGCCAGGTAGGCGAGCGGCGTCATTGCATCAGAGCCGTAGGCCTCGGCGGTCCACACCGAGTCGAAGCCAAGCCGGTCTGCCTGCTGCACGAGTTCCACCGGCAACGCCATGTAGGCGCCGGAATAGCCGATGCTGAGTCCGAGTTTCATCTGCGCGCTCCCCTGATTGCGCCTGGCCCCGTGCGCAGGCGGTTTGGCCGAAGACTACAACCTGACCGCGCAAGGTCATACGCACATGTCTACCAGGGCCAATTTGTCCTCCGCCCCATTCGCGAGTGCGGCCATTGAGTTAGCACGTTTTGCCGAACAACCCTTGGGCGATGCGGTATTGCTTGCGGCATGGATCTCATCACCTTTTCAGGCACATCACTCGCAGAGCTGCACGTTCGGCCGGTTGAGCGCAGCGAAGAAG
>CAMAVY010000003.1 GCA_945861675.1 Klebsiella pneumoniae | reverse complement strand
CCGTAGATGGGCGAAGGGTAGGGGCTCATCAAGGCCGCTAGCGAAAATAGAATTCGGGCGCAGGCGCTCGGTTCGGATTCACAGCCACGGTCTCATCCACCTCGCGGTACCACACCGACGAGAAGAGTGTTGGCTCCAGCACGTCGAGCGCGGACTTGTGTTCAGGCGCGCAGCGCGCGGCCACGAACTGCGGGGCACGGTCGAACCACAGCTCGGTGATGCAATCCCAGGCCGAGTAGAAGTGTTCGCGCTCGGCAACGCCTTCCTTCGTGAAGCCCTGGGACTCGGGCTCGAAGAAGCGGCTCATGACATCGAGCGGCGTGCGGAAATTCATGATCGCACCGCGTAGTCCCGGCAATGCTCCGAGGTGCGCCGCATAGCGGCCTGCTACATAGGACTCGAACAACGCATCCGGCAGATCGGGATGTCGCCGCGCGAACTGGGTGAGCTTGAACAGCTTGCGCTCGGGCCGCCGCACCGGCATGGCCACGTGCTCGCGCACCATGAACTGAAACGGCGAACCGCTGTAGAGAAACGCACCATCGCCGCCGACGGCGGCGACACGGGCGTCTTCCTCGAGCCCGTTCGGGCCAGGCTTGTCGCGCGCCGGTGTCTTGGCCGCCAGGTAGTGATCGAGGGAGTCAAAGAGCAACTGCCCCCAGCCGTCCCACAAGTCGTCGAACCCCGCCGGCTCGTTGCGCGTGATGTCTGCGGCAAGGGTGCCGAGCGTGGACTCGATCGGCGAGTTTGCGCGCACGTTCAGCACGTAGCCGCGAATGTTGTTCAGACGCCGGCCGAACGAGTTGTGGTAGCCCACGTGCGCGGCGCGGTACTGGTCGTGGGTGAGGTCTTCATGACGGCGCACGAAACCAAAGACTTTCAGCATGGCGCAGCCTTCAGCGGTAGTAGAAGTCGGGTGCTGGATCGCGGTTGGGCATGACGATGATGTTCTCGTCCACCTCCACGTACCAATGAGCGTCGAACAACTGCCGCTCCAGCGCCATCAGCGAGGGATGCACTTCAGCTGCGGTGCGTGCGGCCACGAATGCATCGACGCTGTCGAACCACAGTTCGAAGGCGCCATCCCACAGGCGGCAGAAAGACCGACGCATGCGGTAGCCCTCCTCGGAGTTCCACCACGCCGTGTCCGGGTAGTAACCGCGAAACGCTGCCTCCTGGTCCGCATCGCGAAAGTTCAGCACGCAGCCGTGCAACCCGCGAAGGCGCGCCAGTGTCGGCGCGTAGCTCGTGCGCACAGCACGTTCGAACTCCGCTTCGCTCACGCTCGCGCGCCGGCGGAAGAACAGGATCATCTTCGCGAGTTTCCGCTCGGGGCGTTCCACGGGCACGACGATGTGCTCGTTCATGCGCAGGTGATACGAGCGGAACTGCCCGGTGCGGTCAGGCAGGCCATCGAACACGTGGCAACCGTGGCTGTAGGTCCAGTCGGGATCGATCGCCAGACCGTCCGCCATGGCGCGCGTCGGCTCGGGCTCCTGCGCCGTGATCCAGGCGGCGCGGCTGTCGAAGAGCACGCTTGGAAAGCCGTCCCACAAGTCGAGGAACCCGGGCGGCTCGCCGCGCACGATGTCGCCAGCAAGCGCGCCCAGCCGCGGCAGCAGTGGCTCGTTCGCCCACACGTTGACGGTGTACCCGCGAATGCCCTTCAGGCGGCGCGAGGTGCCGCAGTGATAGCCCACGTGGGCCATGCGGTACTCGTCGTGGGTGAGCCGTGCATTGCGCTTCAGGAACGCGAAGACCTTGAACATCCTTCCCCCGTGAGAAACGCTGCTTCAGCGCGCTTCGAAGTGTTCCGCAATCGCCGCCACATTCAACGTGCTGCCATCGTTCCTGCCGATCGTGACCGCAGGCCAGCGACCATCGGCGAAGATGAACAGCACGGTCGCGCCCTCCGGGCCGGCGACGAGCGGGCCGTAGCCGCGATTGGCAAGGCCCACCCGGATGTCACCCGGGTAGTGCCACTGGCTGCCGACCTTCTGCGACCCTTCGAGGATGATCTCCGAGTAGTCGCAGTGATGGGTGTGCGCCTCGATGTAACAGTCAGGTGGAAAATAGACCTTGAATATCGTGGGTGCGCTCGAGGAATCCGGCAGGCCCACCCGATACATCGCGGTGGTGACGCCGTTCGGCAGCACTGCCGGCACGATGTCGTTCCAGGACATGGCCAGGTGCCCGCGGCGTTCGAGTTCAGCCTTGAGCGCCGCGCGATCGCGGAGTTGCGCTTGCTGTTCCGACTGGGTGGTTTCCATATCCTTCTCCCGATGATGTGCGATCGATGCCACAGGCATCCCCCGTGTCGCCGTATCGATCGTCTGCGCTCTGGATTTCCTTTGCTTCCGGAGAATAACCGCAAGACACCTTCGTCAGGCAACGTTGGGTTGGCGAGGCACTCGTGCCCTGCGGCTCGCGCGCCGCGCCTATTGCCGCGCCGGCAGAAGCCCCTTCCGTTCCTCGTCAGAGCGGTTGCGCCACTGGCCGATCCTCAGGCGCCCGAGCTTCACGTTCATGATGCGCACGCGCTGCAGCGTCTTCACGTAATAGCCGAAGTGCTTGCACATGAGCCGGATCTACCACACTCACCTCGCGACACCACCAGTGTATGTCGCAACGTACCAAACGTTACCGAAAGTGTCCTTCACACCGACGGTGCGCTCTTGGAAGGGCCGGTCGGTAGGATTTCCCAATGGAATAGCGCCAGCGGCGATAGCGCGTTCGAATGTCGCGTCGACATCAACGACGTATACGTAAATCGAAGCGCGGGTCGCTCCCTCGTACGGTGGTTCCATTGCGGACAACACCAGGACCGAATCTCCGATTTGCACCTGGACATGGAAACCGTTCGCAACCTTGTTGCGCTCTAACTCGGTCGCGCCAAAGACGCTCTTCACGAAATCGAGCAGGTCCAGGCGACCGTAGACAAAGGGCCTGACAGCACCAACTCCATTGCGGACGTGTTCGTTCATCTCTCGTTTCCCTTTTTTCGTGCGGGCCTTCGATGCCAGTTAGCCCGCCGTCTAACAGCCAGCATCAGCCGCATGCAGTGTTACGCACGCAGCCCGTGTTTGACGTAGACAAGTTCCGGATCTCCAGGATCAAGGTTTTCGATCCTGCCGGAGCGCGCGTACCCCAGAACCTCCAGAACGTGCTGCATGTGCAGGTTGGATTCGTTCGTTGAGGTAAACAACGATGTGGATTTCGACTGCAGTTCCAATGCCTGAATGAGCCGAGGCCCCAATCCGTGGCCGCGCCACCGTTCAGCGATGTAGATCAACTCTATGAAAGATCGACCGAAGAACTCATGGCTGATGATGCCGTAGCCGCTGAGTGCCCCATCAGTCTCTATCACCCATGAACGGGCTTCGTGAACCGCACGATCGATGAATGATCTGCGGTCCGACACGACAGCGGCTACATGGTCAAGCGCATACAGAGCAGATACGTCTGCTATCACAACCTGGCGAACCGACCACGTCTGCATGCGCGCCTAACGCCGGTATTCAACCGTCGGCCGAGCCCGCACGGTGCGGCCCGTCGGTTGGAAAGCTGTGTTTGACCAAGCCGCTACGCGGCAGCGCCACGCACTTCTTCGACGCATTGATCCACCTATGTGCTGATCCTCTTCCCTGACGAAACACGCCGACCCGCACCACCTTCCGGTTCGATCACCTCGGAGTCCCTTCATGAACGACGTCGAACAAGCTCGCTTCGATCGACAGTACGCCAGGCACGTCAACGATCTCAAGCTGCAAGGCATAGCGCGCCCAACCATCGAGCCCTGTTCATTCGCACTGCGCCGCATCGGCGTCTACTTCGATCGCTGCCCTGACAAACACACGCTTGACGAACTCGCGCGCATCGTCCACCGCACAGAGCATCCGCGCTTCAGCTCGTCTTGGTCAGGACATCGCCCCACGCCACATGGAAGTGCAAGTGCTTCGAGTCCTGGTATTCACCAAGATTCGTAAGAACTCGACACGCTCCCTTTTCGCGCTCGAGTTGAGCAGCCACTTCACGTACCGCGGCCAAGACTCGATGCACCAGCTCGATGCTGTGACCGCCGAGGTTGGTCAGGGAAGGGATGTGAACTTTCGGGACCACGACTATGTGCACCGCCCAATGCGGCCGAGTGTGATGAAACGCGAGCACGTCGTCAGTCTCCATGACAACGTCAACCGGTGTTCGGCCGCTCAACGCCTCGTCGCAATAGAAATCACTCGTCACTTGATGCCTCCAACTTCGTATCAACGCTCATCACTTCCAGCTCCATCGATTCCAGCAACCCTGTCGGCCAACCAAAGGTGAAGTGGCCCTGCCGCTCTGGCCGCCACGAGGACGAGAATGACAGCACCGACTCGTGGTGGGCAGAGCAGCACTTCTGCTTCCTGCACAGCAATGCCAAGCGGTTGCTGATCTTGTTGCAGTGGGCGTTGAAGGTAGTGATCCAAGCTGCCGCGGTGCGAAAAACGCGACCGTTCCTGTGTCCGCATTGCCATGTGCCGATGATGGTGGTCGGCATGACGCACCGATCGGCATTGGCCACGAAGCAACACTGGGCTGGCAGTTCGGCGTTGTCATGCGTGACGGCGACATGCATCGCCGTTGAAGTCACTGCGCAGGAGAAATCAGTCGCTCATGCACACATCACGTGGACCAGCGACCTGGTGCGTTGCAGGTCACGCGTCTCGCTGTGTCCACGTTCCGCACAAACCCCGCCAACAGCTTCTCTCGGCTGCGATGAGAAAAGCTATCTCCCGGTCGAGAGACACTCGACATCATCTGGGCTTCTCCAACCTGGGATGAGGTCGCGGCTGCGCGGGGCCTATCGTTATTCGTTGGGCGTCTGGTTACAGGCGCTCACCGCTCGAAAGGCCTATGTCCGCGCCACGCCGTAGTTTGGTTTTCTGCGCTGATGCCTTACGACAACGATTCCAATACCGGTTTGGAGGCTTCGATACACCACCGAGTACGGAAAGACTCGAAGCGGAAATGAGCGGCGGCCCGCTGTGGTGGGTGAGCCCATGCCTGGGTGTTCGACTACCAACTAGGCGACACGCTCGAACTCACTCAGGAAATGTTGCGCTATGACTACGCCTGCTTGCTCTGTGTAGAAGTCCAAGGCGTCGGCGATGTCTTGCTCGGCGCCAGGACGAAGCGAATCGGTCACCTGGCAAGCGTTGCCCGAAGTCGCGCGATTGCCTCATTCGCGGAGACTTCGGTCACCAAACCTGATTCCAATTCAGCCTCTCGCCGATCGGCTTCGCGTTCCCACGCGTCCTCGACTTCGGGGTCTGAATCCAGGCTTGCAATGAGTCGCTCAAGGAGGTGAGAGCGCTCCGCCGGGGGGAGCTTGAGGGCTTCAGCTTCCAGAATTTCGAGGGCGGTGCTCATGATGGATCTCCGGCGCAATTACACTGAACAGACCTTAGCTTGCCACAACCACCTCCATGAATAGCTGGAGGCGCCAAGCGGATGTCCAACGCTGCGCTAAGCCGCGCTCTGCGCTGGCCGGTGCACGCCGATGAATGTATGCGCAGGTGCGCCGGCCCGTGCAAAGCGTCCACTTGAGCGACGGGTCGGTCACTGGTTGAGTTCGTGCGACTGCTGCTGCGGCATGTGTTGCCGAAGGGCTATAGACGAGTGCGGGACTTCGGCTTCCTGCACAGCAATGCCAAGCGCTTGCTCATCTTGCTGCAGAGGGTGTTGAAGGTGGTGATCCAAGCGGCTGCGGCGCGAACGCCGCGACCATTCCTGTCTCCGCATTGCCATGTGCCGATGATAGTGGTCGGCATGACGCCGCGGTCGGAAGTGACCACGTAGCAACACTGGGCCGGCACATCGGAGCTGTCATGCGTGACGGCGACATGCATCGCCATTGAAGCCACTGCGCAGGAGCAATCAGTCGATCATGCAGACATCACGTGGGCCAGCGGCCTGGTGCGTTGCAGGCCACGCGTCTCGCTGTGTCCATGTTCCGCACAAACCCCGCCAACAGCTTCTATCGGCTGCACAGAGACAAGCTATCTCCCTGTAGAGAGCCTCTCGACATCATCCGGGCTTGTCCAACCTGGGATGAGGTCGCGGCTGCGCGCGACCTATCCCTATTTGCTAGGCCCCACTCGCCAGCGCTCGAAGCTTGCGGGTGTTCCACTCCGACCAGAACAAACTCCAGCCTTCCAGATCGAGTTCGTTGTCGAGATCAACTTTCGGCGCACAGGCTGCGTAGAACCTCTCTACCTGACCTACGAGCCCAAGGACCGCAGCCTTCCAGTCCGAAGCAAGCACAGTGGCCTCTTCTTCGCCGCTGGAAAGAACGACGTTGGAGCCACTATGACGAATGAATAAGTCCGTTCCAGTGTTGCAGCCCATGCAGCAAACGTTGTAGCGGCCACTGTCCGGGAACACGCTGAAGCCGCAGCATGGGAAGAGCCAGTTTCCTTCGGCGACGGAGACCTCGGGTGTGTGGTCGTCCTCGACTGTTCTTAGCAAGTAGAGCGACGCAGCGGAGACGGTTATGTCTTCGCCTCCTGTCTTGTAGAGGATTCGGTCGCCGAGCGACAATTCGACTTTGCCGTGGGCACAGTGGTCCGTTGGATCGTCGGCCTGACCGTTGATCCAGTTCAAGTGCAGGGCGCGCAGAGAGAGCATTCCTGTGGGGCCTAACGCCGGGTCGACCGAACATCGAGACCGAGACCGACGTCGATCTGACATCTAACTTCCCAACAATGACGCTCAGCCCATTTGCCCAACCGCTCCCTTGCGTCGACTTGTTTCATGGTCAAAGCACACTCCTGGTCGAACCACGGCGCGTTCAGCTGCACAAACACGCCAACCGCATTGCATCAATCCAACGCCCAACTCGCCCTCACCTCACCACACACTTCCCATTGTTAATAGAAACAACACCCCGCTCCTTGATCCGCACGCGGAACGAAATCACCTTCCCATCGCGCCACATCTCCACCACCTGCGTCTCGCCCGGATACACCGGCGACGAGAACCGCACATCGAACTGCGTGACCGACGCCGCGTCGTAGTCCAGCATCGTCTTCAACACTGCATGGCACGCGATGCCGTAGGAGCACAGCCCATGCAGAATCGGCATGTCGAAACCTGCGCGCTTTGCGAAGTCCAGATCGCGGTGCAACGGGTTGCGATCGCCGCACAAGGCATACACAAATGCCTGATCCGCGCGCCCCGGCATTTCACACACCGCATCCGGTGCGCGGTCGGGCAACACGTGCGGTTCAGGCGCACCCGTTGAAGCGCCGCCAAAGCCACCATCACCGCGGAAGAACAGCGTGGAACCCAGCGTGAACAACGGCGAGCCGTTCGCGAGCTTCACCACCGTTTCATTCGTGACCAGCGCGCCCTTGCCGGCGCCCTTGTCGTACACGCCCGTCACGCCACCAGCAATCAGAATGTCTGCTGCGCGTGGAATGGGCTGGTGCAGCGTCAGGCGCTGCTCGCCATGCAGCATGAGCGCGAAGTTCATCTTCGCCATGATGCCGCCGAAGCCGCCGCCACCACCGCCGCGGCTGGGGCGCGACAACACCGTTGCCGCCGTGGGCACCACCTTGTCGCCCATGGTTTCGCACACGTAGGCCAGCTCTTTGCGATCGGCCGGGTCGCGGCCCATGCCAATGGCTACTGCGTACAGCAGCGAATCGCGGTCATGGAATTCACCGGGCACTTCTTCGCCCTTCTGGGCCAACGCTGCTTCCACATCCTGCATCGTGATGGGCATCGCTCTCTCCTTTGACGTATCGCTCCGCAAGACGAGAACCGCCCAACGGAATTCATAGGGGGCATCGAACTGTCACCGTTCCCCGGTCGAACGTTGTTCGACCGGGGAACGGCACTGCCTGCAACTAGATCAGATCACCGCCCGCAGCCGACGCCGTGGTGCCGTGCTTCTTGTAGGCCTTGATCACGTTGCGGCCGACCGTCCAGCGATGCACTTCATCCGGGCCATCGACCAGGCGCTGCGAACGGATGGACGTGTACCAGCGCGCCAGCGGCGTGTCCTGGCTGTAGCCCAGCGCGCCGTGCAGCTGAATGGCGGTGTCCACCACCTTATGCACCATGTGCGCCAGGAACACTTTGGCAATGGAGTTCTCCTGCCGCAGGTCCTGGCCCTTCTCTGCCTTGTAGGCAATGTGCAGCAGCATCAGGCGCGCCATGTACAGCTCGCTGGCGCAGTCGGCCAACATCCACTGCACGCCCTGACGATCGGACAATGGCGTGCCGAAGGTGCTGCGGCTGGTCACATGCTTGGCCGCCAGGTCCAGCGCGCGTTGCGCCATCGCTACGTTGTGCATGCCGTGGCGCAGGCGGCCATACGCCAGACGGTGCTGGCCCATGTTGAAGCCCTGGCCCTGGCCACCCAGCAGGTTCTCTGCGGGCACCACCAGATCCTTGATGTCGATCTCCGAGTGGCCGCCACCCAGCACATGCGACAACGGGCCTTCGATGGCCATGGTCTTGATGTCGCGCTTGATGATGTAGCCCGGGTTCGGCAGCTCAACAATGAAGGTGCTGAACTGCTGATGGCGCGGTGCGCTGGGGTCGGTCTTCGCCATCACCACGGCAATGTCGGCCACGCTGGCGGAACTGGAGAACCACTTCTCGCCGTTCAGCACCCAGTTGTCACCATCGCGAATGGCGCGGGTCTGCATGCCGGTGGCGTCGGCGCCGGCGGCCTTCTCGGTCATCGAATAGCAGATGCGCTTGTCGCCATTCAGCAGCGGCTTCAGGAACTTCTCTTTCTGGAACTCGGTGCCGTGGGTCAGCAGCGTGAGCATGGTGGCGTCGTCCGGGCCCTGCGTGTTCATGGACAGCGCGCCCAGGTAGCTTTCGCCCAGCTCCATCTGCACCAGTGCATTGGCCAGCGGGCCCAGCGCCATGCCGCCGTATTCCTTGGGAATGAAGGGGCACCACAAGCCTTGGGCGCGGGCCTTCTTGCGCAGCTCGCCCAGCACCTCTTTATAGGGTCGCGTTTCAAGTTGCTTCTCGGCGGGGATGCACTCGTCGTGCACCCACTGCCGCACCTTTTCGCGAATTGCTTTGGCTTCTGCGGGGATTTCGAAATCAATCGCCATGGAGGTCTCCAGCTGTCGTTCAGTCAGTCTTTCAATCGATGGGTAGTGGTCCAACGGGACGGCCGAAGCTTGCGGCACAGACCCCCTGCAAGACCAGTTCTGAACGCACGCACAGGCGCCAGGGTCGCCAGCGATGACTGTCGATTTTCCCGGCGCGCAATCGTTTGGTTGTAGAGAACCGGCGACCTGTCGGTTCGCCACCGGAGTACGTCGCGATGAAGCAATACCTGCTCAGCATTTGTCAGCCGGACGGTCCGCCGCCGCCCACCGTCGATCTGCAACGCAGCATGGCCGACGTCGGCGCGCTGCGGCGTGAAATGAAGGCCGCGGGCGCCTGGGTGTTTTCTGAGGGATAGCATCCGCCGAGTTCGGCCACCGTATTACGCGCAAGCAATGGCCAGGTGCTGATGACCGATGGTCCGCAACCGGAGGGCCGCGAACACCTCGGGGGGTTCACCATCGTGCAGGCTGCAGATCTGGAGGCTGCGCTCGCGTGGGGCCACAAACTCGCGGCGGTGCTTGCGCCACTGGCCATCGAGGTCAGGCCGTTCGCGTCCCACGACGGCTCGGACTGAGTTGCATGTCGTTCGAAGCAGCCGTTAAGGACGCCTTCGCGCAAGCGTGGGCAAGCTGGCCAAGCGCAAGATTCGCGACGCGGGCATCCCATTCCGCATTCCGAATCAAGCTGAGCTGGCGCAGCGCCTGCACGCCGTGCTTGCCGTTGTGTATCTGGTCTTCAATGAAGGTTATGCCGCCACATCGGGCGCGCAGCTGCAGCGCATGGACTTGTGCGACGAGGCCATTCATCTCGGCCGCATGCTTTGCGCGCTGGCGCTTGATGAAGTCGAAACAATGGGGCGTCTGGCACTGCTGCTGTTCACACATGCACGACGCAATGCACGTGTGGATGCACAGGGCGACATCGTGCTGCTTGCAGCGCAGGACCGGACGCGCTGGGATGCAACCAACATCGAAGAGGCGCGTGCACTGCTTCGCGAATGCTTGCTGCGCAATCGTCCAGGGCCGTTTCAACTTCAGGCGTCGATCACTGCCGCGCCTGTGATGCGACAGACATTCGTAGCGGCGATTGGCCGCAGATCCTGCAGCTTTACGATGCATTGCTCATGCATCAGCCGACGCTGGTTGTGGCAATGAATAGAGCGGCGGCAGTCGCCGAGGTTCATGGGGCCGCTGCCGCACTGCGTGCGCTCAACGATCTGCCCTTGCAGCGCAATCACATCTATCACGCGATTCGCGCCGACCTGCTGCAGCGCACAGCACAGCGGGACGAAGCTGCGTTGGCCTATCGACTGGCCATCGATCTGTGCGCAAACGCGGCGGAACCAAGATTGCTGGAACGCAAGCGCGATCGACCGTTCGAATCCGCCTGAGTACGCGACCCGCACCGTCGACTGCCGGGCACAGGCGGCGCGCATAGCGCGCTAACGGCTTGGTTCCCTGACGCACAGACCGTGCAGTCACCGCCCAGGCATTGTGGCCCATCGCTGCTCGCAACCATTCAAATGGCTTTGATGGCTGACGCGCGAAAAACAACCCTCACGCCATTCACTATCGGAAGCACTTCAATGAACAAAGCCTCACTGGCCTGCCTGCTGGCGCTCGCGCCAGCGGTCGCATGGGCAAACATCATCCCGACCGGCACCACCATCACTGGCTCTGGCCCCAATTACATGTGGTCGTACGAGTTACAGCTGGCGAAAGACAGCAATGCAAGCACGGGCGCCGCGCCGTCTTCGAATCCCGTGCCGCATACAAATGTTGGTCAAGGCAGTTTCTTAACGCTGTATGACTTCGCCGGCTATGTCCCCGGCTCCTGCGCAAGCCCCGATGGCTGGGTGTGCACTGCGCAAAACGTCGGCTTCACACCCGACGACGTGATGCCGTCCGATGATGCAGCCATCGTCAACCTGACCTGGGCACACACCACCGGCGACGTAATCTTCGGTGAGCCAATAGGAAAGAATCTCGGTCAGTTCACTGCCGTGTCGATCTACAACAAAGAACGCCTGGTCAGCTATGCCTCGCGCGCCATGAAGAACGATGGATTTGCGGTTGACACCATCGCCGACAACGTGGGCCAAACGCGCGGCCCAATGTCTTCCGTACCCGAACCTGAATCGTTGGGCCTGATCGGATTGGGCCTGGCCGCGCTCGTCAGTGTGCGGCGCAGGAAGTTCCTCGCCTGAGCGACGGCAGGTGTAAACGTAGGTGCTGCGCAGGGAAGCGCAGCGCCGATTGATTGCACACGCGGACATACGCGTATTCCGCGCAGGCTTATATTGCGCTGACCCTGGGCCTACGCTGCGTGTGCTGGCGACGATCGCCGTTGTTGAAGCTCGACTGAATCGTGAACCCGCCTGACCCGCCACCACGCGCGCTGCATTCGACGAGCGCAGGCAGTCTGCATCGCGTGCTCAGTCTGACCGAGGTCACTGCCGGCGGCGTAGGCATCATCATCGGTGCCGGCATCTACGTGCTCATTGGTGCGGCAACCGCAACTGCCGGACCGAGTGTGTGGATTTCATTCATCCTCGCCGCTGTGCTCTGCGCGTTTACCGGCCTCAGCTATGCCGAGCTGGCGGCGCGCTTTCCCAGCGCGGCGGCCGAGTACACCTACACACAACAGGTGTTTCCACGTTGGGTGGCGTTCATCACCGGCTGGGTGATGATCTTCGGGCTCATCATCGCCGCGGCGACCGTGGCACTTGGGTTTGCCAACTATCTAAGCCTGTCCGTGCCCGCTCTGGGCGGCCGTATCGGCGCCGCGTTGCTCATTGTTGCCGTTGCCGCGCTGGCGCTGCGCGGCATCAAACAGTCGGCGCGGCTGACACTTGCGTTGAGCGTTATTCAGATCGGTGGCCTGTTGTTCGTCATTGTCATTGGCATTCCGCACATCGGCGAACAGCCGCTGCTCACTTCAAGCGTCGGCCAGGACGGTGGTCCCAGCGTTGCGACCGGCGTGTTTGGCGCTGCGGCGCTGGTGTTCTTCGCCTTCATCGGTTTCGATGAAGTGGCGACTCTTGCCGAGGAAACGCGGGATCCGGCACGCACCGTACCGCGCGCGCTGTTTCTGGCGCTGGACATCTCCACATTGCTGTACGTTGGCGTAGCCATTGCGGCTGTCAGCGTCCTGGGTGCGCCGGCACTCGGCGCATCGCCACGGCCGCTGGCCGATGTGGTTGCACATGTACTTGGCGACCGAAGTGCCGCCGCCGTTGCTGCGATTGCGCTGGTGTCCACGACCAACACTTCCCTGCTGGCACTGACCTCCGCATCGCGGGTGATCTTCGGCATGGCACGCGACACCGCATTGCCACGCGTGCTTGCAGACGTGCGCGCGCAGAGCGGCGCCCCCATGCCGGCCATCGCGCTGGCTGCGCTGATCGCACTTGGCTTCGTGATGGTGGGCGATCTGAAGCTGATCGCCGGCGTGGCCGACTTCGCTGTGTATGCGGTGTTCATCGCGGTGAACGCAACGGTGGTAGTGCTGCGGCTGCGCGACGGCACGCGCGAGGTCGAAACGTTTCGCGTACGCGGCACGATTGCGGGTGTGCCTGTGCTACCACTGCTCGGCACAGCGGCGGTGTTGGTGATGCTCACGCATCTCGAGCCAGTCGTGCTGTTGATCGGTGCGCTGTTACTTGGCGCAGGCGCCGTGGCTGCGGTGTTGCGGCATATGCAGCACCGCGCAACGCGCCACAACACCGGCCCGCCCGCCACATGAGTTGATGGGCGGCGCAAGGCAGGCACGCGACGAGCGTTGTTCAGCGCAACGCGCAGGTCCGATGCCGGGCGGTGGCGCACGGCGCGCGTCTCATGCGGGGCACCGCCTGAGCGACATGCGCACCGACCTTGCCGCGTGTGTCCCACGCACTGCGACGGCGATCACCACAAGCCAGGCTCGCGCATCGTGCGCAGCATGTCGGCACGATATCCGACCGGCCAACTGCGGTGATGCGATTCACCTACGACCCCAACAAACGCAAGACAAACTTGCAGAAGCACGGGCTGGACATGGCCTTAGGGCCCGAGGTTATCCTCCATCCAGACAGCGTCCTGTTCGCCGACTACCGCTTTCCATACGACGAAGAGCGGTTCATCACTATTGGCCCGTTGCGTTCGATCATCACAGTTGTCGTGACGACGGAGGACGCACACACCATTCGCATCCTCTCCATGCGACGAGCAACACCTCATGAGCAAACGATCTACTACGAAAACAAAGGACGATGAACGATCGGAAGCGCCGATCACCCGCGCCGACATGGCATCAGGTCGGCTCGTTCGACGTCATCGCACGCCGGACGGATCTGCTGCCACGGAGACGGCGAAGCCGTCACCGACAAGTGCGAAGCGGTCACCAACCTAGAAGTAGGGCAACTCGCGCCGGCGCCGAACTTGGCCCGGCCGCGCGCAACCCTCAGCTGCGCAGCACCTGCTCGCGCCCCTTGCCTACACACACGCCGGCAATAGGCGCCACCTCCGCTTCAACGCGGGCCAGCAGTGCGCGGGCGTTGGATGGCAGGTCAGCCATCTTCCGGCAGTCGGCCACAGTGGTGTCGAAACCCGGGAAGATTTCGTAGATCGGCTGCATGAGATGCAGCTGCGCGGTGGTGGGCGCAGTGCCCGCCGGCGCGCCGTTGCGATAGCCCACACACACCCGCACTTCGGGCAGCCCGGCCAGCACGCCGAGCCCGGTCAGGAACAGTTCGGTCACGCCATTCAGACGCACCGCAGCCTTCAGCGCCGGCAGGTCCAGCCAGCCCACGCGGCGCGGACGGCCGGTGGTGGTGCCGTACTCGCCGCCACGCTCGCGCAGGGCGTCGGCTTCGGCGCCATGCATCTCGGTGACGAACGGGCCGGTGCCCACACGGGAGGTATATAGCTTGGCAACACCGATGATGCGGCGCAGCCGAACCGGCGATACGCCTGTGCCCGCGGTGATGCCCAACGCCGAGCTGTTGCTTGAGGTCACGTAGGGGTAGGTGCCGTGGTCGATGTCCAGCAGGGCGGCGTTCGCGCCCTCGAACAACACGCCGTCGCCAGCATCCAGGCGATCGTTCAAAAGCGAGGCGGTATCGGCCACGAACGGGCGGATCTGCTCGGCCCAGGCCATGCAGCGGGCAAACAGATCGTCGACCGTGTTCGGCTCGAAGTGAGCACCTACTGCCGCAGCCAGGCCTGCCAGCGTGGCGTTCTTCAAAGCAGCGATGAAGCCGAGACGGATGCGCAGCTCGTCCGGATCGAACAGATCGCCTACCCGTACTGCGCTGTCGCGCGCGGCCTTGTCGGCATAGCTGCCGCCGATGCCGCGGAAGGTTGTGCCCAGCCTGCGCGCCTCGCCCAGCACTTTTTGTGCAAGCGCATCGCGCAGCCGTTCTTCCTGCAGGTGATAGGGCATGACCAGATGCGCGCGATCGGAGATGCGCAGGTTGTCGCCCACTTCCACACCCGCACCGGCCAGCGTGCGCAGTTCGCCCAGCAGGCCATCGACATCCACCACCACGCCGTTGGCCAGCACGTTCAAGGTGCCGGCCGTCAGTACACCCACAGGCACCTGATGCAGCGCGAACTTCTCGTTGGCAATGCGCACCGAATGGCCGGCGTTGGCGCCGCCGTTGTAACGCACGGTCACGCGATGCTCAGACGCCAGCAGGTCCACGATCTGCCCCTTGCCCTCGTCGCCGAACTGCAAGCCGATGACAGCAGTAGAACGTTGGCCAAGGGACATCGCGGACATAGGGAAGCCCCGGAAGTACACCGCAGGTGCGGCGCTGTAAATGAAAGGAGAAATGGCGGCGGGGGGCGCGTGCTGCGGAGGCCCATCGCATCGGCAGGACGCGAACGGGCGGCGAGTATACGCATCGACTTTGGGGCGGCAAGGGGCGCGCCAGCAAAGTTGACCGTCCCACCTGGCCACCAGGACCGGCGCGGGTGGCACACGACTCGGGTTATGCATGTATCGCGAGATTGCCATTGCGCACGGCGGCGACATCCGCGCTGGCAATCGTCCTGGTGGCGGTGCGGAACTCACGTTGCGGCTGCCGCGCATCGCAAGAGGCACTGTGTTGGCTGCACCACACACCGATGGAGACGACTTCGCTAACGTGGCGCAATAAGCGTCACGACGCATTAGCGCCACGGCGCATTAGCGCCGCGCGCACTGAGCGCCGCTGCGCTGCCTTGTTCCCCCGCTATGCTCGGCACCATGGACAAACAGCCAATACAGATCGTGATCTTCGGTGCCAGTGGCGACCTGACCGCACGCAAGCTTGTGCCCGCGCTGGCCAGCCTTGCCGCGAAAGGGCTGCCGGCAGAGGGCTTCAACGTGATTGGCGTTGCCCGCAAGCTGCTCAGCGACGACGACTTCCGTCGCGAACTGCGCGCAGCCACGCCGCCCGAACTTGCCGACGCGTTCGAACTGCTGGCGCCACGCATCTTCTACGTTGCGGGTGATGTGCAGTCTGCCGATGATCTGGGCCGCTTGGCCGCGCGCCTGGCCACACTGCCCGGTGGCAACGACACCGGCAGGCTGTACTACCTCTCGCTGAAACCTGCCTTGTTCTCAGCCGCCGTCGCATCGCTGAACGCTGCTGGTCTACTGCCAAGACAACAGGAGCCATTGCCGCAGCAGCCGGCAGAACCGTTCCGGCGTGTGGTCGTCGAGAAGCCGTTCGGACATGACCTGCCATCAGCGCAGGCGCTGAACGCCGATCTGCACCAGCACCTCAGCGAGTTTCAGATCTTCCGCATCGACCATTACCTGGGCAAGGAAACCGTGCAGAACCTGCTCGGCTTCCGATTCCACAACGCCATCTTCGAACCTGTGTGGAACCGTCAGCACGTTGAGCTGGTGCAGATCACGGTGGCCGAAGAGCTGGGCATGGAGAGCGGCCGCGGCGCCTACTACGACGGCACCGGGGCACTGCGCGACATGCTGCAGAACCACATGCTGCAGGTGCTTGCGCTGGTGACGATGGAACCGCCCGGATCGATGGACGCCGACATGGTGCGTGCACAGAAGGTGGCCCTGCTGCGCAGCCTGCGTGTGCCGAGCGCGCGCGAGATCCGCACAATGAGCGTGCGCGCGCAGTACGACAGCGGCCCAATGGGTGGAGAAGTTGGCGACGCGCAGATGCCCGGCTACCTGCAGGAGACAGGCGTTGCCGCAGACAGCAACACCGAAACCTACGTGGCCATTCGCGCCGAGCTTTCCAACTGGCGTTGGGCCGGTGTGCCCATTCTGTTGCGCCATGGCAAACGCATGGCCAAGCGCTTCACGGAAGTGCAGGTGCAGTTTCGAACACCACCACTGCAACTGTTCAACCGCCCGGAAGGCATAGACGACGATGAGTACCGGCTGGCGCTGCGCGAAGGGCGGCTGTGCGAAATGCGGCCGAATGTGCTCACGCTGAGCCTGCAACCGCGCGAAGCCATCACGTTGTCGTTCGGCGTGAAGCGCCCGGGCAACACCATGGACATGGCACCTGCAGCCTTGCACTTCGACTATCGCGACGCGTTCGGCGGCAGCACCGCACCCGCGTACGAACGTTTGCTGCTCGACGCATTGCGCGGCGACGCCACGTTGTTCATTCGCAGCGACGAGATCGAGGCCAGCTGGCGCTTCGCCGATGCCTTCACCAACGCCTGGCATGGCGACACGCCGCCACCGATGCAGACCTACGCTGCGGGCAGCTGGGGACCGGATGCCAGCGATGCATTGTTCCAAGGCTGCGAAGGCGGTTGGTCGCGTGGCTGAGGCCGCGCACAGCACTGCGTCCGCGCACAGCACTGCGTCCGCGCACAGCACTGCGTCCGCGCGCTCCACGGCGTCTGCGCTGCGCGTGTGTGTTGCCGCAGACCCGCACGCTGCCGCGCTGGCGCATCTGCTGTCTGCATTGCGCAGCGCCAGCGCGGAACGCGGCATGGCGCGCTTCGCCGTGGCGGGTGGCAGCGTGCTGCCCGTGCTCGAAGCGGCACACGCACAGGCACCTGCACTGTGGCCCGAGCTGCTGTTGACCTGGGTAGACGAGCGCGTTGTGCCGCGCAGCCATGCCACGTCGAACTGCGGCGCTGCACAGCGCGCCGGCGTGCTTGCAGAACCACTTGCACGCCTTGTGCTGCCATTGCTGCAAGACGCCGAGGTTTCCGAACCTGCGCTGGCACTGCGACGCATTCAAGCCGGACTGCACGCAGACTTCATGGGCGGGCTTGACGTGACGTTGCTCGGACTCGGTGAAGACGGCCACATCGCGTCATTGTTTCCAGGCCAGCGCTGGGACGACGGCGAACGTGACGTCATGTGTGTCACCGATTCTCCGAAGCCACCTTCAATGCGCATCACGCTCACCCAGCGCATGTTGCGCACGGCGGCGACGCACATTGTGTTTGCCGTCGGTGCGGGCAAGCGCGATGCCATCGCGCGCGTACTTGCAGGCGATCCAACGCTGCTACTCACGCGCTTCCGGGGCGTGCACCTGTATACCGATCAGCAGATGCGCGCCGAACCCTGAGCTGCGCATCGGAAACTTCGAACCCGATCAATTGAGGCATGCATGACTGACGCAAACGGCACACGCGAAATAGGTGTTGTAGGCATGGGCGTAATGGGCCTGAGCCTGGCGCGCAACTTCGCCCGCAATGGATTGCGGGTGGCGATCTGGGATCGCACCGCAGCGAAAGCGCTGAGCGTTGCCGCGGAATACCCCGAAGCGCAGTTCACCACCAGCGCAGACCTTGCGCGCTTCGTGCAGAGCCTCGAACGGCCGCGCCGTATCCTGCTCATGATTCTTGCAGGATCGCCGGTCGATGAAGTCATCCATGCGCTCGAGCCGCTGCTGGATGCCGACGACATCATCATCGATGCAGGCAACAGCCTGTATGCCGACACCGATCGACGCGCGCTGTACGCGGCCGACAAGCCCTGGCGCTTTGTGGGCATGGGCGTAAGCGGTGGCGAAGAGGGTGCACTGCTTGGGCCATCGATGATGCCGGGCGGTGACGAAGTTGCCTGGCAGCGCCTGCAACCCGCATTCGAGCGCATCGCTGCGCGCGGGCCGCGCGGCGTGTGCGTTGCGCATTGCGGGCGTGGTTCCGCCGGGCACTTCGTGAAGATGGTGCACAACGGCATTGAATACGGCGACATGCAGCTGATCACCGAAACGGCGACCTTGCTGCGCGCAGGGCTCGGGCTTACTCCCGCCGCAATCGCCGATACGTTCAGCGCCTGGAACGCAGGCGAACTCGAGAGTTATCTGATCGAAATCACCGCCGACATCTTTCGCACCCCGGACCCGCAGCGGCCGGGGCAGTTGCTGCTCGATGCGGTGGTCGACCGCGCGGGCCAGAAAGGCACCGGTCGTTGGACGGTGATGGCCGCGGCCGAATTTGGCGTTGCCATTCCAACCATCGCCACCGCCGTGGATGCACGCATCGTCAGTTCCGAGCACGGCTTGCGCACCGCGGTTGCCGCGGTGCTGGGCAGCCAGCTCAGTGCGACCACCGACAGCCGGACACCCGGCATCACAGCAGACGATCTGCGCGACGCATTGTTCGGCGCCAAAATCGCCAGCTATGCCCAGGGCTTCGCAATGCTTGCGCGTGCAAGCTCGGTCAAGGACTACGGCACCGATCTGGCCGAGGTTGCACGCATCTGGACAGCGGGCTGCATCATCCGCGCCGGCTTTCTCGACCACGTGTGCACGGCGTTCGCCAACGGCCGTACAGAGTCGCTGGTATTGGCGCCTTACTTCACCGGCGAGCTCAAGCGCCGGTTGCCGGCCTGGCGGCGCGTGGTCATGGCCGCAGTATCCGCCGGCATTGCCATACCCGGCCTGGCCGCCAGCCTCAGCTGGATCGACAGCATTGCCACGGCGCGTGGCGGCGCTGCGCTGCTGCAGGCGCAACGGGACTACTTCGGCGCCCACACCTACGAGCGCATCGATGCACCCGGCGTGACACAGCACAGCAACTGGAAACCCCCGGTGCCTGCTGCGTGAATCTGCTGCAGGAACACGCCATCGATTGTCCGTACTGCGGCGAGTCCATCACATTGCTGATCGACTGTTCCGAGCCTGTGCAGAACTATGTCGAAGACTGCCACGTGTGCTGCCAGCCGATTGTGCTGGATGTGCACATCGAAGATGAGGAGAGCATCTTCGTTACTGCAACTGCCGAGAACGGGTGAGGCGATGAGTGATGCGGGTGTGGATGCACTGCGCGATCAGATCGCGGTTGCGCTGCGGGCAGCGATGAAAGCGCGCGATGGCGTCGCCGTACCCGCGCTGCGCGGATTGCTGCATGCGCTCGACAACACAAATGCCGTGGATATCGCGCCGTCTGCGCACGCAAGCAGCGGCGAACCGACCGACGGTGCAGTAGCCAGCAGCGAAGTGCCGCGCAGGCTGCCGTCGCCCACAGAACTGCGCGCGATCATCGAAGGCGAGGCGACCGAGCGCGAGTCCGCCGCAAGCCTGTACGAAGGCCTTGGCGGATCCGCCAAGGCGGCACAGCTGCGTGCCGAGGCGCTGATCGTACGCGGCTGGCTCGCATCCGCATCGGACTAAGCCGGTCCGCGCGCACCCGCGCTGCGGGCCACACCGAGTTTGCCGGGGTCGTGGGTTGCGATGCGTTTCTGGCAGATGTGGCGGCCGTCTGCCCCTCTGCGCTTGAGCCGCCTATCGGTGGACGATCAGCGAAGACCGGGTCAGCTCGACGAAGCGGGCTGACCGAAACGCGAACTCCACCGCGGCCATGTTTGCGACGAGCAGTGACTGCAGCTCGGAGTTCGAGATGTTTCCGGTAGAAACCAGCAGAAGCGAAGGCTTCCCGATGAGGATGAAGTGCCGGACGAAATCGCTGTCCTTGGTGACGACGACTGCGTCGTGTCTGGTTGCCCATGCCACGACATCAGCGTCAGGCGTGCGATTGCCGTCCGGCAGTTCCAGGGTGTGCGTAACCTAGTGCCCCATGGCACCAAGCCATTGCGCGCAACGCGCAGGCAACTGGGCGTCGATCAACAGCTTCACGTTGCGAGCGGTTCGACACGGTTGACGTGAGCGAGCCGGGCGGCGTAGTCGAGTGCCGCAAGGATGTCCTCGCGCTCGAGATCGGCGTAGTCGCCCAGGATCTCATCCACCGACATGCCGCTGGCGAGCCAGGCAAGCACGTCCTGGACGGGATAGCGAAGTCCGCGAATGCAGGGCTTGCCATGGCAGATCGCGGGATCGATCGTGATTCGGGAGGTCAAGGTGGGTTCCTCGCGCTTGCAGACGGTTCACTTGGGACGGCCAAGACTACAGTCGCGACGCCTGCCCGCGGCAACTTGCCTCGGGCGTCGAACCTGCACACGCTCGTCGCGGCGCGCACGATCGTCTATTCGCCGGCAGATGTCAGCGCTCCAGACTGCTGATCGTGCGCGGCTGGCTCGCATCCGCATCGGACTAAGCCGGTCCGCGCGCACCCGCGCTGCGGGCCACACCAAGCTTGCGCATACGGGCGCGCAACGTATGCGGGTTGATGTCAAGCAGCGTGGCCGCGCCGTTGCGACCTTCGATGCGGCCGTTGCAGCTGCGCAACGCGCGTTCGATGTGTGTACGCATGGCCTGATCGAGCGTCGCGATCGGCGCGCCGTCGAGCTGTTCATCTGACAGCATCCGCTCAGACAGTTGCGGCACCAATCCCGTGTGCGACGGGCCGTCCACCGCCGCGCTCTGAATACTCGGCATGCCAAGCGCAGTCGCAATCTCAAGCCGTTCGCCATTGCCAAGAATCGTGGCGCGATCGATGACCGCCTGCAGCTCGCGCACATTGCCCGGCCAGGCATAGCGTGCGAGCAGCACCAGGGCTTCCTCGCTCGGTTGCTGCGCACGCAAGCCGAACCGCGCCGCCGCGCGTTCTGCGAAGTGCCGCGCAAGTTCGGGAATGTCCTCGCGACGTTCGCGCAACGGTGGCAACACAACAGGAAAGGTCGCGATGCGGTACCACAGGTCGGCGCGGAAGCGCCCGTCCTGCACCATCGTCGGAAGATCGCGATGCGTGGCCGCAACGATGCGCACGTCCACGTGCACAGACTGTTCACCGCCCACCCGTTGAATGTTGCCGTCCTGCAGCACACGCAGCAGCCGCACCTGTGCTGCCAACGGCAACTCACCGATCTCATCCAGAAACAGCGTGCCTTTGTCCGCGCGTTCAAACCAACCTTTGCGCAGCGCGCTGGCGCCGGTGAACGCGCCCTTCTCGTGACCGAACAATTCCGAGTCGATGAGTTCGACCGGAATGGCGCCGCAGTTCACGCGCAGGAAGGGCGCCTTCGCGCGCTTCGAGCCGCTGTGAATCTCGCGCGCCACCAACTCCTTGCCGGCGCCCGTCTCGCCAAGGATCAACACCGGTACATCCGACGTACGGACGAGGCGCACACGCTCCATCACGTCACGCATGCCGCCGTCGATTCCGATGACCGGCTCGTGGTCCGGGTCGCGCCCCAGTCGCAATGCCAGCTGCTGGCGCGACGCCTCCGCCGCCACCCGCCGGGCTTCCAGCTCATGCACGCGGTGATGGTTGTCCAGTGCCGCCGAGAACGCATCGAGCAGTGCGTGCAGTTGGGCGCGCCGCGCAGCATCCGTTGAGGTGCGCGGTGGCAGCTCCAGCAGCAACAATCCGCGGGCACCGTGTTCCCCAGCCAGCGCGCCGAATAGGCAGGCGTCGGGATGCGTTGCGCCGGACAGCCGCAATAGCGCGGGTTCGCGTGCGCGCACCTGCCGGCTGGTCGACAGCTCGCCGGCCTCGGCCCAACGGTGCAGGCGGCGCAGTTCCGCTGCACTTGCAGCGCGGCGTTCTTCAGCGATTGGTTGGGTGCTTGCCAGCGTCACGATCTCGCCAGCAGCCAGGTCGAACTCGCGCAGCACAACGCTCGTCAATCCAAAGGTGCTGCACAGCGTTGCGCCGATGTTGGCAATGAACTCGCCGATCTCGACGTTCCTGCAGGCCTCGCGCCATAGCGTGAGGGCGAGCGCGTTGGGTTCGTTACGTGTGGCCATGGGCGCGCTCGCTGTCTGGAGGGCGTGAAATATCACGGGGACAGGTGTCGCGCCAGCAAGCCAGTACATATAACGGTGCTATTTGCTGGTACGTGCCGGCCAGCCACCCCAAACCTTCATATTTCGTGGCATCTGGCCGTCTGGCACGCGCAGTGCTCTGAGTCCTGCCTGCGTACCAACACGCGTCAGGCTTGATCTACGAATGTCGCCCAATACTCCAACACGCCGTGCCGACAGACGGCTGCCCGTCGCCTTGGCGGGCGCCGCGTTGCTGTTCATCCTGCCCACGTTTCCCGCCGCACAGGCTGAGCCTGCCCTCGAAGAAACGCCCATTGCTGCGCCGGCGCAGACGCTCGAGGAACGCATCGCCGAGCTCGAGCAACAGGTGGCGATCCTGGGCCGTCGCAACGAAGCAGCAGCCGAAGACGATGCCGCGGCCAAAGCCACGACGCCCGTCGTTGCTGCGGGCGCGAGTGGCTTCTCGCTGACCTCGCGCGATCAGGCCTATCAGCTGAAGATCCGCGGCTACATGCAGGCCGACTCGCGTTTTCTGTTCGACGATCACGGCCAGGCAGTCGACACGTTCCAGATGCGCCGCGTGCGGCCAATCTTCGAAGGCACGATCGACAAGCTGTTCGCGTTTCGCTTCATGGCCGACTTCGGCCTGGGCAGGCAGTCGGTGCAGGACGCCTACATCGACGCGAACTTCGATCCGCAGTTCAAACTGCGCTTCGGCAAGTTCAAACCGCCGGTCGGTCTTGAACGCCTGCAATCGGGTTCCGAGCTCAAGTGGGTTGAGCGCGGTTTCCCGACCAACCTCGTGCCCAACCGAGATGTCGGCGTACAGGCGTTCGGCGATCTGTTCGACGGCACGGTGAGCTACGCCGCAGGTTGGTTCAATGGCGTGCCCGATGGCGGCAGCGGCGATGTGGATGGCACCGATCCCAAGGAATGGGCGGCGCGCGTGATGTTCCAGCCGTTCATCAACGGCACCTCGCCGCTGCAGAACCTGTCCTTCGGGGTCTCGGGTTCGTTCGGCGACAAGAAAGCGACCGGCGACCTGCCGCGCTTCGTCTCACCTGTGCAAGCCACGTTCTTCTCGTTCAAGAACACCGTGCTTGCGCAAGGCCAGACGGATCGAATCTCGCCGCAGGTGACCTGGAACTGGCAGCAGTTCGGCCTGCTGGGCGAGTACGTGCGCTCGAGCATTCGCGTCAGCACGGGGGCCAACGCCAAGCCGCGTGAACAGCTCACGAACGATGCCTGGCAGGCCGTGGGCATCTTCGTGTTGACCGGCGAAGAAGCCAGGTTCGGCAACATCAATCCAACACATCCCTTCACGCTGGGCAGCGAAGGCTGGGGCGCAATCGAACTGGTGGCGCGCGCCGGCAAGCTGAACGTGGACGACAACGCCTTCACGCTTGGCTTCGCGGACAACACCACCGCGGCCGACAGCGCGCAGCCCTGGGCCGCCGGCATCAACTGGTATCTGAACCGCAACATCAAAGCGTCGCTCGACTACGAGCACACCACGTTCGACGGTGGCGCCAGGAACAACAACGACCGCCCGGACGAGAAGGTCCTGTTCACCCGTGTGCAGGTGAGCTGGTGATGCCGTCTCGCGCAAACGACTCCACCAAGGAACACATGCTCATGTCGATCGCTCGTCGCTCCCCTTCGTCATCCCCTTCGTCATCCAGTGGGTGGTCTGCGCGCATTGCCGCTGTCGGCGTGCTGTTGGTCTCGCTGGTCGCGGGGCTCAGCGCACAGGCGGCAAACAACACGCTGCTCAATGTTTCCTACGACCCAACGCGCGAGTTGTTCGAGGCGTACAACGCGACGTTCTCGAAGTACTGGCAAGCGCAAGGCAAAGGCGCTGTCACCGTGCAGCAGTCGCATGGCGGTTCGGGCAAACAGGCACGCAGTGTCATCGATGGCCTGGAAGCCGACGTCGTTACGCTGGCGCTGTCGGGCGACATCGACGCCATCCACGAACGTGGCCGGCTCATTCCGAAGGACTGGCAGAAGCGGCTGCCGCACAACAGCACGCCCTACACCTCGACCATCGTGTTGCTGGTGCGGGCCGGCAACCCGAAGAAGATTCGCGACTGGAACGACCTTGCGCGTCCTGGTGTCTCGGTCATCACGCCGAACCCGAAGACCTCGGGCGGTGCGCGCTGGAACTTCCTTGCGGCCTGGGCCTACGCACGCGCTGCGCTGGGCGGCGATGCACAGGCGCAGCAGTTCGTGGGCAAGGTCTACAAGAACGCGCCAATCCTCGATTCCGGCGCGCGCGGCTCAACGATTACGTTTGTCGAACGCGGTATTGGTGACGTGCTGATCGCCTGGGAGAACGAAGCACTGCTTGCGGTGCGCCAGACCAAGGGCAAGCTGCAGATCGTGGTGCCGTCGGTGAGCATCCGCGCAGAACCGCCTGTGGCGGTTGTCGATCGCGTGGCGGATCGGCACGGCACGCGCGCGCTGGCGCAGGCCTATCTGCAGTACCTGTACTCGCCGGTGGCACAGGAGATCATCGCGAAGAACTACTTCCGGCCGACCGCTCCCGCCGTGCTGGCGCGTTACAGCGCGCAGTTTCCGAAGCTGAAGCTGGTGACCATCGATGCCGACTTCGGCGGCTGGAAGGCAGCGCAGGCGCGCTTCTTCGCCGATGGCGGTGTGTTCGATCAGATCTACACGAACCGTTGATGGCACAGCGAACATGTTGCTGCGTCGTCATTCGGTGTTGCCGGGCTTCTCGCTCGCGCTCGGCTTTACCTTGCTCTACCTCGGCCTGCTCGTGCTGTTGCCGCTCTCGGCAACCTTCGCACGCGCGGCCGGGCTCACATTCGGCGAGTTCTGGGACATAGTCACGTCTGACCGCGTGCTGGCGTCGTATCGGCTCAGCTTCGGTGCAGCGTTCATCGGTGCCTGCATCAACGCCGTGATGGGCATGCTCATCGCCTGGGTGCTCGTGCGCTGTGAGTTTCCGGGCCGACGCGTGCTCGATGCATTGGTCGACCTGCCATTTGCGCTGCCGACCGCTGTAGCTGGCATCGGCCTCACGGCGCTGTACGCCGAGACGGGCCCCTTCGGGCAGCTGTTGGCGCAGGCCGGCATCAAGGTGGCCTACACGCCGCTGGGTGTCGTGGTTGCGCTGACGTTTATCGGATTGCCGTTCGTGGTGCGCACGGTGCAACCGGTGTTGCAGGAGTTCGAACCCGAGCTCGAGGAGGCGGCCGCAAGCCTGGGCGCAACGCGTTTGCAGACTTTCATCCGCGTCATCCTGCCGGCGCTCACACCTGCGCTGCTCACGGGGTTCGCATTGGCATTCGCACGCGCGCTGGGTGAGTACGGCTCGGTCATCTTCATTGCAGGGAACATACCGATGGTGTCGGAGATCACGCCGCTGCTCATCGTCACCAAGCTCGAGCAGTACGACTACGCGGGCGCCACTGCGCTCGCGGTGTCGTTGCTGCTGGTGTCCTTCGCGCTGCTGCTCAGCATCAACGTGCTGCAGTGGTGGACGCGCGTCCGTCATTCCCGTTGAGCTGAGGTAGTTTCAATGAGCAGCACAACGATCTCGTCCTATACACCACGCATTGCAACCCAGGAGTCCGCGCCAGTGCGCGTACTGCTCATTGCCGTGGCCGTGGCGTTCATGCTGGTGTTTCTCGCAGCGCCGCTGGTGGTGGTGTTCGGCTATGCGTTTCGCGATGGGGTGTCGGCCTATCTCGCGGTGCTGTCCGATCCGATCGCCGTCTCGGCGATCAAGCTCACGCTGGTGACTGCGCTCATTTCGGTACCACTGAACCTGGTGTTCGGTATCGCTGCAGCCTGGTCGATTGCCAAGTTCGAGTTCCGCGGCAAGAGCCTGCTGATCACGCTCATCGATCTGCCGTTCTCGGTCTCGCCTGTCGTGGCCGGTCTTGCCTATGTGATGTTGTTCGGCATGCAGGGCTGGTGGGGCGAGTGGCTGATCGAACATGACATCCGCATCATTTTCGCGGTGCCCGGCATTGTGCTGGCGACGATGTTCGTAACGTTGCCGTTCGTGGCTCGCGAACTCATTCCACTCATGCAGGAGCAGGGCACAGAGGAAGAAGAGGCCGCCATCTCGCTAGGCGCCAATGGCTGGCAGACATTCTGGTACGTCACGCTGCCGAACATTCGCTGGGGACTGCTGTACGGCGTCATCCTCTGCAACGCGCGGGCGATGGGCGAGTTCGGCGCGGTGTCGGTGGTGTCGGACCACGTGCGCGGGCTGACCAACACCATCCCGCTGCACGTCGAGATTCTTTACAACGAATACAACCTCGTGGCGGCCTTTGCGGCTGCGTCGCTGCTGGCGTTCCTCGCTGTAGTGACGCTGCTCTTGAAGAGCCTGGTCGAGTGGCGACTGCAGCGACAGCTGAAGTCATCCAACGCTTAGGAATACTGGGGAGCAATTGCGCGATGAGTATCGAAGTCAAAGGTGTCGCGAAGCGCTTCGGTGCGTTCAACGCACTGCACAACATCGATCTGAAAGTGGAGACTGGCGAACTGGTGGCGCTGCTCGGACCGTCCGGCTGCGGCAAAACTACGTTGTTGCGCATCATCGCGGGACTTGAGCAACCCGACAGCGGCACAGTGCTGTTCAGCGGTGAGTACACGCGTGGCACCGACGTGCGCGAGCGTCAGGTGGGCTTCGTGTTCCAGCACTACGCGCTGTTCAAGCACATGACGGTATTCGAGAACATCGCCTTCGGTCTGCGCGTGCGTCCACGCGCCACGCGACCGGACAACGCGACCATTGCACGGCGCGTGAACGAACTGCTGGAGCTGATCCAGCTGGGCTGGCTCGCCGATCGCTATCCGTCGCAACTATCGGGCGGACAGCGGCAGCGCATTGCGCTTGCGCGTGCACTCGCAGTGCAACCACGTGTGCTGCTGCTCGACGAACCCTTCGGTGCTCTTGATGCGCGCGTTCGTAAAGAGCTGCGCCGATGGCTGCGTCGGCTGCACGACCAGCTGCACGTGACCAGCGTGTTTGTGACGCACGACCAGGAAGAGGCACTGGAAGTTGCCGATCGCATCGTGGTGATGAACGAGGGCCGCATCGAGCAGGTGGGCACGGCTACCGAGGTGTATGAACAACCGGCGACGCCCTTCGTGTATCAGTTCCTCGGCGATGTCACGCTGTTCCATGGGCGCGCGCGCAGCGGTCGCAGCGACGTATTGGTCGGCGACGTGCCCGTCGGCGACGAGCACGTCGCCGATGCAGACCACGCAGGTGTGTATGTGCGGCCGCACGACATCGAACTGTCGCGCGCACAAGCTGGGTCGGGCGACGTGCCCGTGACCGTTACGCGCATCCTGCGCATGGGCACGCGCGTGCGTCTGGAGCTCGAGCGTCAGGATGGCCGCGGTGCCATCGACACAGAAGTGCCGCTGCAGGCAAATGATCCGGTGGCGTGGCGCGTGGGCGATGTGGCCTGGGCGCGTGCCCGTACCGTGCATGCGTGGTCGCAGGAAGTAGTGCGGCACTGAGGCGCTCGGCGCGCGCATTTCCACGCACTGCTGCTGCAGCAACAGCGCCTGTTGAATCTGCTTAGGGACGCAAACACGGCGACTGCGTTGGCTTTGCGTGCGCGCGTGGGAATCAGGCGACGCTTCGAGAGTCTCCGCAGCGCATGACGAGCGACTGCAGCAGTTCCAGTCCGAACGGCCAGCAGCCAAGCCCGCTGTCGGCATTGATGTGGCCCGCGGTGCCGACATCGATCAACGTGCTACCCCAAGCGTTGGCGTAGGCGCGCGATTGCTCGATGTGCGCGTAGGGATCGTTCCGGCTGGCAACGAGAAACGTAGGAAAGGGGAGTGGTTGTCGCAGGACCGGGAAGAAACCACGAACGCGCTGACGCAGTCGCTCGTGATCATCTGCAGGCGGCGCAACGAGCAGGGCTCCGCGAATGCGTGGGCGAGTCGACGCCGCCCAATGTGCGACCAGCAGGCATCCGAGGCTGTGGGCGACGATGACTGTGTCGCCGGCGCACTCGTCGACGGCATTGCCCAACGTCTCGACCCAGTCGCGGCAGGTCGGCGATGTCCACTCACGTTGCTCGACGACACTCATGCGCGCACTGCCGGCCACCCAGCGCTGTTGCCAGTGCGCTGCACAGGAACCATCAATGCCAGGGAGAACCAGGATGCTTGCTCGATCCGACGTCATGATTCGGCACTGCAGTTGTGTTCGTTCACCCGCAATCCAAAGGGCGTGTGCAGAATCACCGGCAATTCACGCGCCATACCGGTTTCCGCGCTCATGCGCCGCCCTACGCCTTTGAATTTGGCGGGTGAACGTTTGCCCGTGATGTTCGCCGCCACTGCCTGGTAAATCCGAGGGCTTCCACGCGGCCCCAGCCTGCTGCCGTTCTCAGCGAATGCCTTGCGGCCGGCGCCCTTTGTTGAAGTCAGCGACGAGTGCGCGGAATCGAGTTTCCGTCGCACGCCAGCGAGGTCACCGACACGCGCCAGCTGATGGTGTTCAATGTGCTGCGACCCGCGCACCTGATCAGATGGATACCGCCAATCGGATGGACACAGAACAACAGCGCGCGTCAGTTCAAGGCTTCGCCCACGATCGTTTCTCATCTGTTCGAGATACGTTCGCCGCCAGTCTCGCCGCTGGTGCAGATCTCGGTGCCTCGTGTTGCATCACGCTCGAAGGCGAAACCCTGGTCGATCTTTGGGGCGGCCACATGAACGCCGCGCGGACACAGCCGTGGGCGCGCGACACCATCGTGAACGTGTACTCATGCACCAAGACCATGACGGCGCTGGTCGCGTTGCTGCTTGCCGATCGCGCTGAACTCAATGTCGATGCGCCCGTGGCGCACTACTGGCCCGAGTTCGCACAGAACGGGAAGTCGGCAGTGCTGGTGCGGCACCTGCTTGCGCACTCGGCCGGGCTCGCGGCGTGGGACCTGCCGTTGACGGTGGGCGATCTCTACGACTGGCAGACCTGTGTTGAACGACTCGCCGCGCAGGCACCCGCATGGCCGCCGGGCACTGCGTCCGGCTATCACTCGCTGACGCAGGGTTATCTGATTGGTGAAGTTGTACGCCGCATCACGGGGCGAACGATCGGCACGTTCTTCCGCGAGGAAATCGCACAGCCGCTCCAGGCAGATTTCCACATCGGGCTGCCTGCATCTGAAGACCACCGCGTCGCCGAACTGGTCCACGAAGGATCCGCCAGCCTGCCTGGCACAGCCGCCGAGCCGGCGGGCCCCAGCAGCATCGCACTCGACATTCGTCTGCCCGGCACACGCGCGTGGCGCACGTTGAGGGCATGGACCGCGTACTTGGCATGAACATCCGCTTCGGCCTGGGCATGGCACTGGGTGGCGCGATGATGCCGGGTGCAAACACGTTGTACTGGGGCGGCTATGGCGGTTCGCTGGTGATCATCGACCCGGATGCTCGCACGTCGTTTGCATTTGCCATGAACCGCATGGCAGGGACGACGACGCGTGATGCACGCGCGTTCGGTCTCTCCATGTCGATGTCGAGTGCGCTGGGGCAGATCTAGCGCGGCGACATGTCACGCCACAGCGCGCACGTTGACGCGTCGGAGCTGCACTCCGCTATTGCGGGCTTGCGCTTGAAGTGTCCACAATATTCCTTAAGACAAGGACACAACCGGTGGAGTGTCGCGATGACCAAGACTATGACGTTGAACGTTCGCGTCGGCGGTGCGCTGGTCGAGCACGTAGCGGCGAATGTCGGCGAGGACGGGGCCTATGAAAACGTCAGCGAGTACGTGCGTGATCTGATCCGGCGCGACAAGGAGCGTGTGGAAGCCGAGGCGTTCACGCGGCTGAAGGCCGAGTTGTCCCGCGCATTCGCCGCACCTGACAGTGCCTACCGGCCACTCGATGCCGCCACCGTGATCAAGCGAAACACACGCAAGCGAGCATGAGCGCCTTCAAGGTACAGGACGGCGCCGGTCACCGACTGGACGAGATCTACGCCTACACACGGCGCGCATGGGGACCGGCTCAGGCCGATAAGTACATTCGCGGCCTGTTCGACAAGTTCAAGGCCATCGCCGCGCGACAAATCCCGTGGCACCCCATCCCCGCAGAGTTCGGCGTGGAGGGATTCCTGTGCCGCCACGAGAAGCATGTCATCTACTGGAAGCTGCTGGACGACGGTAGCGTCGGTATCGTCACGATCCTGCACGAACGCATGCATCAACTCGACCGCTTCAATGACGATCTGACACCTTGAGTGCGCGCAGCACGGTGTCACGCCAAGCCAAGCACCATGCGATTGTTGCGGCTGACCTTGCGCGCCAAGTCCAATCCAACCGCCTGATGCATGGCAGCGGCAACGAGGTCATCGCGCGCGACCAGTTCGCGAATGCTCTGCATCTCGAAGACATACGCCCGCGTCGGTGCCGTTACCACCAGCGTCGCAGATGCATGGTGCCCGGAGATGAACGCCATCTCGCCGCAAAGGGTACCTGCATGCAGCTGCGCAACCACCTTGCCCTGCACTTCGATATCCGCCGCGCCTTCACGTGTCAGTTGGGCAGCCACTGCAAAGGTTCGCCAGTTGCCGGCCATGGCCACGCGCGACAACTGCGCATCGTTCAGGTTGGCAAACAATGACTGGCGCAGCAGGCCCACGTCCGAAACGCTGCGCAGGTTCAGTCGTTCGCGCACCAGGTACTGCATCTGGTACAGGTTGATGGCCCAGTCCGGCCGGCAGCCCGCAAATCAGTCGAAATGCAAAAGGACGCACGGCATAGTGCAGCCATACGAAACAAGCAGGCACAGCGCGTGACACAAGCTTTTGCAGGCATCCGGGTCATCGACTTCACACAGGTGCTTGCCGGGCCATTCGCCGCGCAGCAGTTGGCGCAGTTGGGCGCCGACGTGATCAAAATCGAGCAGCCTGGGCAGGGCGACATGACGCGCGGCCTGCTGATCGGTGGCAGCGATGCGAATCCGCAGGCGTCAGGAGAGGTGGGCATGGCGCCGTCGTTCCTCACATGCAATCTGGGCAAGCGCGCAATCACGCTGAACCTCAAGCACCCCGCCGCAACGACCATCGTGCACGCACTGGTGCGCAGCGCAGACGTGGTCGTGGAGAACTTCACGGCCGGCGTCATGCAGCGCCTGGGTTTCGACTACGCAGCGCTGAGCGCAATCAAGCCGGACCTCGTGTACTGCTCCATTTCCGGCTTTGGCCAGACCGGTCCGCTGGCCGGCCTGGCCGCCTTCGATGGCGCAATACAGGCGGCCAGCGGAATGATGTCGATCACCGGGCACCCAGCCACCGGGCCTGTGCGCACCGGCTACATGCCTGTGGACATGGGCACCGCATTGAACGCGGCGTTTGCGATCAGCGCGGCATTGTTCCGCCGCGCACGCACTGGCGAAGGCCAGCATGTAGACGTGGCGATGATGGATACGGCGATGGTGTTGCAAGCGTCGCAAGTCACCACCTTCATGGTGAAGGACGAGATACCCGAGTTGTTTGGCAATCGCTCGCCCACGCGGCAACCGACCGCGAATGTGTTCGCGACCGCTGACGGTTTCATTCAGGTGGTGGCGTTGAACGAGCGCCAGGTCTCAGGGTTTCTGGCCACACTGGGTATCAGCCACCTGCTGGACGACGCGCGCTTCGCAACCCGCGAAGCACGCATTGCGCATGCTGGCGAAATGAATCCGTTGATCACACAAGCATTGGCAAGCGCCCCTGCGGGCGAATGGTTGCAGCGCTGCCGCGCTGCGGCCGTACCGTGCGCAGAGATTCGCGACTACCGTGGTGTGGTTGCCGATCCGCAGTTCGAGCACCGCGCGATCTTTGCGACGATTCCGGCGCCCGGCCGAGCAGACAACACAGTGCAGGTGGTGGCCGCAGGCCACGTCGCCAATGTCGATGGGCCGCAGGTGCAGCGGCCGCCGCCGCGGTTGGGCCAACATACGAACGAGGTGCTGGCGGAGTGCGGATTCAGCGCGCGGCAGATCGAGGCCTGGCACGCCGACGGCGTGCTGTGAGGAAGAACGCCGACGGCGTGCTGTGAGGAAGAACGCCGACGGCGTGCTGTGAGGTAAGACGGCGAAGGCGTGCTGTAAAGGTAGGGACGCCGGTCGAATCGTCAGCCTGCCTCAGCGCCGTGACTGCGGCACGATTCCTCGGCACTGATTGCCGCGCTGGTACCGCGGCCATCGTGCGCTGAACGTGCGCTGAACGTGCGCTGAACGTGCGCTGAACGTGCGTCAATTTGATCACCAGCAGGAGCTCGAAACGTGCCCAGAACCCCTCCTCGCGCCGACGTCGAATGGATCGGCGGCACGGCGCTCCTGCCGGCAGTTATCACCGACGAAGATGCGTCGCCGCATCCGGAAGTCTTGATGTGGCTCAACGCAGATGGCGTGATCCTGGGTTCGCACGTAGATCATCGCGATGAAATTCTTCGCACCGCCAGCGCACAACTCCACGCAACCATGAAGCAGCCGATGTGGGGTACGCCACACCTGCCGGCGCGCGTTCGCGTTGCGTCGCCAGAACTCGCGGCCGCGTTACGCGCGGGACGTCCGAAGCTGGATGTGGTGTGTGCCCCAACGCCCGAGTTCGACGAGCTAATGCACGCCATGCTGGAGGACTTCGAGCGCGAGACGGAGGCGGCACGAACGTACTTCTCCGAAGGCGTTGATGCCGACGCGCTGGCCGCATTCTTCCGCGCCGCTGCTGCGCTGTATCGCGCCAAGCCATGGAAGAAAGTGCCAGGGGATCAGGGTGGGTTTTTCATCACGATGCCGGAGTTTGCGATCGCGGATGCCGCGCTGCTGGTGATCGGCCAGCTGGGCGAGAGTTTCGGACTGCTGCTGTTCCAGGACGCCGATGATCTGGACGCCTTCGGTGTGGCCATGGGCGCAATCGAAGACGGTGAGTCACCGACGCTGCCGCCATATGTAGCGTTGAACTACGAGCGTGCGCAGGACATGGCGCCGGCGCTGCGCAAGGAGATCGCGACGCACCACTGGGAGGTCGCCGGGACCAACGCTTAACCCTGGTTGATGGTGATGCAGCCGGATCTTTTGCTACGGGGCGCGGTAGCGCAGGAGCTGCGGATACTGGAAGCCCTTGCGCTCGCGCTGCCAATCGCGCTCAAGGACAAGGCGCAGCTGCAGAATGCCTGGTATGGCGACACGCCCTGGGAACGCACGCTCATGGTGCCAACGCACGCTGGCGAAATCGAGCTGACGCTGAGTACGGAGCCGCTCGTCATGCCGCATGAGCCGTCGCCGTCCGAGCTGATCGACGCGCTGTTGATGCTCGACGAAGAGTATGACGTCGAGATCGACGGTGAAACGCGTCGGCAGCTCGAGGAGGCGCTGCTGGCGCCGTTCTACGCCAGCCCAGCCGGCGTGCGCTTCGCACGCAAGCAGTGGAGTCTCATGGTGCTGGACATGGCGGCGAACTACATCGGCGGCACAATTGCATCACTTACTTCGTTGGACCTCGAAGAGGTGCTATTCGAAACGCTGCCGCGCAAGGCGAGCATCCATGCGTCGGTCGCGACCCAACTCATTTCGGAGTTGCGCGCCGTGTACGAGTACCTCGGGCGGGAGACACAACTTGCGCAGGCGCCCGCTTGTCTCGAACTGCTTCGCGGGCCGCGCGCCGAGGCGCGACTTGAGGCTGCGTTGTCCGATCCGTCCAACTTCGGCATGGCAAAATCGTTGGTCATGGGCGGGCACGTGCCGGGCGCGCGCAACACTCCGCTGCTGTCATTGTTCGGTGAAGCGCCGCCCCGCGCAGTTACAGCGGACCCGCAGGCGAAGAAGAGCAAGCGCAAGGCCGCACGAAAGGCGCGCAAGAAGTCGCGTTGAGCGCTGGCGCAGGCATTCAGCGTTCGCAAGGACTCCCATGCGTTTCGGTGAGGCCCGGGCACACCACGTTCAGGGCAATACGTCGCCGCGCCAGTTCGCGCGCCGTGCTCTTAGAGTACGCAATGATGCTGCCCTTGCACGCCGAGTCCGCGGCTTCACCGGACGAGCCCGCGCGACCGGCATCCGATGCAATGTTGATGATTCTGCCGGAGATAAAACCTGACCTCAGCCGCTTCGCCAACACCAAACAGTTCTGTTCCTGGTTGTGCCAACCCGCACGGGCTACCTGCCCAGGTTGCCGGCACGCCGCATCACAGCATCATCAGGCTTGCGCGGAAGCACGCGTCCTCCATCCGTGCCTTCTTCTACGGCGAGGGTTCGCGCTGGGGCGTTCCAGCGTGACGCTGTAGATGCTGCCGGTGAAGCGGTACAGGTGCCGGCGCGTCAGTCCGACTGGGCCAGTTCGCCGAGCAGCCGGATCGTGCGTGTGCGTGCGTCCTTGTCGTCCGCCAGCAGCAGCGGCATGGCGATGATCTCGCCAGCACCGAACGACGGCAGCGCGCGAATGCGGTCCGCCACCTGCTGTTCGGAACCGGACACCACCAGCGCGTCGATCATCACCTGCGTGAACTCGGTGCCAGCGGCATCCGGATAGCCCGCCTCCAGCCACATGGCCTGATAGAAGGGCAGGCGTTGGTAAAAGCCCATCTGCGCACGCGCCTGGGCGTGTACGGCCGCCTGGTCGGTGGAGACGATGATGGGCACATGGACGATGGCCGGCGGCACCGCTGAGCGGCCCGCCTTCGCGGCGCCTTCCGCGAGCGCAGGCACGGCAACGTCGCGAATGTGCTCGGGTGGCGTGACCCAGCTGATGCCGCCCTCAGTCATCTCGCCTGCGAGCGAAAACGCATTGTGGCGCAGCGCAGAGACCATCACGCGGATCGCAGCGGGCCCGGCGAACTGGGCGTGCGCCTGCAGACGCTTGCCGTCGAAGTCCACGCGACCATCGCGAAACGACGCATTCAGGATGGTGACGTACTCGCGCAGGTGCTCGAGCGGCCGCGTGAAGTCCAGCCCCCAGGTGCCGCGCATGGCCGGTTCGTGACTGGGACCGATGCCCAGCCGAAGGCGGCCGGGCGCAAGGCTGTCGACGACGATCGCCGCCTGCGCGAGCGCAAGCGGGTGGCGCGGAAACGTCGGCATGATGCAGGTGCCGAAGTCCACCCGTTCGGTGCGCAAGGCAGCCGCCGAGAACACCGCGATGGGATCCGGTGCGACCCCGCCGCAGGTCATCCAGGCCACATCGATGCCGGCCTGCTCCGCAGCCACGATCTGCTCCAGGGAACCCTTGCCGTCCCGCGCGGCCATGTGCAGGCCGATGACCAGGTTCTTCATACGCTGTGTCCTGTCAATACGATGCCGCGAGTCTACTCACTACTACCGAAGCGCGAAGGGCAGGATGCCTGGAGTAACCCACGGCACGTGCACGAGAACGTACGCGGCCGGCGAGGCCAGGCGCTCGTGACGACAGCCATTGCATTTGACCCGGACAAAGCTGTGTTCCAGGCGGCCGCAATGCAAGTACTCGTTGATCTCGTCCATGGCGAAGCGCGGCAAGGGGACGTCGCGTTCGCTCAGATAGTCACGGAATGTGCTGAGGTTTGCCTCGATCAGCGGATACAGCAATGTTTCGCGCGGCGGCTCGCGGCGATGTCGGCGATAGCGCTGTTGACTGCCGAACTCCGTTCGCGTTGCGCTACGAAGCACTCGTTCGTCGCCACGGTAAGGCCCATCCTGGTGCTGATCATTCGGCTGCGCAGCTTCGCGATGAGCTGGACGATGAACGCTGCATCCTCGCCACTGTCATCGACGAACGTCTCGACGTTCACCCCGCCATCGTCAACCCACCCGACACACTGAGCACCTGCCCGGTAATGAACGACGCTTCGTCACTGGCGAGAAAACAAACCGCGCCAACGATGTCATCGGGCTGCGCCAACCGGCCAAACGGAATTGCACGCTCAAGCGCCGCACGCAGTTTGTCGCCGCGCTCGCCTTCACCTGCGAAGTCCTGAAACAGCGGCGTGTCGGTCGGGCCTGGGCACACCACGTTCACCGTGATGCGCTGACGCGCCAGTTCGCGTGCCATGGTCTTGGAGAACGCAATGATGCCGCCCTTGCACGCCGAGTACACCGCTTCGCCTGACGAGCCCACCCGGCCGGCATCCGATGCGATGTTGACGATGCGACCACTGCGCTTCTGCATGCGCTGCAACACGGCGTGATGCATGTTCAGAGGCCCGGTGAGGTTGATGGCAATGATCTTCTGCCACAGCGCGGGATCTGAGCTGACGAACGGACCCGCAAGGTCCCAACCCGCGTTGTTCACCAGCACATCAACCGGTCCGAGCTCTGCTTCTACCTGCGCGACGGCGGCCGTGACTGCGTGCATGTCCGTGATGTCGACACCGTAGGCGCGCACCGGCGGCGCCGATTCCGACGTGCCAGCCGAAAGTGAATACGCCAATGCCTGCGCAGCGGCGAACTGCAGGTCGAACACCGCCACCGATGCGCCTTCGTCCAAAAACCGTCGACACAACGCGGCGCCGATGCCGCCTGCGCCGCCAGTCACGATCACGACCTTGTTGCTGAGCCCGCGCATGTTCATACGCGACTTCAAACGCGGCTCTTTCATACGCGAAAGCGGTGCGGACCGAAATCCGCTTCGTAGTAGGCCGTGATGTGTGTGCCGGGCCGCACCACAGCGTCTACGGCTTTGCAGTCGGCTGCCGTGATCTCGACATCGAACGCCTTGAGGTTGTCGTTCAACTGCGCCATGGTGCGCGGCCCTATGATCGGGCTGGTTACGCCAGGCTGCGCCATGCACCAGGCCAGCGAAAACTGCGAAAGCGCGCAGCCCTTGTCTGCGGCAATGGGCTGCAACGCCTCAACCGCGTCGTACAGGCTTTCCGTCCAGCGCCTGCGCATCACCGGGTTGCTCTGATAGGCAGCCCAGCGCGAGTCATCCGGCATTGCTTCACCACGCTTGTACTTGCCTGTGAGCATGCCGCCTGCGAGTGGGCTCCAGGGAATGACGCCAAAGCCATAGGTCTGCGCCATCGGAATCAGCTCGCGTTCAATGCGCCGATCCAGAATGTGGTACGGCGGTTGTTCGCAGACGAACCGGTTGAGGTGCAGATCTTTCGCCACCCACAGTGACTCGACCAATTGCCAGGCCGCGTAGGTACTGCTGCCGATGTAGCGCACCTTGCCTGCGCGGATCAGGTCATCGAGTGCACGCAGCGTTTCGTCGATCGGGATGTGCGGGTCGGGCCGATGAATCTGATACAGGTCGATGTAGTCCGTCTGCAGCCGCTTCAGGCTGGCATCGCACTGTTCGAGAATGTGCCGACGGCTGTTGCCCATGTCGTTCGGCCCGTCGCCCATCTTGCCGTGCACCTTGGTCGCCAGCACCACCGTGTTGCGTTTGCCGTTGCGCTTCAGCGCCTGACCGGTGGCTTCCTCGCTGCGGCCCGCGTTGTACACATTGGCGGTGTCGATGAAGTTGATGCCTGCATCGAGCGCGCGATCGATGATGGCCGCCGAATCGTCGAAGCTGGTCTTACCGCCGAACATCATTGCGCCAAGGCACAGGTTGCTGACCTTGATGCCAGTACGGCCGAGCTGCAGAAGTTGCTGTGTCATGGCGTGTTTGTACCTTCTTTGGACGAGTGAACGAATGTGCGCGAGTTGCGCAGACAATGGCGCTAAGGCGCGGCTGGAGCAGGCGCGGCTGAGGCAGGAGCGGCAGTGGGGGCCGGCGGCACAACCGGCGCGGGCTTCCTGGGCGGCGCGATTTTCGCCGCAATGATCTTCACGGGGACATCGATCATCTGCCCCTTCATGCCAGCCTCTGCGCCTTTCGTCGCAGAAATCTTTGCCTGCAGGATGCGCTGCACGGTGTCCATGCCTTCCACCACACGGCCGAACACCGCGTAGCCGAGCTTGTCGACAGAGCTGTCGCCGGGCAGCTTCGGATTTGCATCGAGCGCCGTCAACGTGCCGATGGTGATGAAGAAGTCGCCCGCGGCTGTCCCCGGCGCACCACGCGCCATCGACAGCGCGCCATCAACATGGGAAAGACCCGTCTGCGTGGTTGGCTCGTGCTTGATCGGTGGCAGCGTGCGTTTCACCGCGTTGCTGGTGCCGCCCTGAATCAGACCGTAGCCCGGCGCGATGTTCATGGCGCGGTAGAACGCCATGCCATCGAAGCGTTTCTCACGCACGTAACGCAGAAAGTTCGCCACGCTGATGGGCGCGTGTTCGCGGTCGAGTTCGAACACCATGCTGCCGACGCTGGTCTGCATGCTGACGCGGATGCCCGGCGGTTTCGGCGGGGCCGACGGTGTAACAGCAGCGGGCGGCGGAGGCACCGCGTCAGCAGGTGAACCGCCATCAGCAGATGGCGCGCCATCGGATGCCGTGGCATCGGGCGGAGGGGAATGCGCTGCCGCTTCACCCGGCACTGCTTCTGTTGTCGATTCGGCGGATTGCGCAACGCCGGCAAATGCCAGCATGCAGATTGCGAGACCAGATAGAACCAGACGTCTGAACATAGTGCACGTGTGATGGATCGGAAGCGCAGAGCCTAGGCCGGCGCCCACCGCTTTGTCATGTCGCTGATCTGCCATGCGGCCGCGCCAGCAGCGCGGGCCGCCATGCACGCCAGGCCACAGCGGCATCGCAGATTTGCCGAATGAGCCAACGAAGCGGATCGCCGGGGCGACGTCGGATTGAGCGACTTCCCGCGCAGCAATGCATCAGCGGCGATAGACCGACTGCGCCAGCGCATTCAGCAATGGCTCGCCGACGCCGCGTGCGACGCTGGGATGATTGACGAACCCGACCAGCACATACATCCGTCCACTGCGGGCACGTACGTAGCCGGCAAGCCCGGCCACGTCATTCAACCGGCCGCTCTTCAAGTGCATTGCGCCCGCCTCTTCGCGACCGCGAAAGCGCCGCCGCGTTGTGCCGTCGTAACCCGCGACCGACAGCGAAGAAATGAACTCGGCCGCGAACGGCATACGCGCGCCGCGCAACAACAAGCCGCCAAGCAGCCGCGCGGTCACGCGTTCATCGCGCGACAGGCCAGAGCCGTTGACCACGTGCACGGTAATCGGATCCATGCCCAGCCGCGTGACGTAGTCCGCCACGGCCTGCGCGCCCTTCTGCGGTGTGGCAGGCGCGCCATAGCGTTCCGCACCCAGGGTCAGCAACAACTGGCGCGCCATCACGTTGTTGCTGGACTTGTTCATGGGTCGGATGGAGTCGGCCAGCGGGCGGCCCGTCCAGCGCAGCAACACGCGTGCATTCGCGGGCACGGGGCCTGGCTTCTGCTGCCCACGGAACTCGCCACCCATTTCGCGCCACAGCGCTGTGAACAAACCCAGCGCGTAGCGATCGTGGGTCATCAGTGTGCGGTTCCAGGTGATCGGACCACAGCGCCAAGGGTACTGGCCAGTAACCCGCACCCTGTTGGCAGTGGCGGGATCGGGAATCTGCAGCTGCACGCCATTGCGACGTCCACGCGAACACGGCTCGTTGGTCAGTCGCACGTCATTGACGATGTCCAGGCTACTGATCGGCGGGTCTGTTTCAAAGCGCACCGTGTTGCCTTCGGGGCGCATGGTCAATTCCAGGTACTTCAGATTCAGCAACACAGCAGACGGCAAAGTGTTGTACGGCTTGTTGGGTCGGCCATCGAACGCCGCGGGGTCTTCGGGCGGCAGTTGATAGTAGGTGTCGTCAACGATCAGGCTGCCGTTGATGGTCTTGAGCCCGGTCTTGCGCAGCGCGCGCACCATCGTCCAGGCGTCCTGTGCCATCAGGTACGGGTCGCCATGCCCGCGCAGGATCAGGTCGCCGTCGAGCGTGCCGTTTACAACCGGCGCCGTCGCCAGAAACTCCGTACTCCACACATAGGTGGGGCCGAGCTCATCCAGTGCGACCAGCGAAGTCACCAGCTTCATGACCGAGGCAGGATTGCGCAGCACTTCGGCCTGCCACGACAACACCGGCGCGGCGGGCGGCAACATTGCGAGTGCACGCCCATCCATCTGGCCGCCTGTCGCCATCGGGGCAGCTGGATCGCCCTGCAGTGCGCTGCTCGACGCGCCCGGTCGAGCGATGTTCGAGTCCACCGCTTCTGCGTAGAAGCTCACCGCACTCGCAGGTAGACCGGAACGGCGCAGTGCCTCTTCAAGGTCCGGTGGCAGGGGCAGATCGCGTGACTGCGAAGAACGCAGCTCAGACACCGAACGCTGTGCTGCAACCGCAGCGCTTGCGGCTGCAGCCGGTGCGGCCACTGCTGCACGGGCGCCCGGCTGCGAATCAGACGCGAACGCGCCGCGCAGCAGGTCCGAGCCAACCAGACCCACCGCCGCGACGATCACGATACTGAGTGCAATGAGCAACGAACGCATTGGGTCGGCAGACACTCTTCTTGGAGGATGTTGGGGCTGGACGATTGTTGGAACAGGACGATGCACACAAAGTACAGGGGACTACTGCGGCCCGATCGATGTCGCCGCAGCACCAGCATGCATGTTTGTGGCGGCGTACGCCTGCACTGCATCGAGCACGCGCAGCAAGTTACCGCTCCAGAGTTTGCCGATCTCGGCTTCCGTGTAGCCACGGCGCAACAACTCGCGCGTGACATTGAGCGTTTCGCCCGCATTGTTCCATCCGACAATCCCGCCGCCGCCATTGAAGTCGGACGCAATACCCACGTGGTCGACGCCGAGCAGCTGCACGGCATAGTCGATGTGATTCACAAGCGTCTGTACGTCTGCCTTCGGCCAGCGCGCATCGATGCTCGCCATGCCGGCGTCGTACTGTGCCAGCTTCTCTGCCGACAGCCCGCGCAGCTCGGCGGGCGATTGCACACCAAGCTGTGCCCAGAGCGCTTGAATGGCGGCGAGCTTTGCAGCGTCGGGCAGACGCAGGTAGCCATCATAGGCAACGATCTGCACAACGCCATCGCTGGCCGCAATGCCGCGCAGTGCCTCATCGGTGAGATTGCGTGGATGTGCGGACACACCGCGTACGCCTGAATGCGAGGCGATCACCGGGGCTTTGGAAGTGCCAATGATGTCGAGTGTCGTGGCATCCGACGCGTGTGACACATCGACCATGATGCCAAGTTCATTGAGGCGCGCGACCACCCGCTTGCCCAGCGCCGACAGTCCACCATGCTCGGCCAGCGGCGCGCCGGGCTTGACGCCCTTGAGGTTCACCATCGACGAGTCGCCCAGATCGTTGTTGCCCACATGAACCAGGCCGAAGTAGCGCGCGCCGTAGTCGTAGAACTGATCCAGCAGGCGAATGTCGCGCCCCATGGCATAGCCGTTTTCGATCCCGATCAAAGCGACCTTGCGGCCACTCGCTGCGATGTCGCGCACTTCCTGCGCGGTGCGCGCGAAGCCAATCTGGTCAGCGTGGTCGGTGGTCACGCGATGAATGGCCGCAAACTTGGTGAACGCATCTGCAGCGGCGCGGGCGTAGCCGGCCTCGTCGCGCGGCCCCTGGGCAACGAACACGATCAGGAATGCGGCATCAAGCCCGCCGCTGCGCATGCTCGGAATGTGCACCTGCTGACCGCGGCCCGCAGGCAGGGTTGGCAACTGCATGGGGTCATAGGCTGAGCTGCCGAAGTCGGGCGGGATGTCGATATGGGTGTCGAGTGTCAACACGCGCTGGTGTACCGCCTGCACCTCGGCTTCATCGAGCACGCGCACCGCTTGGCGCGCAGCGTTTGCGCCTCTTACGTCTCTTGCGTCAACGGCGACTACACCAGCGCTGCACGCCAGCGCCAGCAACAATGTTCGCCCAAGCAATGTTCGCCCGGGCAATGTTCGTCCAAGCAATCCACGCTTCAAGTTGTTCTCCAGATGTCTGAATTGAATCGTACGAGCCTGCTACTGTCCCGGCCTTGCCCATCACTTTCACGCTTGGAGCAGCACATTGGAACCACTTCGTTTCGGCGCCTTTCTTGCCCCGCATCATCCCATTGGCGAGCATCCGCGGCTGCAGTTCCGCAACGATCTCGCGTTTGTGGCGCACCTCGATGCATTGGGCTACGACGAGTTCTGGTGCGGCGAGCACCACTCCACTGGCTGGGAAGTCATCGCGTCGCCAGAAATGTTTCTGGCTGCGGCGGGCGAACGTACGCATCGCATCATGCTCGGGACGGGCGTGGTGTCGCTGCCGTATCACCATCCCTTCAACGTCGCGCAGCGCATGGTGCAGCTCGATCACATGACTGGCGGGCGCGCCATCTTCGGCTCGGGGCCAGGCGCTTTGCCGTCCGATGCGCACATGCTCGGCATCGACCCGCTGGTACAGCGCGATCGTCAGGACGAAGCGCTGGGCGTCATCCAGCGTCTGCTGGCCGGTGCGCCACGCTTCAGCCACGAAAGTGACTGGTTCACGTTGCGCGATGCGTGTCTGCAGCTGCTGCCGTTGCAGCGCGAGTTGCCGATGGTGGTTGCGTCCACCATCAGCCCATCCGGCATGACGCTCGCAGGCAAGTACGGCACGGGCGTGATCTCGATCGGCTCGACGTCGAACGAGGGTCTGGCGGCCTTGCAGACACAATGGGGTTTCGCCGAAGAAGCGGCCGCGAAGTACGGCAACACCGTGCAGCGCAAAAACTGGCGCGTGCTGCTGACCTGGCACATTGCCGAAACGCGCAAGCAGGCGCGTGCGGAGGCAGGCGAGGGCCTGATGCGCTGGCACAACGAATACACCGTCGGCACATTGATGCGTCCCGGTGCACTGCCGTTCGCGAGTCCCGACGATGCAGTCGACCAGACAGCGTTTTCGCCGATGTCTGCCGCGGTCATCGGCACGCCCGATGACCTCATTGCCAAGGTGCGCGAGATTCAGGAAGTCACGGGCGGCTTCGGCACGCTGATCGGCTTTGCCCACGACTGGGCCAACCGCGAAGCCACGCTGCGCAGCTGGGACATGGTTGCGCGTTTCGTCGTACCTGAACTGAACGGCTATCTCGCGAGCTATCGCGAGTCGCGCCAGCACGTCATCACACACCGCGACAGTTTTGCCGCCGCGGGTCAGGCGGTGCTGAACAAGATCATGGCGCATGAAGGCGCAGCGAAGGCGTTGGCTGCGTCAGCGCCCGGGCGCATGGCCATGCCCGGGCACAATTCACCCGACCTCAGCAACGCACGGGATCTCAGCACGGCCGACAAGAAAGCCGGCAAGAAGAAGGGAAAATCCGACCGGAAGTAGCACATGCACTGCGGCCCGCCCGACTCAGACCGGGCAGCCGCAGCCCGCATAAGCGCGCAGCACCGGCGCAAAGCCACCGCCCTCGGTGCGAAAGTTCGTGGTCTGGCCGCGATAGAGGCGTGCAGCAAGCAGCAGCACCTCACCGTCGTAGGTGTAAGCACGTACGTCGACTTTCATGGCAGTCTGATTGTGGGTTGGCACACCGCTACTGGCGATGACGCGTTCACTGGGCGGCACGACCGACTGTGCCACGTAGCCACCCGCGGCAATTTCTGCGAACACTTTGCGCGTGAGCTTGTCGCCGCGATACGCGCCCTTGCTGGCATAACCTTCCAGCGGCTTGAAGAACAACGATCGGCGTTCGGCCCAGAAATGTTCCGCGCGGTCGGCGGTCACCAGCTGAGTGCGCGGCACACACTGCTGCAACGTTGCGCGGGTGGCGCCATCAACGCCCAGCGCTTCCAGGTGCTCGTCGTCAGACAACCACACCAGATTGCGTTTGTTGGCAAACAGCGTATGCGCGCGCGGGTGCGGCGTGAGCACAACTGCGCCTTCGACGTAGGCCGCGCGCAGAGCCGCCAGGCGTGCATCGCGCAACGCAAAATCAGTGAGCCGGTTGTACACCATGTCCACCGGCTCGCCATTCGCCAGCAGCCGGCCACCGACATAAGACAACGCCTCGGGGGCGACGATGACGGTCGCATACCCGCGCTTCTCGAACTGCTGCTGATACAGCAGAAATTCCGGGTACAGGTATTGCTCGCGAGGATTGTCATCAAGCACGGCGATACGTTGCAGCGGGCGATCATCGTGGCGCGCAGCACGCCACTCAGACTCGAACAGTGCAAGCAGCCGCGCCTCCGCGACATCGAAGTTGTGCAGATCCGGAAACGCCTGTGCGACCGGCTCACAGCAGGCCTGCTGCGCGCGGCCAAGCAACACGTTGAGCAACGCTCCACCCGGATTGGTGTTGACCTCGATGAGCTGCGGCCCGGCCTCGCCCAGATGAAAGTCGATGCCCAGAAATGCAGCGTTGTTGCCAGGCTCGAACTGCGCAACCGAAGCTGCATCGAGCAAGGCGGCGGCTTGCCAGGCCGGGCCCGCCACCACATGGTAGATGGCGCGCACCATCTCCCGGATCAGCGACAACTGCGCTTCGGAGATGAATACCGGGACACCGGCGAACAGATGCGGGTGACTTGTAAGAATCGATTCCGCAACGCCCTGGCCGCGCAGCAGGCTGTCGATTTCCCCGCGCAAGGCAGGCAGATCGGTCCCCACGCACCAGCATTGCTCATTCAGCGTAAGCGCGGTCGCGATACTCATACCGGATTCACTCGTCGGGGACAGAACGTCTGCTGCGCACTCTAGCTGAGCGTGCCGGTGCTGAGTGTGCATGCGCTGAGTGTGCATACATTGCGGCTATGTGTACTCGATGCGTGGCTCGGTACTCCGATTGCGGGGCAACTGTCTACTCTTTCGCTTGCCAGTGCACGGGAGTACAAAGCGCGCACTTTGCTTCCAGCCACGCGCCCACCTCACGCCCCCTTTGCGCCCACTTTGAATAGCGCACACGACCACCAAGCCATGACTCAGTCTTCAAACCCGCAGACGACTCGCGCACTCACCTTGGGTGCGATCGGTGTGGTGTACGGCGATATTGGTACCAGCCCGCTGTACACAATGAAGGAGATCTTCGGCGCCGGTGGTGTGGCGGTGGACCCGGCCGGCATCACTGGCGCGGTCTCCACGATTTTCTGGGCGTTGATGCTGATCGTCACACTGAAGTACGTGGTGCTGGTGCTGCGGGCAGACAACCGTGGCGAGGGCGGCGTGATGTCCATGCTGTCGCTGGCATTGGTGGCCGCCGGACGCTCGCACAAACGTCGGGAAATACTGTTCTTCCTGGGCGCGCTCGGCGCGGCACTGTTCTATGGGGACAGCGTCATTACGCCAGCAGTGTCCGTACTGGGTGCCGTCGAGGGGCTTGAACTCGCCGCGCCGGCTTTGTCCGCGTATGTCCTGCCGATCTCGGTTGTGATCCTGGTCGCGCTGTTTCTGGTGCAACGGCGAGGCACAGAGGCCGTGGGCCGGATGTTTGGGCCCGTCATGCTGGCCTGGTTCAGTCTGCTCGGGCTGATCGGCCTCTGGCACATCTTCGACTCGCCAGAAATTCTGCTGGCATTGAACCCCATATACGCCTTCGGTTTTCTTGCGGATCGCGGCCCAGCCATTCTGTTGGCGCTCGCTGCCATCGTGCTGGCCATCACGGGTGCCGAGGCGCTGTACGCCGACATGGGGCACTTTGGCGCACGCTCCATTCGCTACGCCTGGTCTTTGGTTGTGCTGCCCTGCCTTGCGCTGAACTATCTCGGGCAAGGCGCAATGCTGCTCGACCATCCCGAGTACGCAGACACACCGTTCTATCGCATGTTTCCAGATGCGCTGCTGATTCCGGTGGTCGTGCTGGCGGCGGCGGCCGCAATCATTGCGTCACAGGCGGTCATCACCGGTGCCTACTCCATCACGCAGCAGGCCATCCAGCTGGGCTTCCTGCCGCGCATGCCCATCGTGCACACATCACATCATTTGCGCGGGCAGATCTACATGCCGCACATCAACTGGATGCTGATGTTCGCCGTGCTGACTGCAGCAATCGGTTTCGGCACATCCTCGGCACTGGCGGGCGCCTACGGCACCGCCGTCACGCTGGCCATGCTCATCGACACACTGTTGTTGTTCTGTGTTGCGCTGTATCGCTGGAATGTGCCAGGCGCCGTCGCCTGGCCCGCGCTCGCAGCGTTTCTCGTCATTGACGGGCTACTGGTCGCAGCCTGCGCAACCAAGTTGCTCGATGGCGGTTGGTTCACCGCGTCCATCGCGTTGTCGATTCTGCTGCTGATGTCCACCTGGCGTACCGGCAGACGCCTGGCGACAGGCGCGGGTGGCGCAGACGAGCTGGCCCTGGAGCCGTTTGTGCGCAGCCTGATGCTGGAACCCATTCCCCGCGTGCCACGTACCGCTGTGTTCCTGATGTCAGACACCGAAGGCACACCGCGCGCGATGCTGCACAACCTCAAGCACAACATGGTGCTGCACGAGCGCAACGTGCTGCTGACCGTGGTGTTTCACGAGGTGCCGGTGATCGCCGTCGAGGAGCGCGCCACCGTTGAACCGCTGGACTTTGGCTTCTATCGGGCCACGCTGAACTTCGGCTATATGGAAAACCCCGATGTGCCCGAGAACCTCAAAGCCTGCGCCAAGCTTGGCCTTGAGATCGATATGTTCTCGACCTCGTTCTTCATCAATCGCCAGACCATCGTATCTACCCACGGCAGCGGCATGCAGCAGTGGCGCGAGGAAGTGTTTGCCGCCATGTATCGGAATGCGAGCAGCGCCGTGAACTACTTCAACATCCCGCACAACAGTGTGATTGAGCTCGGCACCCGCATTGCTATCTAGCCGTGTGCGGGTCGTTCCGGTAGTCCGCCTGAACTGAGTCAGGCTGCCTCGTCCTACTGCCCCGTCCTGTTACCTGGGCGAGCGCGCGCCTGCGGCTGCCTGCAAGTCGGCGACCGCGCGCGCATGGTCTATCTCGCCGCGCTCCAGCGCATCGAGTACTGCAAGCGCGTTCGTTTCAGCGCCATCCTGCCTTGGCGCAGCCGCCGGCGCGTCAGACCTTTCAGACCCATCAGACACGGCGCTGTTCAAGCCCACATGTGTTCGCATCGCCGCGATGCGGTTCTTCACCGTTGGGTAGCTGACGCCCAACACCTTTTCCATGTCGCGAATGCGGCCCTCGCAATGCACGAACACGCGCAACAGCTGCAGGTGTTCAGCAGGCAGGTCAGCGAATTCGTTGCCCTTGAAGTTGCCCTCGATGTGCAGGTCGCACTGACGGCAGGCGAGCGCGCACACCTGCATCGGCCTGTGACACGACGGGCACGGCATATCGAGCCCGTGAATTGGTCCGAGTGCTGGTCCATGCATTGGGCTCGGATCAACCATGACGGCGTGCCGGCGCAGTGGCGAAGGCTTCGAGCATGCGATTGCCCACGATAGTGCGCGACCCGAAGTCGACGCCATCGAACATCAGGCCCTGCACATCACAATCACGAATGCAGGCGCCGTCGAAGTTGCAGTCCACAAACTCAACGTCAGTCAGCTTGCTGTTCAGAACCTGCAGGTCACGCACCGCGGCATTGCCGCGCCGCATGCGCTCACCATTCCGCTCACCATTCCGCTCACCATTCCGCTCACCATTCCGCTCACCATTGTGCAGGCGCACGCGCGTGAGTCGACTGTCCCGCACAGTCAGCCCGCGCACCTTGATGAAGCTGAGCGACAGCGCATCAAGCACGCTCGCAGCACAACTAAGACCGTGCAGTGTGGCAGCCTTGATCTGCAGCTCATCAACGCGCGAACCGGCCAGCACGGCAATGTCGCGCAGATCGCCACCGGTAATGCGCAGACCAGCCACCGCGCTGTCCACGATTTCCATGCCGCGCAGGTGCACGCCGTTACACACGCTGTTGGTGAGCTGGCTGCCGCGCAGCGTAAGCCGCGCAACGCTGCTGCCGTTGAACTGGTTGTCGCGCAGCATGCCGCGCTGCAGATGAATGCGGCGCAACGAAGAGCCGTTCACCTGCTGATTGCGGAAAATGCCGTCCTCGAGGGTCAGCGCGTTGAGCGAAGCGGCACGCAGCCGGTTGCCATTGAACTCGGCCACCTTGAACAGCAGGCCACTGAGCCCGGACACCGAGATCTCGTTGTCCTCACACCTGAACTGGTCGCCTTCGGGCACCACCACACTGGACATGACCACACGATTGGAATCGTTCAGCCAGCGCGTGGACCACTGCTTCGACCTGCCGCGCCCACGCGCCCTGAAGTGCCCCATTGCGGCGGCCACATCCGGACCGTTGGACGAGGTGCCACGCCGGCTTTCACGCCACGCCTCAGCACCCACCTTCAATGCGGCGCGAAATGTTTCGCGCGGATCGTCGCCGAGGCCCCACCAGGCTTCACCGCCAGGCTGCTGAGCGTTTTGTCCGGCGCCCTTCTGGCTGTGGTCGTGCCGGGCGGGGTCGGGCTGGGCGGGGTCGGGCGGGGCGGGGTCGGGCGGGGCGGGGTCGGGCGGGGATGGCTCATGCTGGCTGTGGTGCTGAGCGCGCGGCGCGTCGGCCTGCTCGCGGTGCGCCATGCCAGCAGGCGCCGCACCGTCCTCTGCAGATCGGTCACGGTGCCCAAGGGCGTTGAGCAGCTCTGCCGCTTCCATCTCCGATAGACGCCCTTCGGCTCGCAGCTTGTGAATCCGGCTGATTGCTTCGTTCATGGCAAGTGCTCAAGGCTTGGTGGCCGAATTTGAGCCCGGAACATTGAACTATTCAAGGTATGTATTCAGATGGATTGAATTTCATGATCTTCGGGACAAACCACTTTCGGAGATTGCGTCGGAAATCCGTTCTGACATAGATTGTCGCCGCCGCGATCGCGACGCACGCTGCCCCCTTGCGCTCATGCTCGACGGGTAGCGATTCGGCCCGCCGCGCGCAGACGGCCGACTGCTGCTTTCCTATTGGGGTGTTAGTGACCAGCCAGATCTACATCAACGTTGACGTCGACGACCTCGATCGAGCCATCCAGTTCTACACGCTTGGCCTCGGCCTGCAGCTGCGCCGGCGACTGTTTGCCGGGCGCGTTGCCGAACTCACCGGCGGCGGCAGCACGCTGCACCTGTTGAGCCACGCGGCCGGCTCGGCCTCGAACGCGGGCGAGGCACAACAGCGCGACTATCGGCGGCACTGGACGCCGGTGCACCTCGACTTGGTGGTGCCCGACATCGAAAAGGCGGTAACCGCCGCCACGGACGCGGGCGCGGTGCTTGAGCGCGAGATCCACGACTACTCATGGGGACGCATCGCCGGCCTGGCCGATCCGTTCGGCCACGGCATCTGCCTGATCCAGCTGCTGGGGCGCGGCTACGACGAAGTGCAAAGTTGATTTGGGCTGGGCTGGGCTGGGCTGGGCTCAGCCTGACGCGCGAGGCAGTTCCGGAACACAAGCGCCCAGTTGCACGCAGGCGCGAAAGCTCGCCAGATCACCGTAAAAGACGTTCAGATCGACCTGCGTGCGCACGCCGTCGCGCTGGCCGTCATCGCTGTGTTGCCAGAATGTCCACTGCGTAACGCCCAACGACCAGGGCGGTGCGTAAACGTTGCGAATCCACAACGGATACTCGCTGAACGCGCCCCGCAACAACCGCACACGTGCCTCGTTGGTGGTGTAGAGGATCGGCTTGCGCCCATAAGCAACCGTCAGGTCCTGCAACATGGTGCGCAGTTCGTCGCGAATGCGCTCAACGGGCGGCGGGTTCGCACAATTGCCCGAATATTCCACATCTACGGCCGGCGGCAGCATGGCCTGACCAGGGCGCACGACCTCAATCACGTGGGCAGCCTGCGCCGCACCCGCCGAGCAGAACGTAAAGAAGTGGTACGCGCCGCGCTGCACGCCCGCCGCCGCACTTTCCGACCAGTTGCGTTCGAACATCGTGTCGCGATGGTCCGTGCCTTCTGTCGCCTTGATGAAGGCGAACTGCACGTCGCTGGCCGCAAGCGCCACCCAGTCGATCCTGCCCTGGTGGTGCGATACATCCACGCCCTGCACGGCGAAGCGGGTCTGGCCAGGCGCCGCCAACTGATGACGGGAATAAATTGCAGCAATCGCCATGACCCCGGCCGCCGTGAGTGCGAACGCAATCAGACTCACCACGTAACGCAGCAGACGCCGGACAATGCGCTGACGTCGAGGTGGAACCGCGGCCGCCCGGAGACTACGTGCTGAGCGATCAGCGTCGGCAGGCATCGCACCCTCTCCTGTTCTCTAGAGCGGCTTGCATTCTCCAGAGCGACTTTTGTTCTCTTGCGCGACTTTTGTTCTCTTGCGCGACTTTTGTTTTCTCGCGCGACTTTTTTGTTCTCTAGCGCGACTTTTTTGTTCTCTAGCGCGACTTTTTTGTTCTCTAGAGCAACTGGGCTGGTTCGTTCACTTCGGAGCAGCAGGCACGTCATTGCCGTTGATGCGCCGCGCCATCCTAATGCCATTCAGCGGCACCACAGCGACTGCGGACGCGCATGACGCCGTAGGCGGCGCGCCCTACCTCGCGTAGGCGTTCATCCACGTAACGCTGCATGCAGCCGACCGGCAAACGCCAGCAGACCCTGTGGCGCGCGTGCGCGCCGCCAGCTGCCCGCCGCCATCTTGTGCGCCTCCATCATGGTTGGATACACGTGAATGGCCGCCATCAGTTTGCCCAGACCCATGCGATGCGTCATTGCCAGCACGGCTTCGGCGATCAGCTCACCAGCGTGCGGACCCACGATGGTGACACCGAGAATTTCATCGCTGCCCGGCCGAGTGAGCACCTTCAACCAGCCCTCGGACTCGCCTTCGGCCAGCGCGCGGTCGAGATCATCGAAGCCGAAGCGTGTCACTTCATAGGCGACGCCACGTTCCGCTGCAGCGCGTTCATTCAAACCCACCTGTGCAATTTCCGGATCGGTAAACGTTGCCCACGGCACCACGCGATAGTTCGCGCGAAAGCTCCAGAAGCCACGAAACAGACCATTGACCGCCGCATACCAGGCCTGATGCGACGCCATGTGTGTGAACTGATAGGGCCCGACCAGATCACCGCAGGCAAAGATGTTGGGCACGGCAGTCGCCAGGCGTTCGTCAACTTCCACAGCACCGTTGCGCTGTGTGCGGATGCCCAGCTTCTCCAAGCCCAGTTGCTCGCTGTTCGGCTTGCGACCCACCGCCACCAACAGATGCGTGAAGGGGATCTGCACATCACCCTGCGGACCTTTGAGCAACAGCTTGCCTGGTTCAACGCCTGCTGCACCGTGACCTGTGCACACGCGCACACCCTCGCTGTGTAGTTTGCGTTCGATGTAACTGGATACTTCTGCATCTTCGCGCGGCAACAGGCGATCCAGCATGTCGACAATGGTGACCTGCGAACCCAGCCGCGCGAATGCCTGCGCCAGCTCACAGCCAATCGGACCACCACCCAGCACGACCAGCTGCGGCGGCAGCGCAGCCAACGACCACACGCTGTCGGAGGTCAGGTAGTCGACTTTGTCGAGGCCGGGAATGGGCGGTACCGCCGGGCGGGCGCCACTCGCAAGCACGATGGAACGCGCGGTCAAGCGACGTCCGTCGACTTCCACCGTCCATGGGTCCACCAACGTTGCGTGGCCCTGTACGCAGTCAACGCCAAGGCTGGTGTAGCGCTCGACGGAGTCCTTCGGCTCGATATGTGCGATGACCGCCTTCACGCGCGCCATCACCGCCGCAAAGTCCACCTGCGGTTGCACCGGCACGATGCCGAACCGTTGCGCGTCGCGCATGTGTTGCGCGACCTTGGCGGAAGCCAGCAGCGCCTTGCTGGGTACACAGCCTGTGTTCAGGCAGTCGCCGCCCATCTTGTGTTGTTCGATCAGATATACCTTGGCTTTGATGGTTGCGGCGATCAACGCAGCAATCAGTCCGCCCGAGCCTGCGCCGACGACGATGAGATTGGCATCGAAGCGCTTTGGCTTCGAGAAGCCGCGATAAGCCCGCCGCGCTGCCAACAGGCGCATGACGGCGCGCGCCATCCAGGGCAACAGCCCGAGCAGGGTGAACGCCGCAATGAGACCTGGCGTCAGAATCGCGCCGGCATTGAAACCACCTGCTGCGGCACCGCCGGCACCCGCTACAGCTGCTCCCGCCAACGACTTGCCAAGCTCAGTGCCCGCAAACACATACACGAGCGTACCCGGCACCATCCCCAGTTGACTGACGACGTAGAACTGGCGCGCGGGCATCTTCGTCAGCCCCAGCACCAGGTTCACCACAAAGAACGGAAACAGCGGGATCAGCCGCAGGCTGAAGAGGTAGAACGCGCCATCCCGCGCCACACCTTCATTGATGGTTGCAAGTTGGGTAGCGAACCTGCGCTGCACGAATTCGCCAAGCACCGTACGCGACAGCAGCATGGCCAACACAGCGCCGAGCGAGCTGGCGAAGGACACCAGCAGGAAACCGGCAACCAATCCGAACAGCGCGCCGCCCAACAGCGTCAGCACACCAGCGCCCGGCAGCGAAGCACCCGCGACTGCAACATAGATTGCAAAGTACAGCGCGTACGCGGCCAGCGGATGGGCATCGCGCAGCGCGGCAAGTTCGCCCCAGCGCGCCGCCAGGGCATCGAGGTTCAACCACGCGAACAGGTCGAACCACCACGCGCCAAGCAGTACCAGCGCCAGGGCCACGACAGCCAACACACGTTTATTCATATCGACGCGAACCGTATGCGGCCCCGTCGTTGCACTGCTCCGCTCATGCTGTATTGCTCACGCTGTGATGTGTTCGCCTGCGGCCGACACTCTACCGCACCGCCCGAAGCGATCGACCGCGCTGCTACCATTCGCGGCACCGACACTGCCAAACACTGCGAACCACCATGCACACACCCGGAATGCACATACCCAGACGCGCGTTCCCCGTCACCCGGATGCGCCGCATGCGCAGCCATGAGTTCTCACGCAGATTGATGCGCGAAAACGAACTGACGGTGAATGACCTCATCTATCCGATGTTCATTACCGAGGACCATGCGAACCCCGGTCAGAACGGGCGTCAGCCGGTGGCATCCATGCCGGGCATCGATCGCCTTAACGTCGATGCGCTGCTGCGCGAGTGCGAAGCGCTATGCCGCCTGCGCATCCCGGCCATCGCACTGTTCCCCATGATCGAGCCTGCCCTGAAGACGCTGGATGGCCGTGAGGCGTGGAACGAGAACGGGCTGATTCCGCGTGCCGTGCGGGCCGTGAAGGCGCGCTTTCCTGAGTTGGGCGTCATCACCGACGCCGCGCTGGACCCTTACACGAGCCACGGCCAGGACGGCATCATCGATGCGGACGGCTATGTGCTGAACGATGTCAGCGTCGCGGCGCTGGTTGCCCAGTCGCAGGTCAATGCCCGCGCCGGCACCGATGTCATTGCACCGTCGGACATGATGGACGGCCGCATCGCCGCCATCCGCACGGCCCTGGAACAGCAACAGCTGACCAACACCAAGATCCTGGCCTATTCGGCGAAATACTCCTCGGCGTACTACGGACCATTCCGCGACGCAGTCGGCTCCGGCGGCGCACTGGGCAAGAGCAACAAACACACCTATCAGATGGACCCTGCGAACAGCGATGAGGCGCTGCACGAGATTGCCCTGGATCTCGAAGAGGGTGCAGACATGGTGATGGTGAAGCCGGGCATGCCGTACCTGGACATTGTTCGACGTGTGAAGGATCAGTTCGGTGTGCCCACCTTCGTGTATCAGGTCAGCGGCGAGTACGCGATGCACATGGCTGCCATTGGCAACGGCTGGTTGTCGGAAGCCGTGATCATGGAATCGCTGCTGGCGATGAAACGCGCTGGCGCAGATGGCGTGCTGACCTACTTCGCACACCGCGTTGCAGCTGAGATGAAAAGCTGCTGAGATGAAAAGCAGCTGAGATGAAAAGCTGTTGAAGTGAAAAGCTGCTGAAGTGAAAAATGCGTCAGCTTGAAGACGCGGGAATCGAAAGTCCCGTGCGCTCGCGCTGGCCTACTCCGCATTGACCAGTGTGAGCGTCACGCCATGATTGACGAGCCGCTGCGTCTCCTCGACAAACAGCCCAGCAGACATGGCGTTGGCAGACAGCCAGCCCGCGGGCAGACGCAGTTTCACCGCATCGCCGTCTGCTTCAATCCAAGCGCTCGGCACCGCGCTCGCGGTGCGCGCACTGCACAGCACGATGGCAAGACGCAGCAACAGGGACAAGCGCGACATGCGCTGTCGCTCCTTTGGCGCATAGATGGAGAAGGCGGCGCGCGGGAACGAGCGTCGCTGGCTGCGCAACAGCAATGCAATGGCGCGCCGTTGCGGCGTATTGAAACCGCGCATCTCGCCATGATCGATCAGATAGGCGCCATGCCGCGGATGATTGACCGGCGAGATTGCGAGGCCAATCTCGTGCAGCTGCGCCGACCAGCCAAGCAGTTGACGCGCCGATGCATCTTCAAGCCCCCAACTCGACTGCAGCTGCACGCGAAACTGCTCTGCCAGCGCAGCCACACGCAAGGCTTGCGGCTGGTCGACCTGATAGCGCCGCTGCATGCCTGAGAGCGTGCGCGCCCGCATGTCGACAACATCACGTTGATCGAGCAGTTCATACAGCACGCCATCCATCAGCGAGCCATCAACGTATTCCATGCTCGCAAGATCCAGGGCACGGAAGACGGCGGCGACGATCGCGAACCCACCCGGAAAGATGTCCACCCTATCCGGCGGCAGGCCCGACAACGCCGCATCCATCGTTGTACGGCAGCCAAGCAGATGGCTATGCAGGCGCTCCACGGCTTCGCGCGTGATGATGTCGGTGGTCCAGCCATTCAGCCGCAGCATTTCCTGCACCGACTCGATCGTGCCCGAGCTGCCTGCAACGTGCTGCCAGGTGACAGGCTGCCCGTTGGCTTCGGTCCAACCGTCACGCACAGACTCAAGGCTGGCCTGCACTTTCGCCTGCGCCGTAGCGTAGGCGTGACCAAGATGTGCCGGCTCGTCGAGGAAGCGCCGTGTGACCGACACACAGCCCACCGGGACACTTGCCACCTGCTCGGGTAGACCTTGTCGACCAACGACCAATTCCGTTGAACCGCCACCTATATCTACGACCAGGCGTGACTCGGCCTCGTCTTCGAGCACGCACGCGATGCCGAGGTAGATGAGGCGGCCTTCTTCTTCACCGGAGATCACATCAATGGGCGCGCCCAGAATGGCCGTAGCTGCTGTAACGAACACGTCCCGGTTGACCGCCTGACGCAGCGCACTTGTACCCACGACGCGTAAGCGACTCACGCCACGCAGGCGCTGGCCGAAGCGGCGCAGACAAGCCAGCGCGCGGGCGATGCTGCCGGCCGACAACTCCGCGCGATCGTTCAAGCCTGCTGCCAGCTGCACGCGCTCTTTGACACGCTCAAGCGTGCGGAATTCGCCGTCAATCCAGCGCCCCAGAATCATGTGGAAGCTGTTCGACCCAAGGTCGACCACTGCAACGAGATCCTCTTCCGCGCCATCTGCTCCAATCATTGCGATGCCCATCAACCCTCAAATCATCTGCACGCTGCCCAGCGTCGGGGCCACTGCCCTCACTATAAAGCCCCAAGCGAGACCCATGCGCAGATCTATCAGGCCGGGGACCGACCTTGGCGTGCAACGTGGGTGCGCAGCGGGGCTGCGGGGTCGGGGCTGGCGGCCAGCACGATTTTCCGGGTTACACTCAAATTCAGTAACACGTCCGGTCATCTGTCTTCCTTAGGAGCGAGTCATGAGTCAGAACATTTCTCAGGTCACAGACGCGTCATTCGAGTCTGACGTGCTGAAGTCCGACAAGCCTGTGCTGGTGGACTACTGGGCCGAATGGTGTGGCCCATGCAAATTGATTGCGCCGATCCTTGAAGAGATTGCCAAGGACTACGACGGTCGCATCAAGGTGATGAAGATGGATATCGAAGCCAACTCGGCAACACCGCCGAAGTACGGTATCCGTGGCATTCCGACACTCATGCTGTTCAAGAACGGGCAGGTCGAAGCGACCAAGATCGGGGCCCTGTCGAAGTCACAGCTCGCCGCGTTTCTCGATCAGAACGTCTGACAACTGCAGCATCTTCGATCGCAGCGTGTGCAGTTTCCATCGCGGCGCGTGCAGTGCACGCGCTGCTGATCGGCAGTCGATCAATCATTGTTTGAACTGCACCACCGCGCGCCCCACGCAGCACTCGCCGCTGGACGCTCTGGATATGGGGTGCTAGATTCCCGGCCGATCCGTCGCATCCCACCTCCTCCGCGACGCGCACCTGCTCTTTCGAACCCGCCGACCGCCATCATCAGGCTGTCGTCCTAGCCGCTGCCATTCGTCCTAGCCGCTGCCATGGCTGCCTCATGTGGTGGTCACGGCAACACAACTGCGATGGGCTCATTCGAGTCAGCGTCGCACTGCAAAACCAAAACCCTCACTTCATGTTGCTTAAACGTATGTACACATCGCTATGAATTTGACTGATCTGAAACGGAAACCCGTCGCTGACCTCGTGGACATGGCCCGTGATCTGGGCATCGAGAACATGGCGCGGCAGCGCAAGCCGGAGGTCATTGCCGCCATTCTGCGGCGCGCCGCCAAAGCCGGTGACGATATCTACGGCGATGGCACCTTGGAGATTCTGCAGGACGGCTTCGGCTTCCTGCGCTCACCTGACGGTTCGTATCTCGCAGGTCCCGACGACATTTATGTCTCACCCAGCCAGATCCGCCGTTTCAATCTGCGCACCGGCGATTCCATCTCAGGAAAGATACGGCCACCCAAAGACGGCGAGCGCTACTTCGCGCTGCTGAAAGTTGACGAGATCAACTTCACAGAGCCGCTGGGCAACAAGAACAAGGTTCTGTTCGAAAACCTGACGCCACTGTTCCCCAACAAGCGCATGCGACTGGAACGCGGCAATGGCTCCACCGAGGACCTGACCGCCCGCGTCGTCGATCTCGTGGCACCTATTGGCAAAGGCCAGCGTGGCCTGATCGTTTCGCCGCCCAAGGCCGGCAAAACGCTGATCCTGCAGAACATCGCGCAGTCGATCACGGCCAACAATCCCGACGTCACACTCATCGTTCTGCTGATCGACGAGCGTCCGGAAGAAGTGACCGACATGCAGCGCACCGTGCGCGGTGAAGTGGTTGCCAGCACCTTCGACGAACCGCCCACACGCCACGTGCAGGTTGCGGAGATGGTCATCGAGAAGGCCAAGCGCCTCGTCGAACATCAACGCGACGTGGTCATTCTGCTCGACTCCATCACGCGTCTCGCGCGCGCCTACAACACCATTGTGCCGTCGTCGGGCAAAGTACTGACCGGCGGTGTCGATGCACACGCATTGGAGAGACCGAAGCGGTTCTTTGGGGCCGCGCGCAACATCGAAGAGGGCGGCAGCCTCACTATCATCGCCACCGCGCTCATCGACACCGGCTCGAAGATGGACGAGGTGATCTACGAGGAATTCAAAGGCACCGGCAACCAGGAACTGCATCTCGAACGGCGAATTGCCGAGAAGCGCGTGTACCCGGCCATCAACGTGCGCCGCTCCGGCACGCGCCGTGAAGAGCTGCTGATGTCGGAAGAAGAACTCGCCCGCGTCTGGATCCTGCGCAAGCTTCTGCACGACATGGATGACCTGAACGCCATCGAGTTCATGCTGGATCGGTTGAAGGACACGAAGACCAACGACGAGTTCTTCGCTTCGATGAAAGGCCGATAGACGCCGCGTCCGCGACGGATGATTGGCAAGGCGAGCGCCATGACTCGATATCGTGCCAGGCTGATCGCGAACGAAGCGCTCAACGCTGACCCGCGTTTCCGCAACGATCCGCAGCCGTCCTCCTCAGACATTCGCCGTCTGCAACTGCAGGTCGAGGGCGCATGGCCAAGCTTCCACAGTGGGCAGTACCTGGGTCTGCTGTCGCCCGATGGCACGCCCGTGTTCTTCTCCATCGCATCACTGCCCAGCGACCTGCCACTCATCGAGCTGCACTACGCGGCGACCCCAGGTAGCCCTGATGTTGCGCGCATGGACGCCATTCTTGCCGCAACGGTCATCGAGTTCACGCCGCCAGCGGGCACAACCGGGCTCTTCGCAGTGCCAGACGCTGAATCCGTGCTGCTGGCTGCGGCCGCGACAGGCATCACGCAAGCGCTGGCGATCGTGCGTGATTGGGCACGCAATCAGACGCACACAGGTACGCAGCGGCCACGTGAGCAGTTGACGTTGCGTTTGTACTGGGGTGTTCGAACCGCAGACCAGCTCTACTGCGCCACGCTCCTGGATGAACTGGCGGCCGCGCACAGCAACTTTTCCTGGCACGCCATCGTCAGCGAGCAGCCGTCGTGGCGCGGCCGTCAGGGCCTGCTGGTCGATGCACTGTTGGCAGACGCGCACTGGCAAAACGCTGATGTCTTCTTCATCAGTGGCGGGCCGGCAATGGTCCAGGCAACCGCAGGCCGGCTGCGCGATGCAGGCATCGCTGCAGAGCGACTGCGTTCAGATCTGCTGTAAACGCGCGCCGTGCGCGGCGCGGGCGCCGTGCGCGGCGCGACACGTCAGAACGGCGCGCCGTCATGACGGCGCCCGCAGTTGGCTCAATGCCCCTGCGGTATCGCCCAACTGCAGCAACGCTTCTGCAAGCTCACTGTTCACCTGCTGCGCCGATGCACCCCAATTCGTAGCACCGCGACGCGCCAGCACCTGCGCTGCTGCATTGAATGCATTGCGTGCTTGTTGCCAGTTGCCAGCCGCTGCATGCAGCCGACCAGACGCCTGCAGCAACGCACCATCGTCAGGATGTTGGGCCAGCCACTGGTCAATCTGGCGGAGTTGCTTCGCGCTGTCGGCGCGCAACAGGCCGTACAGCGTTACGTGCTGGTGCTGCCATGCATTGGCCAGCGACTCGCGCAGCTGACTCTCGGCTTCTGCATCTGCGCCGAACCTGTGCAACGCCATTGCGTAGGCCAGCACGTACGCAGCATCGGCACGCTCCGTGCGCGACAACTCGCCCCACGCACGCTGTAACTCGGGCAGCCCAGCGCTGCTCTTCGCAACGCCTTTCCAGATACGCCGCTCCAGTTCCGTGAGTGCGGGCGCGGCCAGCGCCTGTTGCTTGCGCAGATCCGCAACCAGACCGCGCAGCAGCTGCCACTGCTCGCCGCGCTCCAGCGCAACGGCCAACGCGCGCAACACACCCGGACTGCGTGGCGCACGATCGCGCAACTGCTGCAGCTCGGTGATCGGCGGCTCGCCACCTGCATCGAGCATCTGTTCAAGCCGAACCAACGCCGCTGCGGGCTGATCGACCGGCAGTCCTGTCTCCGCCTGGCGCAAGTACAGTTCGGCCTGCTGGCTGTCGCCCTCTGCATAGGCAGCCCGGGCCGCGTAGATGAGGTTGACTGCGGGGTCGTCGACTGCGGTTACGTTCGCCAGCAGGCTCTTGCGCGCCGCCGCCCAGTCGCCCTGTTGAAACGCCAGCATTCCTTGCGTGGTGCGCGCTCGTGCGCGGCGCGTTTGGCGCTGCCGCCACCAGCCATTGGCACCGAAGAGCGCACGCCACAGCACACCGAATGCGCGAACGCACAGATAGGCGAGGACCAGTGCCACCAGGGCAAACCAGAAGCTGGTCTCCACGCTGATCTGTCCGACGTTGACCAGCACATAGCCCGGATCGCCGTTGACGGCGATGAGCCCCGCGACCAGAGCTGCCACGATCAGCAGACCGCCCAGCCACCACGGTGCGCCCGTGCGCCGACGCTTGGGCGGCGGCACGGCCGGTGGTTGTGCCGAGCTGACTTCCGTTGGCGCCGTGCTCATCGCGACTGACCTGCTTGAGGCGCTCTGACCGCTGGCGGCCTGGCAAGCGGCAGCGCTGCAGCCGGTGGCGCCGATCTGGCGGGCTGTACCGCCGATCTGGCGGGCGGAGCCACCTGCGCTGCCGGCGGCAAGGTCTGCGCCACGCCCTCCAGCGGCGGTGCCGCAGGTGCGCCGAAGTCTTCGGGTGGCGGGAGCAAACCCGGCGGCGTCATGCGCGGCACCTGCGCCAACGCGTCCAACGCCGAAATGTGCACCGCCGCCTGCAGCCCAACCGCGTTGACCAGTTGTCCAAGCTCCTGCCGAAAGCGGCGTGTTGCCAATGCGCTGGTCTGTGCATGTTGGCGTACCAGTGCATCGGCGCGACCCAACGCCGCGCGATACACCTTCACCTCGCCGCGCAGCACCGCGGTGCTGGCCTGATCGAGCGCCAGCATGATGCGTTGTCGAACCACCGCCTGCGCCTCTTGCGCCAGCACCGGCAGCTCCGTCGCATTGCGATCGGTGCGCACACGCACGAGTCCCTGCACTGCCTGCACGGCGCGCGACCACAGATCCTGGTTCGCATCGCGTTGCGTTGCCATGTCGCCAGCAAAGACTGGCTGCTGAAACGGCAGTGCTGCGGCAGACGCATTCAGCGCAGCGATGCGCAGATACGTGCCCTCCACGTCGATCTCGGCTTGACCACGCACCTGTGCAATATCGTTGGCCAGTGCAGCACGTACCGGCAGCAGACGCGGGTCACCGCTGTTCGCAAGGATCAGGTCTGCCGCATTCAACAGCCGCAATGCGGTCGGTGGATTGGTCTCGAGTTCGGCGTGTTGGCGTGCCATGTGCAGCAGATGTTCGAGCTCGGCCAGGCGTCCTTCGCCTGTTGCCGCAGCACTGACCTGCAATTGCAGTTGTGCGACGCTGCTGCGCAGACCGGCAAGCGCCATGTCAGCGTCCGCTGCCGGCGGCGCACCAGACACTGCAGCGCCCACCGGCTGCGACGCGCTTTGCGAACGCACTTGAGCTGCCCCGGTTGCAACTGGGCCAACGGTATCGACCGCTACTCCATCACCCAGTGGGCCATCAACCAATGGCCCATCAACTGATGCGCCATCGGCCGCATCCGTTGCGCTTTCACCCGCGGAGTCGCCACCTCCGAGCAGCGCCTGCAGGTGCGGCCAGACATACCAGCGCCCGACCACGGCAACCGCCACCAGCAACACCAACCACAGCCAGAATGCTGCACGTCCGCGTTTAGGCGTGCCACGCGCCCGCATGTCTTCGTTGGGGTTCCTCGCATCTGCCATGGCCCGCCCTCAATGCGCTTGCTTGCCTGATCACTGTTCGCGTGAAAACTGTCGGAGCGCGGCCACGACGGCCGCATCGCCTGCACCCGCGCAGACGATAACCCGTGCGATGCCCAGTTCGTGCGCCAATGCGGCAACGCGTTTCGATGGCACCAGCGTTGGTACGTTGCGCAGCGGAATCGCCTGCGAATCTGCGGCAGCAATCAGCGCCTGCAATCCCTCACCGCTACTGACGGCAATGCAGTCAGGTGGACCCCAGTTGCGGCGCAGATCGACGTCGGCCAATGGCACGCGCTCGTACGCCTCGAACAGCTGCACCTCGGCGCCGCGATCGAGCAGCGTGTCACTGAGCAATGCCAGCCCGCCTCGACCGCGGACAATGAGCACCCGCTGACCGCGCACATTCTGCAGGCGCGGCAAACGAAGCAGCTGCTCGGCCGACGCAGATTCAAGCGGCTGTTCCGCAAAGAGGCCGAGCGCACTCAGCGCTGCCGCAGTCGCCGGTCCGATGGCGAAGTGTGTGCAATGCGGCGTGCGGCGCGTCCGCAGCCAGGGCCAGGCAAAACGCACTGCATGTACCGACACGAATACACACATGTCCGCAGCCTGCACAGCCGTCAGCGCAATCGCCGAAGGCTCGAGACCACGCAGGATCAAGGCCGGGCACTGATCCACTTCATACCCGGCCATGCGCAGCGCCGCCGCCAGGCGTGCGTCCGCAGGGTCCGGCCTGGTGACCAGCACGCGCATCAATCGCTCAAACAGCCTTCAGCCCAGGGCACGCAGTGCTTCATGGCTGTGCCAGCGCCGCAAGAATGTCGTCAGCGCCTTGTGCACGCAGTTGCGCCGCGACCGCTGCGCCAAGTGCGATCGCGTCCATGCCCTGTGCCTCTGCACGCAACACTCTGCGACCGTCGGGTTGTGCAAGCAGCGCACGCAGGTACAGCGCACCATCGCCAAGTTGTTCGGCGAACGCGCCCAGTGGCATCGTGCAGCCACCGCCCAGCAAACGACCGACCTCGCGTTCTGCCTGCACACAGCGACTGGTCTGTGCATCTGCCAGTTGCTCAACCAACGCAAGCACAGCGCGCGAATCTGCGCGCACTTCGATGCCGAGCGCGCCCTGGCCACCGGCCGGCAACGATTGTTCGACTGTCAGCGGGACTTGTGCATGCGTCCTGATGCCCAGGCGATCCAACCCGGCTTGTGCCAGCACGACCGCAACGACATCGCCGCTGTCGATGCGGCCCATGCGCGTACCGACATTGCCGCGCACATCGACGATCTGCAGATCAGGGCGGTGCAACAGCAGTTGCGCGCGCCGCCGCAAGCTGGACGTACCCACCCGCGCATGCTGCGGCAGGCTCATGAGTGAGTAGCCCTCACGACTGACAAGCACATCGCGCACATCTGCGCGTTGCATGATTGCCGCCATGACAAATCCAGGCGGCAACTCGGCGGGTACATCCTTCATGGAATGCACGGCCAGATGCGCACGACCATCGAGCATCGCAGTTTCGAGTTCCTTGACGAACAGACCTTTGCCGCCGATATCGGCAAGGCGCACGCCCAGTCGCCGATCACCTTCGGTCGTCATGCCCAGCAGCTGCACGACGACCTGCGGCGCCAATGCCTGCAGTCGAGCCTGCAGCAGCGCCTGCACGTGCTCGGCCTGCCAGAGCGCAAGCGGGCTCTGGCGCGTTGCAATGATCAGCTGCGCGGGCAGTGCTGCCAGCACAGCGGTAGCCGCATCCTGCGTGGCCGTGGCTGCCTCCGGCAGGGGCGCTTCAGCACCCGATGTGCGGTCGCTCATCTTTCACAACTCCTCAATGTACTTGCGCAGGTCTGCGACGTGCCGACGGCTGACATCGAGCCGCGTTGGTACATCGCGCAATCGAACATAGTGCCGGCCATCGTTGTCGCGTTCGAGCGCTTCAATGCAACTACCCGCAATGATCGAGTTGCGATGCACGCGAACGAAACGTTCACCAAACTCGAGCTCCAGCTCCCGCAGTGTCTCATCCACCAGCAGTTCGCCGGCCACGTGCCGCACCGTGACGTACTTCTGGTCAGCCATGAAGTAGCGCACGTCGTCAATCGGAACCACTTCCAGACCGCGCCGGGTACGCGCCGCGATGTGCGTTCTGCGCACCGGCGCATCGCCATGCAGCGCCGCAAGCTGGACGCGGTTCACGCGCCGCGCTCCGCTCAACACGCGCTCAAGGTCAGCTTTGCGCACGGGCTTCAGTACATAACCAACTGCCTGCACTTCGAAGGCTTCAAGCGCGTGATCTTCGTAGGCCGTGCAGAAGATGACTGCCGGTGCCTGATCGAGCGTGGTGAGATGGCGTGCGACCTCGAGGCCATCCATGCCGGGCATGCGGATGTCGAGCAGCACTACATCGGGTTGGGTTGCGCCAATGGCTTCGATCGCCTGCAGGCCATTCGCCGCTTCACCAACAATCTCCAGGTACGGCACATCGGCAAGCATCCTGCGCAGACGCTCGCGCGCCAGCTTTTCATCGTCAACCAACAGCACCTTCAAGGTCAGGCCCTCGTTGCTTCGCTTGTCGGGAAGTCTGGCAGCGCAAACGGGTACTGCAGCGTCACCTCCCACACATTGCCATGGCGAGCACTGTCCAGACGCACTGTGCCGCCATACAACGCTTCCAGGCGATTGCGGATGTTGTGCAATGCCATGCCATTCCCACGCGCCGACTGTGTCAGCGCCGCACCCGCCCGCCCCAGATCAGAAACGAGATCAGAAACAGGAGCAGCCGCAGGCACAGGGTTGCGGATCTGAACTTCGACTCTACCGCTGACATAGGCGACGGCAATGCTCACGGTGCCGCCCTGCGGCAATGGCTGGATGCCGTGATAGATGGCGTTCTCAATGAGTGGCTGCAGGGTCAGCTGTGGGATACGCAGTCCCTGCGGCAGGTCATCGATGTGCCATTCGATGTGCAACCGTTCATCAAGGCGCAACGATTCGATGTGCAGATAGCGCTCGCAAAGCTCAAGCTCGTCCGCAAGCGGGACCTGGTTGCCGGCCTCATTGAGACTGGCGCGGAACAGCGCAGACAGATCCTCGACAACAACTTCCGCATTGTCAGGATCGACCGGAATCAGGCTGGCGATGATGTTCATGCTGTTGAACAGGAAATGCGGCCGGATCCGCGACTGCAGCGCCTGAATGCGTGATTGCAGCGCTGACGCCTGTTCCAACCGCCACTGCTGCTGCACGAAGAAGTAGCGCAGGGCCATGCCGCCGATGACTGCAGCCAACAGGCTGTTGCGCGCCAGGTCGAACGCCCGGATCTCCGCGAACACCAACTGTTCGCCGATCGCAGTGAGCAGCAGCGTAATCATCACGATCAGCAGCCACGCACACGTCGCGCCAACATGCATGGGCCAGCGCGCCATTGCAGACCTGGTGACACACAGCCCACCCGCACTGGCCAGCACGATCCATTGCACGAACAGCGACATCCAGCCGAAGCGGTCCCAGTCGGGACGTTCGGACGCAAGCGTCAGCACCGTGGCGATGAGCTCACCGAACAGGATCAGCAGAGAAAGCGCCGGGACGTTGCACAGATCCGGCACGAAGAACTCGGCGGTTGCAGGCGTCGCACGCGCAGATGCCCGGGCGCCCGTCGAAGTGTCGATGTCTATAATCGCCGACCCTCCTGCAGACCAGCCGCCCGAATGAACACCAATGACCCTTCCAACGTGGATCCAGCCCGCAATTCCACCAAGGACATCAAGACCACTCAGGAAAGCGCCACTCAGGAGAGCGGCACCCAGCCAAGCAAAGCAGGCAGTGCGCCGGATGGACAGCAACAGAAACTCTGGGGCGGCCGCTTTGCCGAGCCTACCGATGCATTCGTGGAGCGCTTCACCGCGTCCGTGACCTTCGATCAACGCATGTATCGACAGGACATCCGCGGCTCGATCGCGCATGCCCGCATGTTATGCAAAGTGGGCGTGCTGAGCGAGGCGGACACCGACGCAATCGTCAAAGGTCTCGTACAGATACAGGCAGAGATCGAGCGCGGCGAGTTTGCCTGGTCAGTCGCTCTCGAAGACGTGCACATGAACATCGAGTCGCGCCTCACCGCGCTGATCGGCGAGGCGGGCAAGCGGCTGCACACGGGGCGATCGCGCAATGATCAGGTCGCAACCGACGTGCGCCTGTTCCTGCGTGATGGCATCGATGACCTCGATGGCCTCATCGCCCGCCTGCAACACGTGCTGGTCGCACTTGCTGAGCGCGAAGCCGACGCGGTGATGCCTGGCTTCACACATCTGCAGACCGCGCAGCCGATCACCTTCGGGCACCACATGCTGGCCTGGTTCGAGATGCTCAGCCGCGACCGCGGTCGAATGCAGGACTGCCGCAGGCGCATGAATCAGATGCCGCTCGGCGCCGCGGCGCTGGCCGGTACCAGCTATCCGATCGACCGCTACTTCACGGCAGAACAGCTGGCCTTCGACAGCCCCTGTGCAAACTCCCTCGACGCCGTCGCCGACCGCGACTTCGCCATCGAGTTCTGTGCGGCGGCGGCGCTGCTCATGGTGCATCTGTCACGCTGGGCAGAGGAGCTGGTGCTCTGGACATCGGCGCAGTTCGACTTCGCGCGCCTGCCGGATCGCTTCTGCACAGGCTCGAGCATCATGCCGCAGAAGAAGAATCCGGATGTGCCAGAGCTTGTGCGCGGCAAGACTGGCCGCGTGGTCGGTGATCTCAACGCGCTGCTGGTTCTCATGAAGGGCCAGCCGCTGGCCTACAACAAAGACAATCAGGAAGACAAAGAGCCGCTGTTCGATGCCCTCGACACTACGCGCGATTGTGTACGTGCATTCGCCGACATGTTGCCTTCGCTGCAGCTCAATCACGGCAATCTGCGCCAGGCGGCGCTCAAGGGTCATGCAACAGCCACGGATCTCGCGGACTATCTGGTGCGCAAGGGCCTGGCATTCCGCGACGCCCATGAAGTGGTCGGCAAAGTCGTGCGGCACGCCATCGAAGCAGAGTGCGATCTGGCCATGCTGACGCTGCCAGACCTGCAGCGCTTCTCGCCACTCATTCAGCAGGACGTTGCAGAAGTGTTGACGCTGGAAGGTTCGGTGGCCGCACGCAGCCACTTCGGTGGGACCGCGCCTGCTACGGTGCGCGCTGCTGCGGCGACGGCGCGGCTGCGTATCGCCTGATACTCAGCGCTTCAGTGAACCGGAGCCTGTCGCTTCGCGATTAGATCGTGGCTGCAGTCGATCTTGCGCTGACCAACGCTGGACATGCGGGGCTGTGGTTGTTGTAGAGCACAGAACAAACCTCATGGCATCGACTCCGCAGGAGTGTGGCAGCGAACACCGGCGACGCGGAAGTTGCGGTTCATCGGGGCGAGACTGAAGAGCCCGTGCGGTCGCGACCGGCAGTGAAAAGTGTGCGAATCCCTGGGAACGCGCAACGCCGGCGGCACTGCTCGTTTGTTCGGTCATCGCGGCACTGTTCCTGGAAGTGCTGATCCACGTCGAACTCGAGAGGCACATCGGATTGCTTTTCACGGGTTGCACCGTGGCACGGGTGGTGCGACTTGCGTACTTCCTGCGGGAAGTGCGGCTGGCGACGAGAGGCGTGAGGCAGAGCAATGTTCGGTAGCCCACAGACGCACACGGGGGCAGCCGTTCGAATGCGCTGCCGCACAAACGGCGCGCGGACGTGTAGCAATGTCTCCTTCACCGATGACGAACACGGAGGTGCGTTATCGCCGCTTGTTCGAAGCTGCGTACGACGGAATCCTCATCATCGATCCCGGCACACGGAAGGTGATCGACGTCAATCCGTTCCTCGTGGCATTCCTGGGCTACAGCCGTGAGGAGTTCCTGGGCAGGGAGCTGTTCGAGCTCGGCCTGCTGAAGGACGAAGCAGCGAGCCAGTCCGCATTCAGGGAACTGCAGAACAGGGGCTACATCCGCTACGAAGATCTGCCGCTGGAAACCAAATCCGGACAGCGGGTCGACGTCGAGTTCATCAGCAACCTGTACCAGGAAGGAGACCACCAGGTCATCCAGTGCAACGTCCGCGACATCACCGCGCGCAAGCAGATCGAAAACGCATTGCGCGAGACCGACTTGCGGCTTGCGAAACAGGCGGCGGATCTCGATCGCCTCGTGGGCGTGCGCACGACGGAACTGCGGCTCGCCAACGAGCAACTTGAGACGTTCGTCTATTCGATTGCGCATGACCTGCGGGCGCCGCTGCGCACCATGCAGGGTTACGCTCAGTTGCTCGTTCAGGAGCACGCGATGAACCTGAACGAAGAAGGCCGCCAGTTCGCCAACTTCATCAGCAGTGCTGCGCAGACGATGGACCTCCTGCTGGCAGACCTGCTGACGTTCAGTCGCGTCAGCCAGCAGAAGATCGAGCTGGTAAGCGTGTCGTTGAAATCGGTCGTTCAGGAAGCGATCGGCGCCTGTGAGCAGCAGATTCGCGATGGTCATGCGTGTGTCGAGAACATTGCTCCCTGGCCAATGGTGACGGCCCATGCCGCCACCATTGGCCAGGTACTGGTGAATCTGCTCGGCAACGCGCTGAAGTTCGTCGCCGACAAGGCGCCGCACGTGCGGTTGTACTGCGAGGAGCGACCTGGGCAGGTGGTTCGTGTGTGGATCGAAGACAACGGCATCGGTATTCCGGCCGAGTTTCAGCAACGGATTTTTCAGGTCTTTCAGCGTCTGCACACGACAAAGTACGCGGGCACCGGCATCGGGCTTGCGATCGTCCACAAGGGCATGGAGCGCCTGGGCGGCCACGTCGGTGTGGTCTCAGCGCCCGGGCAAGGCAGCAGATTCTGGATCGAGCTACCCAAGGCACCGGACGACCACGAGGATCATTCGAGCGGGAGACACCCATGAAGATCGAAGACCCTATCGTTCTGATGGTGGACGACAGCGCGAACGACGCGCTGCTGATGCAGACGGTATTCAGCCGCGCCGGTTTCACGCAACCACTGCAGTTCGCCCACGACGGCGACGAGGCGATCGCCTATCTGAAGGGTGATGGTGCGTGCAGCGACCGGGGCGCGTATCCGATGCCCACCGTGGTGTTGCTCGACCTGAACATGCCGGGGAGGAGCGGCTTCGAAGTACTGGCGTGGATCCGCGCGCAACCCGGGCTCAGGCGGTTGCACGTCTGCATCCTGAGTGCGTCGTGCCGGCCCGAAGACATCGAGTACGCGTACGATCTCGGCGTCAATTCGTTTCTCGTCAAGCCCGGCAACCTGGAGGGGATGATGCACCAGGCGAGATGCCTGCTCGCCTGGCTCCGGCTGAGTCACTTCGCGGCGCTGACCGCACCGCATCAGAACGGAGCACGCGTCGAGCACTCGATGAGTAGCGGTATGAGCACGACGACGTTACTCGGGTGAACGGGCCGCATTGAACGCCTCGTTCGTAACGTCATCGCAGCTCGATCTGGTTGCCGCGATCTGGCCAGGCGGAACAGGAAAGGACAGCGGACCGACGCCATCGACTTCCACCTTCGGCATCGGAATTTCCGCGGCACCGCTGACAAAGAATTCGCCCGCACGCCGGACGCCTGCGAGCAACTTGCTCAGAGGCTCGAAGTCCCGGTTGTTTTCAATGTTGAATGAAGCGTGGGTCATGAACGGAGCATGGGCCGAACAGAGCGGATGCCGCCGACTCTCCTTGACTATGGCTGGACCGCGGGTCACGGCGGAACGGGGCGAAGCTGATCGGTGACCACAATGTTGGTCGCGGGCTCACTGGATCCTGGTCACGCTGGCCGTCGGCTCCATCGGCTTGCTGAGCAATCAGCCAAGCAGTTCGCAATGCGAACTGCCGACCACTTGGCCGGCTTCGTTTGAGCTGAGCCGCTCAAGTGCCAACGCTGGTCGGGTGACGTATCGACACAGCCGCTCGATGCCCTCGCGCTGGTGCGCCATGAGCGAGAGTCCATCGCGCGCCACCGTGAAGGGTTTCGGCGGCGTGGAGAGCGGCTTCGGCGCCGCCAACTTCAGCGTCAGCGCCCTGCGTCCCGCGTGCGGCCCCACGGCGATCCGATACTGGATCGAAGCCGCACCGAGGGTGTCCGGCCCGTCGCGCGATTCGAGATCAAGCCAGGGCTGCTCCGCATCACGGACGAGCAGACCGTCGTGCACAAGGCAGAGCAGCACCCGCGCGACGATCGCGTCGAGCAAGCGTTGCATCTCAGTGCTGCTGGGCGCGGAGACTTCGTGGAAGCGTGGCCTCTCACCGTCCTTCGTGTAGACCCCGTCCAGCGCGACCATGTGCGCGTGTCACCGTGAGCGTTCTTGACGACGTAGCCAACCAATTCAGATGGCCGGCCGGCATGCACCACGCATTCCACGCACAGCGCGATCGGGAAGGCTGCTGAGCGGGTCAGGGAGTTCAATGGGGTTTGCAGCGTTTCGCGATTTGCGACCCTACGCGCGCTGCTGGGCACGCGCTACGTCACACCTACCATTGCCTTTCACGGGGTCTTCAGACTCGCCCTCAGGAACTGCAGCTTCCGCATCGCCGATGCCACGTGTGCGCATTCGCCCATCTCATGCGTCAGCCGGTGACGAGCATTGCTGCCACCCATCGGACCTCGCCCAGTTCCCACACAGCCGATGTTGGCTCCATACTCAGGCTTGGCTCGTGTCATGTGGTTTGTTCGCCCTATGCACGCCGGGGTTCGAGGTCGAGCGTGGGCGGTTCAGTGTCCTCGCTGAGCGCGCCGTCGGTCGCGGGGCGACGGAGGGCGTAGATCTTCTTTCTGTGCAGGCAATAGGGACGCGCATGCGCTACCGCTACGTAATTGCCGATAGCGCGCGTTGGGACGGATTTTCGTTTCGTGCCGGCGACATCGTCATCAGCACACCTCCCAAGTGCGGCACCACCTGGACGCAGATGCTGTGCACGCTGCTGATCTTCGACGGCCCCGTGTTTCCGGCCGAGTTGGACCAGATGTCGCCGTGGATGGACATGAGTACCCGGTCGATCGCCGACGTGTGGGGTGCCCTGGCAGCACAGACCCACCGGCGCTTCATCAAGACACACACGCCGCTCGATGGACTCCCGCTACGGGAGGACGTCACCTATCTGGTCGTCGGTCGTGATCCGCGCGATGTCGCAATCTCGTATGAACATCACGCCACCAACATGGACTTCGAGCATTTTCTGACGGTGCGGGCGGCCGCCGTCGGCAACCACGACCTCGGCGACTTCCCGGCGCGCGTTCCGCCGCCGGAGGATCCCGTCGAACGCTTCCGACTCTTCGTCAATACAGACCGCCCTGAGTGGGCCACCCTGCCTTGCCTCGGTTGTCCAGCACCTGCATACGGGCTGGCAGCATCGGCGCGACGCCAACGTGGCGATGTTTCACTACTCCGATTACAAGGCGGATCTCGCCACTGAGCTGTTGAGGCTGGCTGGCGTGCTCGGGATTGCGTGTTCGCCAGAACGCGCGCGTGCGCTGGTGCCGGAGGCGAGCCTCAGCCGCATGCGTGACCGTGCTGCGGAGCTCGCGCCGGGGGCGTCACGCGGGAACTGGAAGGACCCGAAGGGCTTCTTCCGCAGCGGCGGCAGTGGCGAGTGGCGCGTGCGACTCACCCGCGACGATCTTGCGGCCTATGACGCACGCGTGGCCGGGATGGTGCCCGCCGACCTTGCGGCGTGGATTCATGGCGGACGGCTCGCGTCGGGCATCGATCCCGGCCGTTGATGCCATTCCACTTGATCAGTTCGCGTTGCATGCACGCAGCAGGGGCCATTGCCGTGTGCGCGCGTTGTGGCATGGCCGGCGTCAGCCTGTTGCGCAGCCTCAACGGCTGCAGGAATTCGACCACTGCCTTTGCCCGCCCAGCGGCTCGCGGATTACTCGACACATCTCATACAGGCGCCGTTTGAAATACTTATGCTCTTCAGATCGACAGTGAAGCCTGGAAACTCGCGTACGGCTTGATCACCCCGATCAGGCGACACGGCGACATAGTGCGACGCACTGCCAATATCGATGCGAGCCGCATTGGGAGCCTCATCTTGCTCAATCTCCTGAACGGGATGTCGGCCCGCGACTGCACGCCGCGATGCCGACTCACCCATGTCGATGACGTCACCCTTGCCCGTGCTATGCGGCGGCCAATACGCACCATTGGAAAATCAGTCTTCGGCGGTACCGTCGGAGAGCTTGGCACCACGATGAGCTGAAGTGTTTCTTCGGCTCGTTCAGCGGCAGTGGGCCGGGTGGATCGCAATGCGCGCGCCGCGCGGTGATTTGCCTGCTCGCAGCGAACGGTTGGTCGAGGCCCTCGATGATCCCAGGGTCAATGATCACCTTCGCGGCGTCACGCACTTCATAGTCGGTAACGTAGCGTCGGGGGCGCGGCGTGGCGCCGCGTTCAAGAGTCCAACAGTCTGTATGCGGCGCGCGCCATGATCTACGCGGTGCATGCCGAGCGCTGCTACAGCGCCACAGTGGTGAGTGATCCGCGCTACCAGGACGTGCTTGATGAGTTGGGCATCGGCCGGCAGAAGACCGCGTACCTGCGCGAAAAGGTTGCGGAGTTGGTGCCGATTATCGGTATCGGATCGTTGGATCCCGCGCCGCAACGCGTCTAAGCGCGCTGATTGCGTTGGCTGTTGAGACAACACCCGCAGTCTGATCTTCCCTTCTGCCAGTCGCCGCCCTTCCACTCCAGAACGCAATCAGATGGACGACGACAATCATCTTGGCCGGTCCTGTTGCCTCACGAAGGGATGTTACCCAGCTTTAGGTTGTCGTTTCCTCCTCTTTCGACCAGGCAGGCGCGGCCGAGGCCGCGCCTGCCTGGTCGCCGACTCCGCGTCCGAGCACGCCCAGGATCAGCGCCTTGGCCTTCGCTGCGCGCCACGTCTTGATGCGA
>CAMAVY010000002.1 GCA_945861675.1 Klebsiella pneumoniae | reverse complement strand
CGGCGTTCAGACCGCGGCGGCGCATCACGAACTGGATGTGCTGATCTATGCCACAGGGTTCGACGCCATGACCGGCGCGCTGCTCAAGGCGAACATTCGCGGCCGCGACGGCGTGCAACTGGCAGAGAAGTGGGCCGACGGACCGGTGACCTACCTCGGCCTACAGATGGCCGGCTTTCCGAACCTGTTCACCGTGACCGGCCCCGGCAGCCCATCAGTGTTGTGCAACATGATCATTGCGATCGAACAGCACGTGAACTGGATCGGCGACTGCATCGCGCACCTGCGCACAACTGGTCAGCGCACGATCGAGCCGCTGCCCGCATCCGAGCAGGCGTGGATCGCGCATGTGAATCAAGTTGCAGAGGGCACCATGTTCACCGCGCCTACCTGCAACTCCTGGTACCTGGGCGCGAACATTCCGGGCAAGCCGCGCATCTTCATGCCGTATGTCGGCGGCTTTCCGCGTTATCGCGACCGCTGTGAACTGGAAGCATCGAGCGGATATTCGGGGTTTCGACTGAGTAGTGCATGACCGGGTGCACCTGCACTAGCAAGCGTCGTCCTTCGTGCACTGGCGCCCGTTCGTGCTGACGTCGATATGAACTTCGACTCGGCGCGCGCTTATCTCCTACTACGTCCGGAGGCCTTCGAAGACTTCCCGTTTGGCCCGGACGTTTACGTCTACAAGATCGCCAACAAGATGTTCGCCACGCTGGGGACCGACGCAGATGTCGCGCGGATCAATCTCAAGTGCGATCCCGATGAGGCGCAGTTCCTGCGCACGATGTTCGACGCTGTGCTGCCCGGGTACCACATGAACAAGCGGCACTGGAACACGGTCGTGCTGGACGGCTCGATCCCGCGTGGAGAGATCGAACGCATGATCGATCGGTCCTTCGGTCTGGTCGTGAAGTCACTGCAGAAGCCGCAGCGGCTGGCGCTGGAGATTCGGCATGGCAAGCGTCGGCGGAAGCTGTTTGGCAGCGCGACAACACTGTGCCCATTGGTCCCGCCGGAATACCGGTCGAGATTTCTGGCCAGCGACTGACGGCAGCAGAGCCTCTGCGCGCAGCAGAGCCTCCAAGCAATGCTGAACGGCACCGGTTCGCTCGGGTCGGTGTCCATGTAACGGGGGCACGGTCAGTCTGTCCGCTTCGGCGCAACGATCACTCGGCCGCGGGTGTTCAAACTGATTGTGAGCGTAAGCACAGTCTCGACGCGTTTGCGTTGATCCGGCTGCGAGTCTCGGTGCATACACCTACTTACGTGCAGCGGCTGGTCGACGAGTAAGGCTTATCGCGCTCCCTGAACCCTGCAAACGTGCCCGCTTCGCCCGAGGCCGGCGAAAACCCGAGGAAACCGCTATGGCCGATGAACTGAACCAAACGTACGACGCGTCTAAACAGCAATCGCAGCAAGCCGAGGAGCTACCTGAGTTGGAACTTGAGGAAATTCAGGGCGGCGCCAACGGCGCAGCGAGGTTTCGCGAATTCTCCATCACCAAGACGACCGACTAGCAGAAACCGAGGATTCGTCGGGGCCGGGGTGCAGGACCGCCGGCGCCACCTGATCCATTGCAACGTGCAACCCGCCCGCGCACCTGCAGTCGCACGGGCTGCTGGACGTTACCGGTTAGCTTCGTGGTCGTGTCAGAAACGTCATCAACGTCAGCGTCTCCTCGGGGTCCATCCTGCCGATCGGCGAACTGGAGTAGGTGGACGACAACACGCGACCAGCCTGTGTGATGACGAACTCACTCGGTTGGATGTGGTTGCGCCGCGCTTCCCACCAGCCGCCGATCGAATCAGCGTCCGTACGCGTCATGCCCCAGGCCACCGGAAACCCAAGCGGCGTCGCCACGTCGTGCGTTTGCTCTTGTGTGTCGACCGTACCGGCAATGATGCTCACACCCATCGCAGCGAACGCAGCACGGCGTTCGTTAAAGCCAGCAAGAAGCCGGCGACAGAATGGTCACCAGTGACCGCGGTAGAACAGCAGGATTGCATAGGGTGTGGTGATCTCCCTGGGCAGCGTCAACGCGCCATCACCCACCTTCAATGTGAGTTCTGGAAAGGTGTCACCCAGGTTCAGTTTTTCGGCCATCGCGAATCCTCCGTTCCATCAAAAAGGTAACTCGGCGGAGTATTGCGCCAAAGCGTTGCTCACGGCAGCTGTTCCGGTTGCATTGCACAAGGAATCCGGGGTGTGTTTCACCAAGGAACTGTCCGCGTTGCCACTACGACAGCAATAGCCGTTGCGCGCGCTTCTGCGCAACGGTGGCAATCGGCGCGCATTGCACGCGGCACGCCTCTGACGATCAACGCGGCACATGTGCGCATCAGCGCAGCTGACGTCGCGTGACGAACACGCGGCCTCAGGCTGACGTGCGCAGCCCGTGCGCCGCGATCTCCCGTCGCGAAAGCTGCCTCTTGGCGACGGCATACACGCCTTCCATGACGACGACAGCAGACTGCTCGCCCACGTCCCCGTCGCAGAAGCGCCGCACCTCGCACTTGCGCACCACGTCGTATACGCAGTCGGTCACCAGTCGACGACTCAGTTTGCCGGCCACGACCTGCTCAACGATGTAGATCGGCGGCAACGATGCAAACTGCACTTCGTACCATTCTCCGTCGAGCAACATCAGCGAAGTGGTCGCATCGATGTCGCGCCATTGCGCAGCACGCCCTGCCGCTGGAAGTAGATGTACTTGGCCTTCAGATCGATCCACTTGCGATCGCGCAATTCGACCTGGGTGGCAATCATGTCGTCGATATGCTCAAAGACGTGCTATTGCGCAGCGTTTCGGCGATCGATGCCTGCCGAGATCTCGCTGTAGACCTTGTTCCAAGGCCGACCAATCTGCGCGCGCAGGAAGCGCTGCAGTGGCATCAGGTTTTCGTTGAGCGACGGCCGGCCATAGCCCGCACGCATGCCGAGCTGGCGCGGACCATCAGGATCGTCGCGGCGTCGTGCAGCCTGGGCGTGATTGTGTTTGCCGCGGCGCGGAGGCTCGGCAATGACTTTGAACATATCGCTACGCATGCCACGCTCCTGGCATAAGGACCTCGGACACGAAGTCCTCGGGCAAAGAAAACCCCCGGTCAGAAATTCTGCCGAGGGCATTTCGTGCGCCCGGCCTGATGGATCGCGCGGATCCGCCAGGCCATGCTTGAGAAGAAAAAGGAAAGCATGTCCTGCGCATCAGCGCGGTTGTGCTTCGGTCCTGTTGCTCAATGACATTGCTCGATCAAACCGCTTGGAAAAATTGAGGCGCGCAGATCAGCGCCGCGAAAATGAAGTCAAGCAACATGGCGCAATCAAAACGCAGCATCAATCGCTTCGCCCAATCGCGCGACGGCAATGATCTCCATGCCGCCCGCGTCGCGCTTCACGGCGCCACCCTTGGGCACATTGCCGGTGGGCACAATGGCGCGCTTGAAGCCGTGCTTCGCCGCTTCGCGCAACCGCTCCTGCCCGTTGGGCACCGGACGAATTTCGCCGGCCAAGCCAACTTCACCAAACGCGACAAGATCACGCGCCAGCACACGATTGCGAAAGCTCGACACCACCGCCAGTTGCAGCGCAAGGTCGGATGCAGTCTCGGAAATACGCACGCCGCCCACCACGTTGGCATACACATCGTGGTCACCGATGGCGAGACCACCATGGCGATGCAGCACCGCCAGCTGCATGGCGAAGCGCGGACCATCCATGCCTACCGCCACGCGGCGCGCATTGCCGCCCTGCATGGGGTCCACCAGTGCCTGAATCTCCAACAACAGTGCACGGGTGCCCTCCCAGGTCACGGTGACAAGACTGCCGGGTGCAATCTCATCCGCGCGCGCAAGAAATATTGCCGACGGATTCGAGACTTCACGCAAGCCACGCTCAGTCATGGCAAACACGCCCAGCTCGTTCACGGCGCCGAAGCGATTCTTCTGCGCGCGCAGCGTGCGGTAGCGCGGGTCGGAACTTGCATCGAGCATCAGAAAGGTATCGATCATGTGCTCGAGCACTTTTGGACCGGCAAGGCCGCCTTCCTTCGTGACGTGCCCGACCAGCACGATCACCGGCCCGTTCTGTTTGGCAACGCGTGTCAGTGCCGCGGCCGACTCACGCACCTGCGCCACGCTGCCTGCCGCGCTTTGCGCGTGCTCGACCGTCATCACCTGAATGGAGTCGACCACCACCAGATCGGGCTGCTCGCGGGCAATGAGTTCAAGCAGCGCTTCGACGCGCGTCTCCGATGCCAGCAGCATGTTGTCGGCGCTGACCTGCAGCCGCCGCGCCCGCATTGCGACCTGGCCGAGGCTTTCCTCGCCGGTGACATACAGCACTTTCGCGCGGCCTGACAACGTGCCGCACACCTGCAGCAACAGCGTGCTCTTGCCCGCGCCGGGTTCGCCGCCGATCAACACGACAGAGCCAGGCACCAGACCGCCGCCCAGCACCCGATCAAGCTCTTCGCTGCCCGTGGCCAGGCGCGGCTGATCCTCGGCGCCGACCTCGGCCAACCGTTTCACACTGGCGCGCTCACCGGCATAGCCTGCGCGCGGCCCGGCAGACGTATTGGCGCTGCCGCTGACTGAAGACTCTTCCAGGCTGTTCCAGGCCATGCAGTTCACGCACTGGCCTTGCCACTTCGGATGGTCGGTGCCGCACTCACGGCAGACGAAGACCAGGCGCGCTTTAGCCACGAATGCGCAATCGCATCAGGTGAAGCGTTCGTACTGGTTGCTGGCCAGGTTCTCGAACTTGGTCAGCTTGCCAATGAAGGCCAGCTTCACCATGCCGATGGGGCCATTGCGCTGCTTGCCGATGATGATCTCTGCCGTGCCCTTGTCCGGCGAGTCGGGGTTGTAGACCTCGTCGCGATAGATGAACAGGATCAGGTCGGCGTCCTGTTCGATGGCACCGGACTCGCGCAGGTCCGACATCATCGGCCGCTTGTCGGCACGTTGCTCAAGCGAACGGTTCAGCTGCGAACCGGCTACGACCGGACAACGGAAGTCTTTGGCGATGGCCTTCAGGTTGCGCGAGATCTCCGATATCTCCAGCGTTCGGTTCTCCTGCTTTTCCGAGCTGCGCATCAGCTGCAGGTAGTCGAGCACGATCAACTTCACCTGCTTCTTCTGCTCCAGCGCAATGCGACGCACGCGCGAGCGAACTTCCATGGGCGACAGCGACGATGCATCGTCGATGAACAAAGCCTTCTCACGCATGAGGTGGAACGCCGACGTGACACGCGCCCAGTCGTCCTCCGCCAGGTCGCCGGTGCGCAGGCGGCTCTGATCGATGCGCCCGAGCGATGACAGCATGCGCATCATCAATGCCTCGGCAGGCATCTCCATGCTGAACACGACCACCGCGCCGGGCGTATCGGTCATCAGGGCGCGTTCGGCCATGTTCATCATGAACGCGGTTTTACCCATCGATGGCCGGCCCGCAGCAATGATCAGATCGCCCGGCTGCAGGCCCGCGGTCTTCACATCCAGGTCGGCGAACCCGGTGGGCAGGCCGGTGACCGGGTTCTTGGTTTTCGAGAGCTCTTCCAGGCGTTTGATGGCCGTCGTGAGCAGCTCGAGCGCAGGCTTTGGCCCGTCGTTGCGCTGGCGCGTCTCCTGAATCTGGAACAGCTGTTGTTCGGCCTGTTCGAGCACCTCTGCGGCTTTGCGACCTTCGGGGCGGAAGGCGGAATCGGCGATGCGCTGCGAGGCGGCGATGAGCTGCCGCAGGATCGAGCGTTCACGCACGATCTCGGCATAGGCCATGGTGTTCTGCGCGCTCGGCGTGCCTTCGGTCAGCTCGGCGAGATAGGCGAGGCCGCCCGCAGCGTCGAGTTCTTCATGTGCACGCAGATTCTGCGCAACCAGTACCGGATCGAGGGGCTGGCCGTCGTTCATCAGCCGCAACATGGCGGCATAGATGAAGCGATGTGCCGGACGGTAGAAGTCGTCGCCTACGAGCAGCTCGGCAACGTCGTACATGGCCCGGTTGTTCAGCAGCACGCCGCCGAGCACGGCCTGCTCGGCCTCCTGGGAGTGCGGGTGCGACCGGCCGCGAATAAGGCTGGTCGAAAGATCGTCCACTTCTGCCACGTGAGGGCTCGTCCGAGGACTAAAGAGACGGGGCAGTATCACTGCCCCTCTGCGCTGGTGGAAGGGCAGACGGGAAGTCCGGGCCGGCGCACTGTAGTCGACTGCTTTAGTCGACCTCGCCCATAAACCCCGGCGTTAGCGAGCGACCGGCCTAGTCCACGGACTTCTAGTCCACGGACTTCTAGTCCACGGACTTCTAGTCCGCGATGACCGTGACCTTCACGGTCACAACCAGCTCGCTGTGCAGACCCAGCTCCACATCGAACTCGCCCGTGTTGCGAATTGCGCCTTCCGGCAACCGCACTTCGGCCTTGTTCACCTCAACGCCCTTCTCGGTAATGGCATCGGCGATTTCACGCGTACCGATCGAGCCATACAGACGACCTTCTTCACTTGAACGCGCAGCGATGGTGACCGCCATGCCTTCCAGTGTCGTCGCCCGGGCCTGTGCAGCGGCCAGGCGTTCCTGTGCGACCTTTTCCAGCTCAGCGCGCTGCGCTTCGAAGCGCGCGCGATGACTGTCCGAAGCCGGCACAGCCTTGCCTTGGGGAATCAGAAAATTGCGGCCATAGCCTGGGCTGACGGTGACTTCTTCACCCAGCTCGCCAAGGTTACGAACGCGTTCCAACAGAATGATGTTCATGAGTGCGTACGCTCTATCTCTTCGATTACATCAGCTCGATTGCGTCAGGCTGTCTGCTTTCTCAAGGTGCGATCAGACGTGCTGATCGGTGTAGGGAAGCAACGCCAGGAAGCGCGCCCGTTTCACAGCACGCGCCAGCTGACGCTGGTACCGCGCACGCGTCCCGGTGATACGGCTCGGCACGATCTTGCCGGTCTCCGTGATGTACTGCTTCAGCATCTCGATGTCTTTGTAGTCGATTTCCTTGACGTTCTCGGCAGTGAAGCGACAGTACTTGCGACGGCGGAAAAAGCGGGCCATGGGTTAGTCCTCGTCTCTGTCTGAATCGGAATCGTCGTCCATGTCATCCGGGCGATCGCCAGTTGCGCTGGCGCGGCGACGCTCGAGGTCACGCTCACGCTCACGCTCCTTGTCCCGAGCCTCTTTGTCCTTCTCCTCTCGGTAGATGAGGGACATCTCGGTTTCCGGGCCGCCCTTCGACATGACCAGGTTGCGCAACACCGCATCGTTGAAGCGGAACGCAGAGTTCAGCTCATCGAGGGTCGCCTGATTGATTTCCACGTTCATCATGACGTAGTGCGCTTTGTGCACTTTGCCGACCAGGAACGACAGCTGGCGTCGGCCCCAGTCTTCAAGACGGTGGACCTTGCCACCGTCACGTTCGATCAGCGCCTGATAGCGCTCGACCATGCCCGGCACCTGATCGCTCTGATCGGGATGCACGAGAAATACGATCTCGTAATGACGCATTTACCTTCCTTACGGATTAAAGCCTCCCCGGGTACACGAGTGAGGCAAGGCGCAGTTCTGCACTGCGAATGGGGGCGCGGAGTCTAGGTGAGTGTGTGGCGGCGCGGCAAGCTTCCCGCGAACGGCCAGCGCGCCCTACCGGGCAGCGGCCGCACCGCGTTGCCGGCGCGCCTCGTACAGCGCAACGCCAGCCGCGACCGACACGTTCAGGCTTGCGGCCACCCCGGCCATGGGCAGTTTCACCAGCAGATCGCAATGTTCGCGGGTCAGCCGGCGCATGCCCGCGCCTTCGGCGCCCAGCACCAGCGCCGTTGCCACGCGCAGATCGGTCTCGTGCCAGAGCTGGGCGGCCGCATCGTCCAGACCGACCAGCCACACACCGAGCTGCTGCAGCCGGCCAAGCGCCCGCGCCAGATTGGTCACCCGGTAGATGGGCACCATCAGCGCGGCGCCCGCCGAACTCTTGTGCACCACCGCCGTCAGCGGCGGCGAATTGCGCCTGGTCGTAACGACCGCATGAACACCCGCACCGTCGGCCACGCGCAGCAGTGCGCCGAAATTGCGTGGATCGGTTACCTCGTCCAGCACCAGCAGCAACGGCGCCTCGCGACTGCGCTTGGCCAGCCCGGCCGCATCGCTGCGCGGCGTGCCGTGCGAATCGACGCCCAGCATGCTGGCCAGGCGTTCGTACAGGTCCTCTTCATCCAGTTCGGGCGCCGGCTCGATTTCGGCAACCACGCCCTGATGACTGACATCGCCGACCAACCTGCCGAGCTCTGTCATGGCCACGCGCCGGATGTCTACGCCTGCACCCTGTGCCAGGCCGTCCAACTCGCTCAGACGCGCGTCACCGCGCTGTGCGTTCAAGAGCAGTTGGCGAACCCGCTGTGGCGCCTGCGTCAGCACCGCCTCAACCACGTGGAAACCGTACAGATATTCCGTCACCGGCTGCGCCTTCGGCGTGCGCCTCGTCCCGCAGCTGAGCGACTGCCGGCACCCTTGTCATTGGGCGACTTGTCATTGGGCGACGGGGCATCGCGCGACTTGTCAGACACAGGCCGCTTCGCACGCTTCACCGGCGGGCTCTCTGCCCGCTGCGTGACCCCGACCGGCACAAAATCGATGCGCCTGAGCCCGAGATCCACACGCGCGCACTGCACTTGCAATGTTGTGCCGATGCGATAGCGCTCGCCCGTGCGTTCGCCGCGCAATTGCATGCGCACGGCGTCGAACTCGTAGTAGTCCTGACCCAGCGCACTGATGTGCACGAGCCCCTGGATGTACATGTCCTGCAGCTCAACGAAGATGCCGAACGACGTCACTGCTGCCACTGTGGCCGTGAACGCCTCACCGAGGCGGTCACTCATGAAGTCGCACTTCAGCCAGTCCTCGAGATCGCGCACAGCCAGATCGGCGCGCCGCTCCGTGAACGAGATATCCTCGGTGATGCGCATCAGCGCATCTTCGTCGTAGGGGTAGATGCGCTCCTTGGCGATGCGCGGCGCGCCGCGCACCCGCTCCACGCCCGGATGCGCGCCTTTGCGAACCAGGTAGCGCAGCGCGCGATGCACCAGCAGGTCCGCATAACGGCGAATGGGCGACGTGAAATGCGTGTAGTGCCCGAGCGCCAAACCAAAGTGACCGAGATCGTGCGGCGAGTAGTGCGCCTGCATCAGACTGCGCAGCACCACCGTCTCGATGACATGCGCATAAGGGCGCGTGCCGGTCTCTGCAAGCACGCGCTGCAGATCAGCAGGCCGTGGAACGTCCTGCTCCGATCCAGGCAAGCGCACACCGAGCGTCGCAAGGAATGCGCGCAGGTCGGCCCAGCGATCGAAGCTGGGCGGCTCGTGCACACGGTACACGCCCACCAGCGCAGACTCCGACAGCAGGCGCGCGGCACATACGTTCGCGGCCACCATGCACTCTTCGATCAACTGGTGCGCACGGTTGCGCTTGCGCGGCTCGATCCGATCAATGCGACCACGCTCGTTGAACACGATGCGCGTTTCGGTGCTGCGAAAATCCAACGCGCCACGGCTTTCCCGTTCGGTGCGCAGAATCCTGTACACATCCAGCAAGACACCCAGGCGCATGCGGATCTCGGCTGAAAGACTGCTGACCACCGGCTCGGTGGGCGCGTCTTCATGCAGGCCCAGCACATCAGCAACCTGGTTGTAGGTCAGCCGTGCGGCGGACTTCATCAGGCCTTCGTAGAACTTGTAGCCGCTGATTCGACCCGCGCGCGAAATGGTCATGTCGCAGACCATGCACAGTCGGTTCACGTCCGGGCGCAGTGAACACAGGCCATTGGAGATGGCTTCCGGCAGCATGGGAATCACCATGTCCGGGAAGTACACGGAGTTGCCGCGACGCTGCGCCTCTGTATCCAGGGCCGTGCCGATCTGCACGTAGTGGCCGACATCGGCAATGGCAACGATCAGCCGGAAGCCACCACCTGCGCGGCGTTCGGCATACACCGCATCATCGAAGTCGCGCGCGTCTTCACCATCGATCGTGACCAGCGGCAGATCACGCAGGTCAACGCGGCTCGCGAAATCATCGGCCTCGGGTTCAGCCGGCATCGCTGCGGCTTCCGCAAGCGTTGCACTGTTGAACTCGCGCGGAATCCGATGCGCCCTGAGGATCACTTCGCGTTCAACGCCCGCTTCTTCGGGCGCGCCCAACACCCGCACCACTTCGCCTCGCGGACGTTGCCGCGGCTCTGCCGCATGCGTCAGACGAATCAGCACATAGTCGCCCGTGCGCGCCGCGCCAACCGCATCGCGCGGCACGATGATCTCTTCGTTCACAAGACCACGTTCGGCGCGCACCAGAAAGCAATCGCCATCATCCCAGATGACCCCGACAACGGGTTCGCTTGCACGCTCGAGCACCGTTGCGATGTACGCATAAGCCTGGCCGTCGCGATCAAGCTCTACGCGAACCTCAACGTGATCACCATCCACAAGACCGCGTACTTCCTCGGCGCGTACCGCCACATCTGCACCACGGTCATCGAACTTCAAGATGCCGCTGCCATCGCGGCGCAGCTGAACGCGCGCTGCTCTGAGACTGCGACGGTCCAAGGGTGCGTACGTACCCTCGGCCGACAGCACCAGCTGACTGTCGCGACACATCGCGCGCAATCGACGCGACAGTGCTTCTGAGTCAGTTGCGTCTGTCAGCTGCAGATGCGTGCGCAGTTCGTCGTAGGTCATGGCCTGATTGAGCGCGACCAACACATCCAGAATGTGTTCACGGCTGGCAATCGGGCGCTGGTAGCGCGTGGCTTCACGCTCGGCCTGAGGATCGCGCACCGGCGCTGCGCCTCTACCCTCAGATTTTGGGCCCTCAGATTTTGGGCCCGCAGATTTGGGGCGCGCAGATTTGGGGCGCGCGGCGGATTGCCGCTTGTCCGCGTGTTCCACTCGTGCAGCCTCGCCCCCTTTAGTGGGCTTGTTTTCTGTATCACGGCGACGACTCATCGCGCGCCCTCCTGTAACTGGCGCGACGGCGCGCTGTCCTGCTCCATGCGCAACAAGCGCGCTTCTTCCAATGGCGCTTCGCGCTGTCCTTCCAGCGGCGCGGCGCGCCGTCCTTCCAGCGGCGCGGCGCGCCGCAAGAGCCCAATCTTCATTCCACTTTGCATACTGCTTTTTGTACCTGTAACGCGCTGCACCAGCCTCGCCGATGCAACAACAAATTGACATGTCACCGACACGTCGTTAATTTCCGCGCCCACGCCGAGGTGGTGGAATTGGTAGACACACTGGCTTCAGGTGCCAGCGGGGGAAACTCCGTGGAGGTTCAAGTCCTCTTCTCGGCACCATCTCCGCACTTTCTCAAGCGGCCACAACCGCTGTTTTTGTCTGACCGCCTGTCCCTGGAGTTTCTACTCCTGGGGTGCTGCAGTCATTGACTCCTGCCTTCGATCCGCCGGCTTGCCTCCGTCGGCCGCGCACAGATTGACCAGCCAACTGCAGCGCCCGCGCAGCTTCCGCAGTGAACAGCCCTGGCGCTACCCCCGGTTACACCGACTGAAGTGACACCCAATGAAGTCACACCAACTGAAGTGATACCGGCGCAAGCACCAGCGCGTGTCAGCGCGTGTCAGCGCGTGTCAGCGCGTGTCAGCGCGAAAATGCTTCTCTCTCTGCGTCGGTCAACGGTCGACCGGCGTCAGCCAACAGCACCGGAATGCCGTCCCTGATCGGGTAGGCAAGGCCGCTGGCCGCACACCACAGTTCATTGCGCGACGGCACCAACTGCTCCGGCGCCAGCTGTAACGGAGCCTTGCTGACTGGGCACACCAGTACCTCAAGCAACCGCGGATCGATCACCTCGCACCTCACAGTTGCAGCAGCAGTTGGCGAATGGGCGGATTGATAAAAGGCGCAGCAGTATACTCCTGGCGGGCTGGGCATCGGCGGCAGGTTCGGCATTCTCTTCGCAATGCATGGCGTCTGGCCGACGGGCGGCCTGCATATCGGGGCACAACATCCGTTCTTGCCAAATGCCATTCGCGCCGAGCACTGTTCCTGCCCACAACCGTTTGCCGCCAATAACCGTTTGCGGCCAACAGTCCAAGAAAAAGGCGCCCTATGACTGCCCATTCCCGCCGCGCCAAGATCGTCTGCACCCTGGGGCCCGCCAGCAACAGTCACGCGTCGATCAGCGCGCTTATCGACGCGGGAATGGATGTGGCCCGACTGAATTGTTCGCATGGCGACCACGCGATGCTCGCTGCGTTGATCGCGACCGTTCGCCAATCTGCCCGCGAAGCCGGTCGTTCCGTTGCCGTGCTGCTGGATCTGCAGGGTCCGAAGATCCGCATCGGCCGGCTGCCGGGTGGCTCCGTTGAGCTGGTGCCGGGCGCAACCTTTACGCTCACAACGGTGCCAGACGTCTCATCCGACCAGCGCGTCAGCGTTTCCTATGCAGGATTCGCCGATGACGTGAGTCCCGGAGAAAGGCTGTTGCTGGACGACGGCCAGCTGCAACTGACGGTCATCCGCAAGACTGCCACTGACGTGACGTGCCAGGTGCTGATCGGTGGCCAGCTCAAGGACCGCAAGGGCCTGAACATACCCGGCGTGGTACTGAGCGTGCCGGCCCTGTCAGCCAAAGACTTGAACGACCTCGCGTTCGGCGTAGCCCAAGGCGTTGACTGGGTGGCCATGTCGTTCGTGCAACGGCCCGAAGACATCGACGGTCTGCGCGCCGCTATTCACGGGCTGGGCAGCGACATGCCGATCATCGCCAAGATTGAAAAACCACAAGCCGTCGAGGCACTGGAAGCCATTCTGGCGCGCACCGACGGCGTGATGGTGGCGCGCGGTGATCTCGGCGTGGAAGTACCTGCCGAAGATGTGCCGATGCTGCAGAAACGCATCATCGCGGCCTGCAATCGGCGCGGCATTCCAGTGATCACGGCAACCCAGATGCTGGAGTCGATGATCCAGAACCCGCGCCCCACCCGGGCTGAAGCGTCAGACGTTGCGAACGCCGTACTCGACGGCACAGATGCGGTGATGCTGTCTGGCGAAACTGCAAGTGGCGCTTTCCCGATTGAGGCGGCCGCGACCATGCGACGCATCATCGACATCACCGAACGACAGGCGCCGAGGCGCTGGGAACTGCAACGCCGAACCGAAGACGAGCAGTACGACTCAGCGACGGCTATCGGCTATGCCGCCTGCCAGGCGGCTGACCTCACGAACGCTGCCGCCATTGTGTGCCTCACCCAATCCGGCTCAACAGCCAGGTTGATCGCGCGCTTCCGGCCACGCGCCAGAATTCTGGCCATGAGCGCAAACCAGATCGCCTGCCAGCGGCTCGCGTTGGTGTGGGGGGTGGAACCGAAGCACTGCGCCGAGTTCGACGCCAACGTCGATGCCACAGTGGCGGAACTTACCACCTCGCTGAAGTCCACTGGCAACCTGCCTTCCGGCGCACGGGTTGTGATCACCACCGGGTTGCCCTTCATCGCCCGCCGCTCCACCAACACCCTGCGGATTGAGGAACTCACCTGAATCCGAGCGTTTGCGCGTGTTCGCACTTTACAAACATGACCCTGCCAGCTAACCCTTCGGTTCCAGGCAGATTCACAGCACCCGATCCGGGCGTTCCCAGCGACCTCAGATACCTTGGGGCCAGTATGCCGGTCAGGCATTGTCCAAAACGCGCATCTGCAACTTGGTCCGGGCGGCGGTCAAGCCGGCGGTCAAGCGGTTTCACCCTGATCGAGCTGATGATTGCCGTGACGATCGTTGGCGTCCTGGCTGCCGTCGCACTACCGGCGTACCAGGAGTACACCCAGACAACGCGTATGACGAAAGTGCTCGATAACTTCGACAACGCGGCACGGGCAGTCCGCTACGAGTTCGCCCGTGTCCGCACCAACCGGGCCATGGGCCGGTCCGGCGAGGTACCCAACACTGCAGCCGACTGGATCGCGTTCCTGAACCCACACGATGTTTCAGCACCCGGCGGCGGTCCGGCCTATGTTTCTGGCGGCGGGGACTCGATGACAGGCGCAATAGGACTCACGGTAACCGGCGACTTCGACGCAGGTTCAGCACAGGTGCTGCTGACGCGGCCCATCTACGAGGATTTCGCAGAACCTGCATCCGCCGCCATCGCGGCCGCTACGGCGCTGTAAGCGCACTGCTCGCCTGCCGGGTATTTTCCTGCCAAGTTCAAGTGCCGGCACGCGCGAGGTAAAGCAGTGCTACGCCGGTCAGCATGCTCAACAGTCCAATGACCCGAAGCGTGGCGTCTTCCGTTGTCGCCATCTGCCGCATTGCCTCCTTCCAACGCGATGGGGCAATAAACGGCAGCAGGCCCTCGATAACCAATACCAGACACACCGCCGTCGCCAGATCCTGCCAGAGCATGTGTCAGTGGCGCGCGGCTGACGCAGATGCGTCAGCCGCCTGAGTCACGCATGTAGCGGAAGAAGCGGCTGTTGGGATCCAGCAGCAGTACATCGGACTTGCTGCCGAAGGTGCGCCGGTAGGCACCCAGACTGCGGTAGAACGAATAGAACTCCGGATCGTTGTTGTACGCAGCCGAATAGATCGACGCCGCTTTTGCATCGCCATCGCCACGAATCTGTTCCGCTGTGCGATAGGCGTTTGCGGTGATCACCACGGCGTCCCGATCGGCCGCAGCGCGAATGCCCAGCGCCTTCTCAGAACCACGCGCGCGATACTGCCGTGCTTCGATGTTGCGTTCCGAAATCATCCGGCGGTACACCGACTCGCTGACCTCGCCGGGCAACTCGATGCGCTTCACACGCACATCGATCACCTGAATGCCGAACTCCTTGCTGATAGCCACGTTCACTTCACGCGTGAGCGCGCGCGCAAGCTGATCGCGTTCTCCCGACACCACATCGCGCATACCGCGGCGACTGATCTGGTTGCGCAGACCGGTGATGACCCGCTCACGAATAAGCCGTTCGGCATTAATTGGATCACCGCCCGTCACCTGAAAGTACTGATCGACGTCGCGAATCTTCCACTTCACGAACGAATCGACGAGAAGGGGCTTCTTTTCCACTGTGAAATACGTTTCCGGCGTTGTGGTCAACGTCTGAATGCGGCCATCGAATCGGCGTACGACGTCGACGAACGGCACTTTGAAGTGCAGGCCGGGGCGCAGGTCGGCGGAGACGATCTCGCTGAAGCGAAGCAACACCGCTCGCTCCGTCTGATGCAGCGTGTAAGCGCTGCTCAGCAGGATGATCAGCAGACCGACTGCACCCAGGCCGATGGCTAACTTTCTACTGTCCATCAGCGTGGCTCCACTCGTGTTGGCACGGCCCGCACTGGGGCCATCACGTCCGCGCCCGAATCGCTTGGTACGACCAACTGCGCATCATTCGCCGCAGCAGCACGTTGCTGCTCCATGATGCGATCGAGCGGCAGATACATGACGTTGTTGCCTTTGCTGTCGATCAGCACCTTTGTGCTGTTGGCGAGCACCGATTCCATTGTGTCGATGTACAAGCGTTCGCGCGTCACACCCTTGGCGCCCTTGTATTCAACCAGTAGTTTCGTGAATCGATCTGCGTCGCCTTGCGCTTGAGCAATGACCTGATCGCGGTAAGCGGTAGCCTCTTCAGTTGCGCGCTGCGCCTTACCACGGGACTCCGGGATGATCGTTTGCTCGTAGGACGTCGCTTCGTTCACCAGCCGTTGCTCATCTTCCTTCGCCTTCTGCACTTCATCGAAGGCATCCTTCACCTGCTTGGGCGGTGCACTCTGGTCGATGTTGACCTTGCTGACCTGCACGCCGGTGCCGTAACGGTCCAGGTACTCCTGCAGCCGCTTCTGCATATCAACGGCAACCGACTCCCGGCCCTCAGTAATGATCGAACCCATGGTCGAGTTGCCGATCACATGGCGAAGCGCGCTCTCGGTGGATTCCGCAAGGCTGTTCTGCGCACCGCAGTCGCCAAGATCAGCTGGGCAGCGGACTTCGACGAGGAACTTCTTGGGGTCGTTGATGCGCCACTGCACCGTCAGGCTGACTTCGACCAGGTTCTCGTCCTTGGTCAGCATCAACGATTGATGCTTATGCGACTTGACCTGTTCGACGTTGACGATTTCCACAGACTCAATAAAGCGCGCAAACCAGTGCGGACCTGGCTGTGCCAGATCTTCCTGAAGCTCACCGAACCGGAACTGCACACCGCGCTCTGCCTGCGCGACGACGTAAATGCCAGACAGCAGGTAGATCACAACGATCACTGCGCCGGCAATCGCCACGGCCCGGCTGGAGAGGGCCGACCCTCCGCTACCGCCACCCACACCCCGCGGTCCACGCCCCGAAAAGATGCTGGTCAGCTGACGCTGCAACTTGCGCAGCGCCTCATCGAGATCCGGGGGGCCTTTGTCACCGCCTTTGCCGCCGCCGCCCCAGGGGTCATTGTTGCGACCTCCGCCAGGTTCATTCCACGCCATCTAAAGCTCCTGACTAATGCGCAACGGCGCATTCTATTGATGTTGCCGGCAACGAGATATCGCCAATCAACGGTATTTCCGCCTCGACATCAGCGCAACGCCCGTAAAACCAGACCGTGCTGACGCTGTGCTGTCTCAATCTGACCGCGCGACAACGACACGCTGATGTGCATGCATCCTTCAACGTCGGACCGCTCCTCGGCCACGCTGCCGTTCGCATACACCCAGGCCCGCTCTTTGCCCTGATCCGGGCGAAGCACTAAAACACATTTCTGCCGGTCTCCGGCCAATGCTGTGCCGATCGCGTTGCACAGTTCCTCGATTCCCTCCCCCGTCACTGCGGAAACACGCACGCGCGGGTGCTCCACAGCCCCGCTTTTGCCGTTCTGTCCACGCTGGAAGTCGATATCGCCATCCGGCAGCAGATCGATCTTGTTCAGCACATCAATACGCGGCAATGCGTCCGCGCCGACCTCGCGCAACACCTCTTCCACGTTGTCCCACTGTTCTATGCAGCGTTCCGACGAAGCATCGATCACGTGCACCAGCAGATCGGCCTCGCGCAATTCTTCAAGCGTTGCCTTGAACGCATCAACCAATCGGTGCGGTAGCCGCCGCACAAACCCGACGGTATCTGCCAGCACCGCCTCCCCTGCACCCGGAAACCGGACGCCACGCATGGTCGGGTCAAGCGTGGCAAACAGCATGTCCGCAACCAGCACAGACGACGACGAGAGCCGATTGAACAGTGTCGACTTGCCTGCATTCGTGTAGCCGACCAAGGCAACCGTAGCCGTGTCCTGGCGTTGCCGATGACGGCGGCCGAGCGCACGGCGCTGCCGCACCCGCTCAAGTTGCCCTTCCGTGTGTCGAATCCGGTCTGCGACCAGGCGGTGATCCAGCTCAAGCTGAGTCTCTCCGGCGCCACGCATGCCCACGCCGCCCTTCTGTCGATCAAGGTGGGTCCAGCCGCGCACCAGCCGCGTGGACATATGGCGCAACTGCGCCAGCTCGACCTGCAGCTTCCCCTCATGGGTGCGTGCACGCTGCGCAAAGATGTCGATGATCAGCTCGGTTCGGCCCACCAGCCGCCGCTGCAGACGCTTCTCGATGTTGCGTTCCTGCGCGGGGCTCAGGTCTTCACTGAGCAGCACGACGTCGGCATTACTGCGTTCAGCGGCCGCAACGACTTCTTCAAGTTTGCCCTTGGTGAAGTAGTGCCCGGGGTCCGGACGTGCCAGCTGCAACTCAAGCGACTCAACGATCTCTGCACCGGCAGCCCGCGCAAGCTCGGCGAACTCGTCGGCATGTTCGCTGTCATCGCGCCATTTCGGGTGCACAACAACCACCAGCGCCCGAGTACCGGCGGCCGGTCTTTCAAATAGCCACATAAGTTGTTCTCACAGATGATCTCGCCACAGTGCACTGTAGTCGCCACACAGCCCTGACGGATTCGCCAACGCAACGCGCTGTGGAAATGCCAGGGCAATGGTTCAGCCTGAAGCTCAGGCTGCCTGGGCGTTACGTATCATCGTGAACGACTCCCGCTCGCCGCGCCGCCCCAGATGAAGCGGTTGAGGACGCGACAGAATCAACCTCATCGTCTTCTTCATCGATGCCGGGCAAGCGCACGTTGCGCGCTGGTACGACTGTCGATATTGCGTGCTTGTAGACCATCTGGCTGACGGAGTTCCGAAGCAGAATGACGAACTGATCGAACGACTCGATCTGGCCCTGGAGCTTGATGCCATTCACAAGATAGATGGAGACCGGCACCCGTTCCTTGCGCAAGGCATTCAGAAACGGATCTTGAAGCGAATGTCCTTTTGACATCGGCAGGTCTCCCTCGGTCGGTCGTCCGCGGTATCGATGGCGCGGCACACATATTCCGCGCGACGCGGTCATCAAAACCGGCTAAGTGCGGAAAGTACTATGGCGGCCCCCAACAGATTATTCAAGGATAGCCGCTGAATTCAGCACGACACTACGGTTCAGCGCTGCATTCCTGCCCGCGACCATCGAGCACTTTGCGAAGCACTGCGCCCTGCCAATTAAGTTAAGGGCCGCGAACCGTTGCCGCTCGATCGACTAAACCCCGGGCGGCGCCGCGAGCGCAGAACGAATGGCGCTGATGGCAAAGTGCAATCGCACGCTCGGATGTTGCTGGTCGTGTTCGGTCGCCGCTTCAGCATCTGCTGCTGTGCCGTGCGCGTTCAGCGCGTGCCATCCGAGCCAACGCAATCCGCTCCATTTGCGCATCCACGTGTACTGACGCTTTGCGAGCCCCCGGGTCGCAAGCAGGCCCTGCTCGCGTACATCGGCAAACGACAACCGACCGGCCAGATACTCGGCGACCTGTCGATAGCCCACCGAACGCATGGCCGGCAGATCAAGCGACATGCCTGGTCGGGCGAGCAAGCTGGATACTTCCTCAACCAAGCCACCGGCCAGCATGGCATCGAAGCGGGCGGCAATTGCCGCATCCAATTGCCGCCGCGTTGGTGGACCAACCGCGAACTCGAGCAATCTGTATTCGGGTGATGCCGCGAGCCCCTGCGGCGTCAGCTGCAACAAATCGCTCATCGGCGTGCCCGTGCTGAGAAAGACTTCCAGAGCCCGTTGCACACGTTGACGATCGCGTGGCTGCAATCGTCCAGCTGTCCGCGGATCGACTTCAGCAAGCCAGGCATGCAGGGCCGGCCAACCATCGCGATCAGCACGGGCCTGCAGATCTGCGCGGATCTCTGGTGCAGCGCTCGGCAGGTCAGCAAGGCCATCGCGCAGCGCCTTGAAGTACAGCATCGTGCCACCGACCAGCAGCGGCACGCGCGCCTCGGCGTGGCTGTTACGGATCGCCTGCATTGCATCTTCACGAAACGCAGCTGCAGAGTAGGTTTCCCACGGCTCACGTATGTCGACCAGTTGGTGCCGCACCTCGGCCAGGGTAGCGGCATCCGGTTTGGCCGAGCCGATGTCCAGGCCACGATAGACCTGGGTCGCGTCGACACTGATCACGTCGACCGGCAACTCCCGCGCCAGTGCCAATGCGAGCGCCGATTTACCTGCGGCGGTCGCGCCCATCAGAAACACGACAGGGAGCGCCATTCAACGACCGCGCAGGAACAGTCGATCGATGTCTTTGAGTTCCATCTGCACAACAGTTGGCCGACCATGACTGCACTGCCCACCACATTCGGTGGTTTCGATGTCGCGCAGCAGCTGGTTCATTTCCGGCAACGTCAAGCGCCGCTGTGCGCGCACAGCGGAATGGCAGGCGATGTCGGCAAGCAGTTCTTCCTGCGAGCGCTGCAGTTGCGCAGCGGCACCGTGATCACCTGCGGCCGCAAGCACTTCACGCAGCAACGCGGCCGCATCAACGAATGCCAACGCAGCCGGTACTTCGCGAACGATCAGTTCGGCTGGTCCCAGGCGATCCAGCACCAGTCCAAGCTGCGCAAGTTCTTCCGCCGACGCTTCGCCGAGCTGCGCTTCACGCGGCGTGACGGCTACGCGCACCGGCACCAACAAGCGTTGTGACGCCAACGCACCGCGTGCCAGCGCGCGCTTCATCCGCTCAAACGTGATGCGTTCGTGCGCGCCATGCATGTCGACCAGCACAAGACCTTCCGCGTTCTGCGCCAGCACGTAGATGCCGTGCAGCTGCGCAATAGCAAAGCCCAGCGCAGGAGCACCGCCGCCTGGCGACATCGTCGCCTGGTCCAGCGACTCGCTCACGTAACCGTCGGCGCGCGCCGCGTGCGCCGCATCGAGCTGTCCAACAGAAACAGCAGAGGGGCGTTGCAGCAGCGGCATGCTGTGCTGCGTTGGCGAGCCAGTCGAGCTGTGCTGCCGCAGTACGCCGTGCGCTGCAGGGCCAGGCACTACATACGCAAACACGTCCACAACTTGATTCACCGCTGCGCCCGCATCGCCATCCAGCGAGCGCGCGATGCTGCCGCTGTCGAGCTGTCGCACCGTGTCGCGCACAGCCCGAAATACAAAATCGTGCACGGAACGTCCGTCACGAAAGCGCACCTCGTGTTTGGTCGGATGCACGTTGACATCCACTTCACGCGGATCGATTTCCAGATACAACAACCAGGCTGGATGGCGGGTACCAAACAACACGTCTGCGTACGCGCGGCGAACCGCCGCAGCAACCATGCGATCGCGCACCAGGCGACCGTTGATGAACAGGAACTGCAGGTCCGCCTGCCCGCGCGTAAACGTCGGGTGGCCCAGCCATCCATGCAGGCGCAAAGCGCCGTCGTTGTGCTCGGTGACAAGCGCAACATCGGCGAACGGTTGACCGCACACGGCAGCCACGCGTTGCAGCAGTTCAGCGGTGGATGACACTGCAGCAAGATCGATGAGCACACGCCCGTTGTGCCGCAGCGAAAACCCAACTTCCGGGCGTGCCAGCGCGAGTCGCCGCACCGTTTCTTCAATGTGCGACAGCTCCGTGCGTTCGCTGCGCAGGAATCGCCGCCGCGCTGGTGTGTTGTAGAACAGGTCGCGCGCTTCCACGCTGGTGCCGGGCGGATGCCCTGCAGGAACAACGTCACCCACGCCGTCGTACGCCCACGCGTGCGGCGCGCCTTGCGCGTGCGACACAACTCGCAGATGCGCTACCGATGCGATGCTGGCCAGTGCTTCGCCGCGGAAACCCAACGTCGAGATCGCTTCGAGGTCGCTGGCCTGCACCACTTTGCTGGTTGCATGCCGCGCCAGCGCAAGTGCAAGGTCATCGCCATGGATGCCCGTGCCATTGTCACGCACGCGAATCAGCTTGACGCCACCAGCCTCGACATCGACGTCGATCTGATCGGCCCCCGCATCCAGGCTGTTCTCGAGAAACTCCTTCAGCACCGACGCCGGACGCTCAACAACTTCGCCGGCCGCGATCTGATTGGCCAATGCGGCAGGAAGAATCTGGATGCGCGCCTTTGGCATCGCTCAGCTCTCACCGCGTGCCCGTGGGAGACGCAATGTCTGTCCCACGCGCACGCGATCGGTACGCAGGGCGTTCAGCCGACGAATCATGCGCTGCGACACGCCGAAGCGCTCGGCAATCGTGCGCAGCGTGTCACCGGCTGCGACAACGTAGGCGCGGTTCGAGTCCACGCTCGCAAGCGCAGGCCTCGATCCCGCATCACCTCCTCCTGCGGATGAGGCTGTGAATGAGGCCTCGACACCCGTCGAGGAAGCCTGGACACCGTTCGCAGGTTGGTCCCGGCCGCGCAATGCGACCGACGTACCTTGCGGCGGCCGCCGCAGCGCTTGCGCCGTCAACCCACGAAAGATCGCGCGCGCGAGCTTCTCGCGATACTCGGGATTGGCCAGTTTGCTGGCTTCGATCGGGTTGGACACGTAGCCGGTCTCAATCAGGATCGAGGGAATGTCAGGGGACTTCAGCACCATGAAGCCGGCCTGCTCAACGCGCCGGCTATGCAGATGGGTGAGTTCCTTGAGCTCGCTGAGCACAAGACTGCCAAGCTCAAGACTCTCGGTCAGGCTGGCGGTCATCGACAGATCCAGCAGCACCTCTGCGAGCACCCGATCCTTGTTGTCGAGACTCACGCCGCCTACAAGATCGGAATTGTTCTCGCGTTCAGCGAGCCACTTGGCTGTTTCACTGGTAGCGCCGCGTTCCGAGAGCGCGTAGACCGACGCACCGCGTGCATCGGTGTTGCTGTGCGCATCAGCGTGTACCGACACAAAAAAATGCGCGCCCGCTGCACGCGCCAGTCGTGGCCGCTCGCGTAATGGAATGAAGTAGTCGCCTGTGCGGGTCAGGATCGCTTTGAAGCCTGGCTCAGCATTGATGAACTCGGCCAGCCGCTTGGCTGTTGCCAGCACAACGTCCTTCTCGCGCACACCGTCTGGCCCGAGCGCGCCGGGGTCCTGACCACCGTGGCCAGCATCGATTGCAAACACGATCGGCGACCCGACAGGGCCGGCCGGCCACGGTCCCGTTGGGCGCGCAGTGCGCGCTGCCGACGACGGCGCAGCCGGCGCTTCTTTCGGAGGTGATCGATCGGCGGGCACCTGTGACGACGCGACGGGCGGTGCAGCCGGCGCTGTTTCCGTGGGCACTCTCGCAGTCGCCGGAATCGACGCCGACGCCTTGATGCCCTCAGCAGGTGCTGCAGCAGCAGGCCTTGCAGCAGCAGGTGTCGCAATCGGCGCACGCGGAGCAGTCGCCGCAACAGCACCACTTGGCTGTGTAGCCGGCTGTGTAGCGGGTTGCACTGCCGGCTGAGCCACCGCCGCCGACCCCACAGCGCGCGACGCGAGCACGGGCACCGTGGTTGCGCGCATCATCGCCGAGACTGGCTGCGCGCCGGCCCTCGCCGGCAACAGATCCAGCACCAGACGATGGCCATAGGGCACTACTGGCGGCAACGCGAAGCTGCGTGTTGTCGCAGCGGCCCGCAGTTCCAGCACCCACCGCAGAGAACCGTCAGGCTGGTGCGCACTGCGTACGGAACTCACCGGCGTTCCGGCGATCCGCAAACGCTGTGGATCGGTGCGCTTGCCGAGCTCGGTGTCGCGCATATCGATGACAATCCGCAGCGGGTTATCGAGGGTCGTGACCTCGTATTGCACGGCCTTCGAGACATCGAACACCACGCGCGTGGCCGCTGACGTGCTGCTGATGCGCACCGACTGCACTTCTGCAGCCCAGACAATCTGCGCAAGCGGTAGCAGCGCCACAATCATCAGCCCGCGCAGGCACCGCAGTTGCGCCAAGCTGACACGCCGAATACTCATCAGGCCGCCTCCTGTCGCAATCGCCGTAGCCATTAGTTTTCGCCGTCGCGTTGGTTCTCGCTGCGTCTGTTCACTCTGCACCGTCACGATTCTTGTTCAGCCTGCCGACGCTGCGGCAATTTGATCGGTCGCCTGGATGAGTTTCGCCAGGATGGCCTCGCCCTTTGCTGAACGTGCCGTGGCAACCAACACACGCCCATCGCTTTCATCCGCACCTGCTGTCGATTGTTTGAAGTCCAGACGCAGTTCGAGGTCTGCCATCGGCAGCCAGCCTTCGCCACGCTCGGGCCACTCAATCAGCAGCACCACGTCGCCAAACTGGTCGCGCACACCAAGCCATTCAAGCTCTTCGGCTGCCGCCAGACGATAGAGGTCCAGATGCAGCACTGTGAACGCCTGCAGCTCATAGGGTTCCACAAGTGTGAACGTCGGGCTGCGCACCGGACCGCCATGGCCCGCCGCACGCAACAGCGCGCGTGCCAGCGTGGTCTTGCCCGCGCCCAGCGGACCATACAGCGCAACGTACTCGGTACCCGTCAGCGCACCAGCCAATACACGTCCGAACTGCACCATCGCATGTTCGTCCTGAACGCAAAGGCACAGGGCCTTCAGTTGAGTGTCAGAGGCGGCTGCGCGTTCGCTGCGCGTCATACGCCTTCACCTTCACCACGACCGTTGCACAAGCGCCGTAACCACGAAAACAGGTCACTCGCGAGCAAGCCGCGCTCACCGTCGGCAATGGCCAGATCGCCCGCGCGCGCATGCGCGCAAACGCCATGCACCGCCGCATCAAACGCGCCTACGCCCTGGGCAAGTTGTGCTGCGATGACGCCCGTCAGCACATCACCCATCCCGGCGACCGCCATGCCAGGGTTGCCGTCAGTACATATGCGCAGTCGTCGACCATCACATACGACCGTTCCTGCGCCTTTGAGCACGACAACGGCGCCCGTGTGCCTGCACAGCGCGCGCGCCGCGGCCAATCGATCCTGTTGGACCTCGGCGGTGCTCACGCCGAGAATTCGCGCAGCTTCGGCCGGATGAGGCGTAATGACCGTATCCGTAGGCCAGGCAGCAAACCCGACCGCCATCAGGTTCAACGCATCTGCATCGAGCACCATCGGCAGCTGTGCTGACAGTGCGCACGCCAGCAGTGCTCGGCCGAACTCATCCTGACCAAGCCCCGGACCAATCGCGACAACCGTGGCACGGCGCAGCAGCTTCGCCAGTACATCGGCCAGACTTTCCTCGTGCGTGCTGGCTGCCTGTGTGCGGGAGTCGAGCGTGATGCCCCTGACCATCACTTCAGGGCGCCGGGCCAACAGCGCTGGCGCATGCTCAAGGGCACACCCAACACTGACCAGGCCCGCGCCACAACGCAACGCGGCTTCGGATGTCAGCATCACGGCACCACCCATTCCAGGCGCACCACCCAACACCAGCACATGCCCCGAATCACCTTTGTGCGCGTCGCGGCGGCGGCGCGGAACTGCCTGTTCTGCGCGCCAGAAGACACGCGCCATCGGCGCGAGGTTCGTGACATCGGACGCGCTGGGCATCTGCAGTTCGTCAGTTCCGCTCGCGCTCTTTGCACCGAGTGCAGCACCGAGTGCGGCACCGACTTCGCCGCCCATTTCAACAGCGACGCGCGAGCACAACGCATCCGGCACCGCCAGTGCCGCCAGATAGATCTGACCGCAGAACTCAGGGCCGCGCCCTGTCAGCAGCCCAGGCTTGGTCGCAATGAACGTCACCGTTTCATCGGCCCGCACGACCGCCTCTGCAGCTGCGCCCGCATCGACCAGCAAGCCCGATGGGACATCTGCAGCGATGACCGTGAGGCCGGCCGAACGCTCCAGCAAGGCAGATCGATTCGCCGAGGCGCGGTTGATCGCGTCGATCGCCGCGACGTACTGCGCGCGCAATGGGGCGACAAAGCCCGTGCCCAGAAGCGCATCGACGATCACATCGGACGCCGCAACGAAGCGTGCCTGTTCGCTGTCGACGCCTGTGTCCCAGTCGTTAACCGGCACACCTGCGGCGCGCGCCCATGCCAACGCGGTCGCCGCATCTGCGGGCAACTTGCGCGCATCACCTACCTGCAACGCCTGCACATTCAGCCCCGCAAGGTGCGCAAGCCCGGCGACCACATAACCATCACCTGCGTTGTTGCCCGACCCGCAAAATACACACACGGCTCGCGCGCCACGTGCAACGACACGCTCAAACAGGGCCCGACCGGCACGCTTCATCAACACGATGCCGGGTACGCCGTGTGCGTCGATCATCACGCGTTCGACCGCGCGCACAGCTGCCGCAGAGAGCAACAACGGGGAATCAACATTGCGAAGCAGTTGCGGCAACGGAAGAACTCACTTCAAGCAAGCGCGCGAGTATATCGTTCGCACTTTGCGATGCGGCGTATCGACGTGCGTATTCGCATGGCCCAACCAAGGCTCACCCCGCCGAACAGTTTCCGATGCCACAATGATCGAGCCAGTCGCACCAGCCACCACCTCAGCCACTGCAGCCGGAATCGACCCGCATGATCTGCGGCAGCGTATTGAGCAGTGGAGTCACGAGCTTGGCTTCAACGAAACCCGCATCACGGATCTTGAGCTCGCACCGCACCTCGAGCACCTGCAGCAGTGGCTTGCCGCGGGTCATCACGGTGAGATGGATTACCTGGCGACACAGCTGCCGCTACGCGCGCGGCCATCGTCGCTACTGGCGAACGCGCAGCGGGCTGTCGTGGTGCGCATGGACTATCTGCACGCCGACACACTCCCTGTGCAGGTGCTGAAGGCACCGGAGCAGGCCTACGTGTCACGCTATGCGCTTGGACGTGACTATCACCGGGTGATGCGACCTCGGCTCGCGCGTCTTGCGAATCAGATCAACCGCCACGTGGGCCACGGTGGGTTTCGCGCCTGCGTGGATAGCGCGCCGGTACTGGAAAAGGCACTGGCGGAACGCGCAGGGCTGGGCTGGTTCGGCAAGAACACGCTTATCCTGAATCGCCACGCCGGTTCATGGTTCTTCCTTGGCGTACTGCTGACCGACCTGCCGTTACCGCTGGATTCGCCGACCGTACGCGAGCACTGCGGCAAGTGTTCAGCGTGCCTGGACGTGTGCCCCACCAAGGCATTCGTGGGGCCAAGGCAACTGGACGCGCGACGATGCATTTCCTATCTGACCATCGAATTCACCGGCAGCATTCCAGTGGAACTGCGCAGCATGATGGGCAACCGCATCTTCGGTTGCGACGACTGCCAGTTGGTCTGCCCCTGGAATCGTTTCGCCAAACGACCCGCGCTGGGTGAATTCGCGTCTCAGAATGGCCTGGATCAGGTGACGTTGCTGCAACTCTTCAGCTGGAGCGCGGAGGACTTTGAGCAGCGTTCAGTGGGTTCGCCCATCCGTCGTCTGAGTTACGAACAATGGCAGCGCAACATCGCAGTGGCGCTGGGCAATGCGCCCGCCTCGGAAGCAATAGACCACGCCTTGCGGGTGCGCGCGGCGAACGCGTCCGCGCTCGTCCGCGAACATTGCGAGTGGGCGCTCGATAACAGAAGCGGCTCTTCCTGACAAAAGCGGCTCTTCCTGACAAAAGCGGCTCTTCCTGACAAAAGCGATTAGCCGCGAAAGAACGTCTGCCGGTAATGCTGCAATTCGGCGATCGACTCGCGGATGTCGTCCAGCGCCAGGTGCTTGGCCTGCTTACGCACACCAGCGAGCACATCGGGCCGCCATCGCCGCGCCAGTTCCTTCACGGTGCTGACATCAATGCTCCGGTAGTGGAAAAACTGCTCCAGCAGCGGCATGTAGCGAAACAGGAAGCGGCGGTCCTGACCAATGCTGTTGCCACACAGCGGCGAACTACCGGGCAGGCAATGCAGTTGAAGAAACGCCAAGGTCTGCTGCTCGGCCGCGGCCGTGTCTACGGTACTCGCCCGTACACGCGCAACCAGCCCCGATGCGTTGTGATGCCTGGTGTTCCAGTCGTCCATCAGAGCCAGCGCGGACTCGGGCTGCGCGATCGCAAACACCGGGCCCTCGGCCAGCACGTTCAACTCACCGTCGGTCACGATGCTGGCAATCTCAATGATCACGTTCTGCTCCGGGTCCAGCCCGGTCATCTCCAGATCGATCCAGACCAGATTGGCGCCCGAAGGCCCACCCACAGGGAGACCTGCTGGCGGACCGGCGGCGGACACGTTGGAGGCAGAAGCGTCGGAAGCCATGATCGAGGAGGCACTGCTCAAGTTGCGGAGGTGGACCCGAACAGCATAGCGAACGCCATCGCATCGCAGCCCGCCTTCCGTCCTGGTGCCATTACAACCCGTCGCCTGCCAGAATCCGCCGCCTCCCGCTGACCGACGAATAACCGGATGCCTATCGAATTCCCGCGTCTGCTCGAACCTGAAGATCTGCGCGCCCGGATGGCGAATCGCCCACAGGGCGGCTGGGGCGACGTGCTCATTCTTGACCTTTGCCAGGGGCAGACCTACGCCAACGGGCACATTGAAGGCGCGCTGCACGTAGAACCGATGCAGCTCGTAGCCGGAACCCGGCCAGCCGTCGGCATGCTGCCCGCGTCTGATCGGCTTGCTGCGTTGTTCGGCCAGCTGGGCCTTACTCCCGAAACCTGGGTCATTGCCTACGACGATGAAGGCGGCGGCTGGGCTGGCCGGCTGATCTGGACGCTTGAAGTCATCGGTCATACGCGTTGGAGCTATCTGAACGGCGGCCTGCACGCGTGGCTCGACGTCGGCGCACCGCTCAGCACCCAGGTGCCGCAGCGGTCCCCAACACAGGTCGCGCTGAACGCGCAGCCAGGGCCACGCGTGTTGATCGACGAGCTGCTGCAACGACACAGCGACGCTGATGTGCAGATCTGGGACGCGCGATCTGCGCCGGAGCACCGCGGCGAGCGCAGCGGCTCTGCGCGGGCCGGGCGAATTCCCGGCGCAATCAACCTGGATTGGCTGGAGCTGATGGATGCCGATCGCGCGCTGCGCCTGCGCACCGATCTGCGCGAGCTGCTCAACGCACGTGGCCTGCGCCGCGACAGCGAAATCATTACGCATTGTCAGACGCATCATCGGTCCGGCCTGACGTATCTGGTCGGTCGCCTGCTCGACATGAATATCCGCGCCTACGACGGCTCATGGTCTGAGTGGGGTAACCGCCCCGACACGCCCGTGCAGAGCGGCCCGTAGCATGGACCCCTTCATTGTTCTGCAGCATGTGTTGCCCAAGCACGGGTTGTCGCGCCTTGTTGGCATGGCCGCCGAGTGCTCAACCCACAGCGGCGTGCTGGCACCGTTTGCACGCTATGCCATCGATGCGTTCGCGAAAGCCTATGGCGTGAACATGCTGGAGGCAGACCGCGTCGCGCTGTCGGACTACACAAGTTTCAATGACTTCTTTACTCGCGCCCTCCGGCCCGGTGCTCGAACGGTGGCCGCTGCGCCAGATGTGATCGTCAGTCCGTCGGACGGCCGGCTGGGACAACACGGCAAACTGGAAGCAGGCGCGCTGGTACAGGCAAAGGGACATCGCTACTCGGCGGCCACACTGCTGGCAAATGCTGACTACGCACGCGAGTTCGCCGGCGGCTACTTCGTCACCATCTATCTGGCGCCGCGGGACTATCACCGTGTGCACACGCCAGAAGCGTGCACGCTGACAGCGGCGCGCTACGTGCCTGGTGAACTGTTCTCTGTGAATCCACGCACCGAAGCAGGCGTGCCTGGATTGTTCGCACGTAACGAGCGGCTGGTGTGCGAGCTGCAGACGGCCTTCGGTCCGCTGGCACTTGTGATGGTGGGCGCGTTGATCGTTGCCGGCATCCGTGCCGTATGGCACGACGGTCCGCGGCCATCGTGGTCTGCGTCACGGGCACCCATTCCATTCCAACGCGGTGCCGAGCTTGGCCATTTCCAACTGGGCTCGACCGTGGTGCTTTGTCTGCCGCAGGGGCAGTACACACTTGCTGAGGGCGTGGCGACCGGCCAGCCGCTGCAGATGGGTCAGCCACTCCTGCGGCGGTCGGCCTGACCCGCTCGTTGTTTCTGCGTCCTTCAACGGGCCCGAAGTAACCATCGCGTCTGAGTCGGTCATCGCCGCCAGCGACATCATCACAGGCAGCTCCGCGGCCTCACGCACGCGCGCTGTCGAAGCTCAGCACTTCCGCGATGTGCCCGGCACCGAGCTTAAGCATCAGCAGACGGTCGAGGCCCACGGCAACACCCGCGCAATCCGGCAAACCCGCAGCCAACGCTGCGAGCAGCAACGCATCCGGCGCAATTTGTGGCTGTCCAGCCGCGAGTCGACGCGCATTGTCGGCGGCAAATCGATTCGCCTGCTCGGCCGCGTCCGTCAATTCGTAATAGCCGTTGGCGACCTCAAGCCCATCGACAATCACTTCGAAGCGTTGCGCCACAACGCGGCCGTCAGCGTCTTCCGCCAACCGCGCCAGCGCCGCCGCTGCTGGCGGAAAGTCGCGCACTACGAGCATGCCTTCATTCAGCTGCCGCAACGCAGTGTCATACGCAAGGTCCAGCAGGGCTGCGCGATCAAACTGCAGCAGGGCCGCAGGGGGGGTTCCCGCCAACGTCCTGGCCAACGCAACACGCAACTCAGCATCCGTATTCGCGACGAAGTCGATGCCGATCCGCGCACGCAGGAGATCGTGATATCGGAACACCTGCACGGCGGGCGTACGCCCCAGCGCATGACAGATGTATTCAAGCGTTTCATCGATGAGCGCAGCGAGGTCGAATCCGCAGCGGTACCACTCGAGCAACGTGAACTCAGGACTGTGGCGGCGACCCGCCTCACCCGCACGAAACACCCGTGCCACCTGATAAATGTCACCGCTGCCGGCGGCCAGCAGACGCTTCATCGCGTATTCGGGCGACGTCTGCAGATAACGCATGGTATGACCGAACGGCACCGTCAGACTTTCGATCGCGGGTTCAGTCACAGACGTATGGCCGAGCTGAGGTGTTTCGACCTCAAGCACGGCACGTTGCGCGAAGAACGTGCGCGTCAACGCAAGCAAGGCCGCCCGGGCACGGAGCGCGCCAAGACTTGCGCTGGGTCGCCAGTCCGGTGCGGACATGGCTCAGAACCCGAAGTGAATCAGCCTTTGGCGCGGCTGATGTATTCGCCGCGACGGGTGTCGACCTTCAACACGTCGCCGATTTCGATGAACAGCGGCACTTTGACGATCGCGCCTGATGACAACTTCGCAGGCTTGGTCCCGCCGGTTGCAGTGTCGCCACGCATGCCCGGGTCGGTTTCCACCACTGCGAGCTCGATCGTGTTCGGTGGCAACACCGAAATGGGCTGGTCGTTCCACAGCGTGACGGTGTAGTTGTTCTGTTCCTTCAGCCATTCGCGCGCACCGGCGATTGCGCTCTCAGGTGCGGCAAGCTGTTCGAAGCTGCCGTCCGTTTTCATCAGATGCCAGAACTGGTCATCTGCGTACAGAAACTCCATTTCCATCTCGACTACGTCTGCAGCTTCCAGACTGTCGCCAGACTTAAGGGTGCGTTCCCATACCCGGCCATTCTTCAAATTGCGGAACTTCACGCGATTGAACGCTTGTCCCTTGCCCGGCTTCACGAACTCATTTTCGAGGATCGAACAAGGGTCGCCCTCGTACATGACCTTCATGCCGGCGCGGAACTCACTTGTAGAATACGTAGCCATTGGCAACCACCGCCCGAAGGAAGCCGCGAATGATACCCGTTGCCACCCGCCGCAGGCAGTCCGAAACGTGGCAACGAACACTGCGCGAGGCAATTCGTTCGAGCAGCACACTGCTGCAGCGGCTGGGGCTCGGCGACCATCCGCTTGCGCTTCAGGTCGATGATGCCGGGGACTTCGGCACATTGGTTCCCGAACCATTTTTGCGGCGTATGCGCCATCAAGACCCAACTGATCCGCTGCTTCTACAGGTCCTGGCCACCCGCCAGGAAAGCGCGACTTTGCCGGGCTTCAGCGCCGATCCGCTGACAGAGGCGGACTATCTGCGCGCCCCGGGTCTGCTGCAGAAGTACGCAGGCAGGGCCCTGCTCATGGCCGCCACTTCCTGCGCCGTCAACTGCAGATACTGTTTCCGCAGGCACTTCCCCTACACCGAGAACCAGGGCGCGCAGGCACTGCCAGACGCGGTGCTGGCGGCACTCGGCGCAGACACCACCATTAATGAAGTGATCCTTTCGGGCGGCGACCCGCTGATGCTGCGGGACAACACGCTTCGAACGCTCATCAGCCGTCTCGGCGACATTCCGCACCTGAAGACAGTCCGTATTCACACCCGCCTGCCTGTCGTGATCCCCGACCGCGTCACCGAAGCGCTGGTGGAAATCCTTACCGGGACGCGGCTGCGCAGCGTCGTCGTGCTGCACATCAACCACCCCGCCGAGATCGACGCTGAGCTTGGCGCAGCGCTGACTCGGCTCCGCACCAGTGGCGCCGTTCTGCTGAATCAGAGCGTGCTGCTGAAGGGCGTGAACGACAGCGCCGACACACTGGTCGAGCTCTCCGAACGTCTCATCGCTAGCGCAGTCCTACCCTACTACCTGCATCTGCTGGACCCGGTAGCAGGTGCTGCGCACTTCGATGTCTGCCGGAGCAACGCGGTCGCATTGATAAATGAAGTACGGGCGCGCCTGCCCGGATATCTGGTGCCGCGGCTGGTCCGGGAGATTCCGGGGTCGACTTCGAAGACCGTGGTAGTTGGCTGATCGGTGCCGGGTTGACCCGCTGACTTCGGGTGTGACCCATCCAGGGTACGTGTCGCGCAGCCCGCCGGTCGCCATAGTCAGCTTGAGCCTTTTACCTGGCGCCCTCCAGCAGTCGATCCGCACGCTGATCGGCCTCGAGATCGCCGAGTCGACCCTGCTCAGGTATGTCATGCAACTGCATCAATCAATAGCTAACTTATACTCATCAGTCGGTAGTTAACCTACGCCCGGCATACCAGGACCCGCTGCATGACCGCACCGAAGACAACCTTGCGCTTGAGCGTGCCCGCACAGCAACTGGAAAGGTTGTCGTTCTGCGATGAAACGCCCGAAGCATTCGATCAGTGGCTCTCCGAGCTACCGATGGCGGCTGTTGATGAGGTTGCCAAGCATTTATATCGTGCCGTCGTCGAAATTCCCCAGCTGAAATGCGGGCTTGAGGATCGCTTCGCCATGATCGAGGCGCTCCGGGGTCCGGTCCATTTCACCTGTGTTGGCCTGGCGCGGTGGTTCCTGAACCAGCCCGTGCTGGTCAACGAAACCATGCGGCGCTATGCGAACCAGTGTCAGGTGCTGCAGAACCAACTGGCGGTCGGGTACAAGGTTGTGGTCGTGCAGGCGATCCAAAGCAAAGTGCCGTTCGGGCCCGGCACCAGGCCAAGTGAAGTCGGTTCGCTGGTGCCCATCGCGATTTTTCGTACGCTTGGCGAACTGATAATGACGATTCTGCGGGCCTGCCAGCTGTACACCGACCCGCTGCCCAAGGCCTGGCTGGAGCTGAATCAGCTTTTGATGGTGAGCGAGCGCGCAGGAATTTCGTCGGTCCGCCTGGATGAGCACGCCGACGACGAACACAAGGGTCCGTTCACCATTGCCCAGGCCTACCTGCGCGCCGCGCTTCTCGCGACTGCCAGCCCGAACAAGTTGCGCCAACGCCAGCTGAGCGGTCTGTTCGACCAGCTCGCCGATTGGTCGAAGTACGTTGAAGTGACCAACGGCGTGGTGAATGGCAGTTTCGTCGTGGATCTGACCAAGGACGACCCGCCGGTGTACGGTCCAGCCTACGACGGCGAGTCCCACGATCTGTGCGAGACCTTGAATACCGACCGGCTGGTGAATCTGCTGGACGCGGCGGTTGAGCAACACGCAATTGGCGGCGAGCAGAACGCACATCGCCTGCAGATCGGTGGCGGTCTGTCGCAGGACCTGCTGGCTCACGCGGCCAACGCCTGGGGCCGACGTTCGAAGCGGGCCTTCTCACGGCTGCCGTCAACGGGCAAGTTGTACGTCTGCGTCGGCTTTTCGGCCGCCCACTATCACCTGGCAGACGGCCATGACTTTGAGTCGCTGCTACGCAAGGCCCATGTCTTCCAGCCCCTGATCAAGAATCGCTTTTCCGACCGCAATGACGTGTTTCAAGCGAGTCCCAATGGTTTCGGATCGACCCCGGCCCTGGGCGACGTCTGGTCCAACGCATTCGACTCTGGCGGCGGCGCACGTATTCCCGAGAACCCGGACCTCGACGACCTGCAACTCATCAACGAGCAGGTTGAAGAGGAGCCGGCACGGGAGCTGGATCTCGCGACCTATCCGTTCTACGAGACCAACACGGTCGACACCTCGCCGGGCGGCTATTGCATCCGCTGGAAAGATGCCGCGCCTCCGAATCTGCAAACAGGTGAGTTGCTGGCAATCCGCGAGAACGCAGGGCAGCGCTGGGCGCTGGGCGTGGCCCGCTGGATTCGCCATGCGCCGGACTCCGGCACCATGGTCGGCCTTGAGCTGCTGTCACCCGCTGCTGAACCGGTAGGTGCGCGCGTGCTCAACCGCAAGAACGAAGAGCCACAGTTCATGCGCGGCCTGCTGCTGCCCTCGATACCCATGCTGCGACAGGCTGCAATGCTGGTGCTGCCGCGCATCTCGTTTTCCGAAGGTCAGCGCGTGCTGATCAACCAATCGGGCGCCGACGCAAAAGCAGTGCTGTCGAAGCTGGTCTCATCGACCGATGCCTTTGCACAGTTCGAGTTCCGATACATCGAAGCCGGACAGGCAGATCCGTCGTCAGCGCGCGCGCGCGCAGGCTCAGGCTACGGCACAAGCAATTCCGGCTTCGACCCGTTGTTCAGCGACACGGAATCCTGAACGTGACGAACGTGCGTCCGCACACTGTTTCACACAGCGCTCAGCCTGTTCGTCTGCTTGTTGCGGAGCAGGACGAAAATGCCGCTGAAGCACTGATCGCAACGCTGCGCAACGCATCATTCACGTTGCGCACGCAGTTCGTTGACGACGAACGCGGGCTGCGTTCCGCCCTGCAGAAGCAGGCCTGGGACATGCTGATCCTGCACGCCGATAGCGCCCTCGGCACGCTTGCCAACACGGTACCGATGGTGCGCGAGTTCGACCACGCGCTCCCGGTTCTGCTGCTCGATCCACAATGCGATGCCTCACGAACGACGCAGGCGCTGCGCGACGGCGCGCATGACGCAATGAACGCCGATGATCGTGAGCGGCTGTTGCTGGTCTTCCGCCGCGAATGGGAGAACGTCCGCAATCGCATCCAATTGACACGTGCCCAGCTTGCGGTAGACGAGATCGACCAACGCCTGCAGCTGCTGCTGGCAACATCCGATGTTGGCGTCGCCTATGTGCAGGAAGGTATGCACGTGTTCGCCAACGCGAACTATCTCAGCATGTTCGGCTACGCCGACGTGGACGCACTCCTCGGTGCCACCATGCTCGACCTGGTGCCACCAGAAGCACAGGAACCGCTCAAGCACTACCTGCGCGATGTCTCCGGATCGGAGCGCGTACGGCTGCAACTCCTGTGTCTGCACGTTGATGGCAAGCAGTTTCATGCCGAACTGTCCGTGCAGCCCGCCGTGTACGAGGGCGAGGCCTGCTGGCAGGTTTCAGTGCGAACAATTGCGAACGCCGATGCTGCAGATACACAGACCTCCACCTCGACACCCGGCGGCGCGTCCAACAAGGACGATGATCGGCTGGCACGTCTGAGGAAAGGCATAGAAACCTTCCACGCCGGCCTGCTGGCAAGCGGCACGCTCGGCTGCATTGCAGCACTGCAATGGGTAAATCAGGCACAAAAGCGCGGGCAGGCAGGCCTCGAATTGTGCGCGACCGTCAATGGACGAATGACCGAGCTGCTGTGCGAGGCGTTTGCCGCGCCGCACCGTGTACTCGCGGTCGCTGACGATCTCACCCTGGTGCTGCTCGAGAATCTGGAACTCGAGAACGCACAGTTGGAACTGGAGGATATTGCCAGCCACATTGCCACTCGTTGTTCCGACGAGAGCCGAGGCGCCCTTGAAGTCCGCTTGCGCACCGTGGTCATGCCGTTGGCGGACGAGCTCAGTCCGGATCTGGGCATTGTCGACGAGCTTCTGCGGCGCCTCGATCGCTCCGCATCAGTGGGCGCAAAGCCACAACACCCGGAGTCAGCGCTCCCAGCAGCGGCCGATGCGGCACCATCAACAACTCAAGAACCACCTGTCGCTCCAGGTGCGAGGCGTCCGCGCGAACCCTTGAGTCCGAGCGCCGCACAGAAGCTGGCCGCGCTGGTCGATGAAACGCTGCAGGCCAACAGCTTCACACTGATGTTTCAACCCATCATCAGCGTGCACGGCGAAGCAGACGAGTTGTACGAAGCCTTCCTGTACATCCCGCGCGGCATCGATGACTCGCCGACCGGCGGCGAGCCGCTGGCATGGTTGGATCTGGCGCCCGGCAGCCTGCCCAGCGCTGTCAGTGGTCGCGTTGACCGTTGGCTGGTCCTGCAGGCCATCAAGCTGCTGTCGACACACCGCGCGAACGGTAATGACACGCGCATGCTGGTCAACCTGAGCAGTGCCAGCGTGTTCGACACTTCGTTCCCGCAATGGCTGGGCGTCGCGATTCGCGCGGCCCGCCTGCCCGCCGACGCGCTGGTACTGCAGATCAGCGAGCGCGACATCATGCACAACGTGACACAGGCAGGCGACTTCACCCGTGCGCTCACAGACCTGCATTGCCGCACCGGCATCAGCCACTTCACCGGCGGCCACAGTCCACGCGACCTGATCAGCAAGTTGAACGTGGACTTCGTCAAGGTCGACGCTTCGCTGATCGGGTCAGTGCATTCGAATCAGGAGCAGCGCGCAAATCTCGGTCGGCTGATCGACCTGCTGCAGAACTGCGGCAAGCTGACGATCGTGCCGATGGTGGAAAGCGCCGCTTTGCTGGCAGCGCTGTGGCAGGGCGGCGCGAACTACATCCAGGGCCAGTACCTGCAGGAGCCCGCGACGGAAATGGACTACAACTTCGCCAGCGAGGCCTGATCCGGCAGCAGTTGCGGATCGCGCAGATCGCGTTCCGAGAAGCCGATCAGATACAGGATCGCGTCGAGCCCGAAGTGCGTGATGGCGTGCTCGGCGCTGGCAGCCACGATGGGCTTCGCGCGAAAAGCGACGCCCAACCCCGCGATGCTCAGCATCGGCAGATCGTTGGCGCCGTCACCCACCGCGATCGCCTGCGCCATACGCAACCCTTCACGTTGGACAAGTTCACGCAGCAGGGCTGCTTTGCGCGCGCCGTCGACGACCGTGCCGAGCGCGCGACCGGTCAGCTTGCCATCGACCACTTCGAGCGTATTGGCATACACGTGATCAATACCCAGCGTCTGCTTCAACCGGTCGCCGACCTGCTGGAAGCCGCCCGACAGAATCGCGGTGCGATAGCCATGCCGCTTCAAGGTCCGGATGAGGCGTTCGGCGCCCGCCGTGAGCCGTACAGCGCGCACGACGCCGTCCAGCAAGCTGGCATCTGCACCCGCAAGCAGCGCCACGCGGCGCGAAAAACTTGCGCCGAAGTCGAGTTCGCCACGCATTGCGGCTGCCGTGATGCCCGCCACCTGGTCGCCAACGCCATAGGCGCTCGCGAGTTCATCGATGACCTCGCCCTGGATCAACGTGGAATCCATATCGAAGGCCACCAGTCTGCGATTACGCCGATCGGCGTCGTCCATCTGCACGGAAACGTCGACGTCGAGCGGACGCAAGGTATCGAGCAGCGCACGTCGAAGTGCCTGCTGGTCCACGCCTTGATCCCTCGCCGCGCCAACAGCGGCGCCCGCCATGTCGAGTGCACGGACCGACGGCGCACGGAGCTCGAATTCGACAATTGCCTGCTCATGGCTCGCGGACGCATCGCCTGCTGCTTCATCGAGCTGGGGCCGGCCGGAGAGGCGCGTGATTCGTCGAACAGCCAAGCCGTGCGACTGCACGACCTCCGTGATCCGCAACAGTTGCCGCGCAAACAGCTGCCGCGCCAACAATGTCACGATGTAGCGCGGCTGCCCCTGACCCGAGGCCCATTCGAGATACTGCTCAGGCGTTAACTCGGAAAGCGAGAGACTGGTGTTCTCTACGCGCCCCAACAGGGTCGTGGCTGCGTTCGACAACGCCATTGCACTACCCGTATCCGGTAACTGCAACAGCATGCCAAGCGATGACTCACCGTGGATTTCGGCGCGGCCAACATCGAGAACGCGAGCTCCGAACTGATCCAATAGCCGCAGCAGCGCCACGGTCGCATCGCTCTGATCACGCCCGCTGAGTTTGAGCAGAATAATCGGCCCGGCCACGGAAGCCCTTCGGTTAGTATCGACGAAACACAAAACTTCTATTCGATGCCCGCACGCGTCTCCAACTGGTCACTACGCGCACAAGGCGCGCTGCACGGATTACTTGCGGCAGGCATCGCAATTGCGCTCATGGTACCTGCCAGCCTCGTGGTGCAACACCGCCTCGGGCAGGCAAGCGTCGCACGCTATGGCAACACCATCACAGCTCAGCTTGCCGCGCTGGCTGCAACGCCGGTGGTCACCCACGACCGCATAGACCTCAACGTCATCACCACCCATCTCGCCGATGACGCTGCCATCGTCAACACGGCCATCTACACCCTGGACAATCGCCTGATCAGCACAGGCGGCCGTGTACCTGTCGAAGCCACCAAGGATGCGCAGGAAAACACGGTGTTCACGCATGACATCAGTTTCGAGGCGCAGCGCGTCGGCTACGTCCGCGTAGTGGTCGACCCGGAGGCGTTGGCGCCGCACGGCGGAGGCCTGGTCTGGCTGGCGGCACTGGTCGGCGCGCTCCTCGCTGCATGGGTGGGCGCGCGTATCGGCAGCCGATTCGACGGCGAACTTCGGGCCATCGCCACGCGACTGACAACTGCCACGCGACTGACAACTGCCACGCGACTGACAACTGCCACGTGGTTGACGACTGCAGCCGCGCGGCGACAGTCCACGGGCTTCGGCCCGACGACGGCCAATTCAGGCAGCGCACAGCCCAGTGCAGGTCTGCCTGAGTCTTCTTCCGCGCTGCAACAGGTACAGGCGCTGGCCATGCTGCTTGCCCCGGATCCTGCGCCCGCGGCGGCACCGTCTTCCGCGTCGGACAGCAGCGCAACGGACAACAGCGCGCCGCCCTACCTGCTGGTGTTGAACCTGTTCAATCAGGGTTCCCTTGCACCCACAGACCGCGACGCGGCCTACATGGTTTGCTTTGAACGCATGCAGCGCGTGCTGGGGCTCTACAAGGGCCGCGTGTACCGCCTGCACGGCACGGGGCTCTTTGCGCTGCTCGACAGCATCGAGGGCGACGACCACGCGTTCAGCGGCATCTGCGCTGCGCTGCTTGCGCTCCGCCTGACCGCCCAGTTGAACGACGCACGAGCGCTGCAGCAGCAGAAGCCGCTTGGGCTTCGTGCTGGCCTGACACGGCTGGCACAGCCCACCACATCGAGCCGCGAATCAGAGCTGCTCGACGAGCTCGATGAAGCGCTGTCTGCAACGTTGCTGCTCAGCGCCACGGCCAAGGATCACACGCTTGCGATCGAGCGCTCCGTGTTCGAAGACCTGCTCGACAACCAGCGCGTACTTTGGATGGCCATCCGCTCGCCGATCCCGGGTAACGACGATGCAGGCAGATTTCACTATCAGATCACCGGCCTCGCGCCGTCACATGCGGCGCTTCTGACCAGCCAGACCGAACGGTTGCTGACTGACAACTGACCAGCATTCGGTCAGCGCAACAACACCTTGTCCACGCGTTGAAATCCCCTGGGCAGCGGGCGTCCACGACGTGCGCGTTCGCCGCGGTACTCATCAAGGTCACTGCCCTTCAGACGCAGAAAACGCTGGCCCGCGTGCACCACCAGCTCGTCAGTACGGCCGAAGGGGATTGCGGCAACCAGCAGCTCAGCGCGCGACGCGACGTCCGCCGCTGGAATGCCGATCAGCTTGTTGCCTTTGCCGCGCGCAAGCTCCGGCAGATCGCGCACGGGGAACACCAGCAGCCGGCCTTGACTGGTAAACACGGCCAGTTCGTCTGCCTGCAGATCGCGCACGAGAAACGGCGGCACCACACCCGAACTGTCAGCAGTGAGCACCGCTTTCCCGTTGCGATTCTTGGCCACCAGTTCTGCCAACGACACAACGAAGCCATAGCCGTTGCGCGACGCCAGTACGCACCGCTCGTCGCCTTCGCCCATCAGCACGCCGGCAAACTCGGCGCCCGACGGCGGGTTCACTCGCCCGGTAAGTGGCTCGCCCTGACCGCGCGCCGACGGCAGCGAGTTGGGCGGTAACGTGTAACTGCGCCCGCTGGAATCGACGAACACACACAGCTGACTCGTCTTGCCCCGCGCCGCCATCATGAAACCGTCACCGCTGCGATACGACAGCGTTTCGGGGTCGATCTCGTGCCCTTTGCCGGCGCGCACCCAGCCCTTGAGCGACAGCACCACGGTCACGGGCTCTGAGCCCATCAGGTCTTCTTCCGAGTACGCGGCCGCAATCGTGGCCCCACCGACAATCAGCGAGCGACGCGCGTCGCCGTGAGTTTTCGCGTCTTCTTCGATCTCCTGTCGCAGCAGCCGATTCAGCCGAGCGGGCGACGACAGAATGCGCTCGAGTTCCGCAAGCTCAACGCCCAACTGATCGCGTTCACTCGTGATGCGGATCTCTTCCAGCCGAGCAAGCTGACGCAGGCGCAGATCGAGAATCGCGTTCGCCTGAATCTCCGACAGCGCGAAGCGCGCCATCAGTGCGTCGCGCGGCTTCTCCGCCTCCCGCACGATGCGAATCACTTCGTCCACATTGAGGTAGGCCACCAGCAGGCCTTCCAATACATGCAGACGTTCATTGATGCGGTCGCGCCGAAAGGTCAGCCGACGGCGAACCGTGATCCGCCGGAATTCCAGCCACTCCCCGAGCAGCGTCAACAGGTTCTTCACCTGTGGCCGGCCATCGAGGCCCAGCACGTTGATGTTGACGCGGTGCGTGCGCTCCAAGTCCGTGGTCGCAAACAGATGACTCATGAGCCGGTCTGCCTCGACACGGCTCGAACGCGGTACGACAACGAGGCGCGTGGGGTTCTCGTGGTTGCCCTCATCGCGCAGGTCTACGACGGTCGGCAGCTTCTTGTCCTGCATCTGCGCGGCAATCTGCTCGAGCACCTTTGCCGGCGAGGTCTGATGCGGCAGCGCGGTGATCACGATGTCGCCGTCCTCCACATGCCAGCTGGCGCGCACGCGAACGCTGCCGCGCCCCTCGCGATAGATCTGCAGCATTTCCTCGCGTGAGGTAATGATCTGGGCATCCGTCGGATAGTCCGGGCCCTGCACGAACTGCAGCAGGTCTTCGATGCTGGCGGTGGGATGGTCCAGCAGATGCACCAGCGCGTGCGCCACTTCGGTCAGGTTATGCGGCGGGATGTCGGTGGCCATGCCCACTGCAATGCCGGTGCTGCCATTGAGCAACACAAAGGGCAGCCGCGACGGCAACAATGCTGGCTCAGACTGCGTGCCATCGTAGTTGAGCACTTCATCGACCGTACCCTGGCCAAGCTCAGCCAGCAGCAGGTCAGCAATCCGCGTCAGCCGAGCCTCGGTGTAACGCATGGCCGCGAAGGACTTCGGGTCGTCCGGCGCGCCCCAGTTGCCCTGTCCATCGACGAGCGGATAACGAAACGAAAAGGGCTGGGCCATGAGCACCATGGCTTCATAGCAGGCGCTGTCGCCGTGCGGGTGGAACTTGCCCAACACGTCGCCTATGGTGCGCGCCGACTTCATGTACTTCGCCGTCGCATCCAAGCCAAGCTCGGACATCGCATAGATGATGCGACGCTGTACCGGCTTCAGACCATCGCTGATGTGTGGCAGCGCGCGATCGTTGATGACATACATGGAGTAGTCCAGGTACGCCTTCTCTGTGTACTGCCGTAGCGGCAGACGTTCGATGCCGTCAGCCCGCGGTTCCTCAGTCGTCAACTCAAACCTCCAATCACGCCCTGCGCGCTCTGATCACTTCGATCAGCGCGGGCAACACAGAAATGAACACGATCCCCAGCACCACGGCCGTCAGGTTGTCTCTGATGAATGGCAGGTTGCCGAACAGAAAGCCTGCGCCAACCAAAGAACCGATCCAGATCAAGGCGCCCAACAGGTTGTACAAGCTGAAACGCGGCACCGGCATACGCCCGACACCGGCAATGAACGGTGCGTAGGTGCGCACAATCGGCACAAAGCGCGCCAGCACCAGCGTCTTGCCACCGTGGCGCTCGAAGAACGCCTGCGTGCGCGCGACATGCTCAGGTTTGAGCAAACGCGCTCCGGTCCGGCTTGCCAGAACCTTCGGCCCCAACCACCGACCAATGCTGAAGTTCACCTGATTGCCGGCAATGGCTGCGACCAATAGCGCCACGGTCAGAACGCCGAGATCGAGATTACCTGTGGCGGCCAGTGCGCCGGCAACAAACAACAGCGAATCGCCCGGCAGGAACGGCGTTACGACAAAGCCCGTCTCGCTGAAGATGATGAAGAACAGAATGCCGTACACCCATACGCCGTAGTCGCGGGTCAGTTGCAACAGATGCTGGTCCAGGTGCAACACCAGGTCGATGAACATCTGGATCAGTTCCATTCGCGTGCTTCCTTCAGCTGCTCAAACATCTGCACAGGCCATGTCAGAGCTCGGCCCGATTGCCGTTTGCCTCTAACCATTGGCGTCTATCGCCGGCCCTGCGCTTGGCCAGCAGCATGTCCATCAGCTCTTCGGTGGCGGCGGCCTCATCGATGGTCAGCTGGACGAGTCTGCGCGTTGCGGTGGCCATGGTCGTTTCCCGCAGTTGCAACGGGTTCATTTCACCCAGGCCCTTGAAGCGCTGCACCTGCACCTTGCCGCGCTTGTTGTCCGCAGCAATGCGCGCCAGCAACTGCGCCTTTTCTGCTTCGTCGAGCGCGTAGAACACTTCCTTGCCCACATCGATGCGATACAACGGCGGCATTGCGACAAACACGTGACCTGCATTTACCAATGCCGGAAAGTGCCGCAGGAACAGCGCACACAACAGCGTGGCAATGTGCAGGCCGTCCGAGTCGGCGTCGGCCAGAATGCAGACCTTGCCGTAGCGCAGGCGCGACAGGTCGGTACTGCCTTGATCGACGCCCAGCGCCACGACGATGTCGTGCACTTCCTGCGACGCCAGCACATCGTCGCTTGCCACTTCCCAGGTATTGAGAATCTTGCCGCGCAACGGCATGACCGCTTGAAACTCGCGATCGCGCGCCTGCTTGGCCGAACCGCCCGCAGAGTCACCTTCCACGAGAAACAATTCCGAGCGTTCGATGTCGCTCCCGGAACAATCGGCCAGCTTGCCAGGCAACGCCGGGCCGGTGGTGACCTTCTTGCGCGCAACCTTACGGCTCTCGTTGGCCCGACGCTGCGCAGCCGCGATGACGATTTCGGCAATCTTCTCGGCATCGCCCGTGTGTTGATTGAGAAACAGACTGAACGCGTCCTTGGCAACGCCACTGACATAAGCGGCGCATTCACGCGACGACAGCCGCTCCTTCGTCTGACCACTGAACTGCGGTTCGCGCAGCTTCACCGACAACACGTAGCTGACATGACCCCACACATCTTCGGGTGCCAGCTTCAAGCCTCTGGGAAGCAGATTGCGGAACTCGCAGAACTCACGCATTGCATCGGTGAGCCCGCCACGCAATCCCGCAACATGGGTGCCGCCCTGCGCAGTGGGAATCAGGTTCACATAGCTCTCGGCGACCAGCTCTCCGCCGTCCGGCAACCACACGAGCGCCCAGTCAGCAGCTTCAGTTGCGGTCTTCGTCGAATGCACAAACGGCACGTCCGGCACGGTCAGCAGGTCGCCGAGTGCGCTTGCCAGATAGCCACCCAGCCCATCCTCGTAGCACCAGCTCTGCGCCTCGCTGTTGTCGTTCGCGCGTTCCGCCAGCAGCTCGTTGGTCAACGTCACAGTCAGGCCAGGACACAACACGGCCTTGGCGCGCAGCAGATGCTCCAGCGATTTCAAGCCGATGCGCGGCGAGTCGAAGTAACTGGCTTCGGGCAGGAAGCGAACGCGCGTGCCCGTCGTGCGCCGCGCAACGGTACCGATCACCTTCAGCTCGGACGTTTTTTCGCCTTGCTCGAAGCGCATTGAGTAAAGCTGGCCGTTGCGCTGAACCTCGACTTCCAACCAGGCCGACAGTGCATTCACCACCGACACGCCGACACCATGCAGGCCGCCTGCGAATCCGTATTGGTCATGGTTGAACTTTCCGCCGGCATGCAGGCGGGTCAGGATCAGCTCGACGCCTGACACACCGTGTTCGGAATGCACGTCCACCGGCATGCCACGGCCATCATCCGCCACTTCGATGCTGCCATCCGCGCGAAGCACAACGTCGATACGCCGCGCGAAACCTGCCAGCGCCTCATCGACGCTGTTGTCCACAACCTCCTGCACCAGATGGTTGGGCCGCGATGTATCGGTGTACATGCCCGGCCGCTTGCGCACGGGCTCAAGGCCCGTCAGTACCTGAATCGACTCTGCGGAATACTCTTTCGCCATGGTTCCCCAACAGCCATTTCGTCAGCGCTTGAAGCAGGTTCTGCGCGCTGACACTCTGCACGCTTACACAGGCGCGCGATGGTAGCCGTAGTCGACGGCTACCCGCCGTCAGAGATTCGCCGGTTCTGTCTGCACATCGTTGGCCGGCTGACACAGCATCAGCAGGTCGCCCAGCAGGCGGTTGATCTGCATCTTCTCGTCCGGCAAGCGCATGTGCTGGTTCGGGTAGTGGTAGATGGGGTCGAAGCGGCGTTCGTTCTGATACTCCGTGACCTCTGCGGTGCGCGCATCGTGGTACATGCGCACCGTCATGCTCGGCTCGGCAAACTCCATGCTGCCGCCGATCCGCTGCGAGCAACGCAGCGTGGTGGTGTAGGGGCATCGCTCAACGACCGACAACTGAACAGTGCCCGCCTGTTCCGGCTGCAACATGTCGAGCGTCCACGCCTGGCGACCACCAATGTCGGGCAGCAGCCGAAGCAACCGCTCGTAGTTGGCATCGCACTCACTCATGTGTGCGCCCAGGTTGACCGTGTACCGATGTGGCCTCACGCGATGTCCTAGTCTCGTCAAAGTGAATTAGTCCGATCAGATTGAAAAGTTGCCAGGCGCCGCCGCCCCAACCCGATTCAGCGGTCCACCGGATGGGCGTGCAAACGACTATCGAGACACCCAGCCAGCATCCACGGTCGAGTTTTCAGTGCCCTGACATACCGCTTCGTGGGCCGGGCAGTCGCTTCGTCACCCCACTGGTCTGAAGCACGACCGGGCGGCGATTCTAGGCATGTCTGCCTGATCAGAGTAGCTGCCATGCCGTACTTCGTGCGGCGACGGAGACTGGGTCAGTCTGCGTATTCCCAGTGTTAGACTCGGCCTCCCCTCCTGGACCCCAGCCATGCGCATGTCTTTGGCGTTAAGAACATTTCTGCGTCCGCTGTGCACCCCGGCACTGTTCGTGCTGGCAGTCACCAGCCCATTTGCGGCAGCCCATGCAACGGACCTCAGCGACGTCCTGCGCGACGCGATGACCAACGACCCGAAGATTGGCGCGGCGCGCGCCGGCTTCCTGGCGCGTAACGAAATTGTTGCGCAGAGTCGCTCTGCACTGCTGCCGCAGATCAGCGTCGGCGGTGCCAACCAGGACATTCGACGAGAGTCGCTGCGCGCATCGTTCCCCGGCCAGGATCTCGAGAGCTTCTTCAATCAGACTCAGTGGCAGGCGGAGTTCCGCCAACCGCTCCTCGCAGCTGCCGACTACTTCACGTTGCGCAGTGCGCAGGCCCAGCGCGACGCCGCTCGCAATGACTTGAATGCCAGTGAGCAGGAGCTGCTGCTGCGGGTCTCGGCCGCCTACTTCGATGTGTTGCGCGCACAGGACCAGCTCGATTCCGCAACGGCGGAAGAGACAGCGGTGAAGCGTCAGCTGGAACAGGTGCAACAGCGCTTCGAAGTTGGCCTGGTTGCCATCACTGACGTACTCGAGTCACAGGCCGTGTACGACAACGCCGTGGTCCGCCGCATTCAGGCCGACGGCGATCACGACATCGTGTTCGAGAACCTGCGCACGCTGACCGGCAAGTCCTACCAGTCACTTGAGCGCCTTGCGCTGGCGTTGCCCATTGTCTATCCGGAGCCGCGCAACGAAGAGGCCTGGGTAGAGCAGGCCATGTCCGGCAGCTACAAGATTCGTTCGGCGCAGGACACACTGTTGGCTTCCCAGCGCGATGTGCGCGCACGCAAGTCGGCCCACCTTCCAACCCTGGACGCAGTGGCGAACTACTCCGAGTTCCGCACGGGCTCGTCCAGTTCGTTTGGTGATTCCGACACGCGCACCTATTCGCTCGAGGCGCGCGTGCCCATCTTCCAGGGTGGTCTCGTGTCATCGCGCGTGCGCGAAGGCGAGTATCGCGCCGAGCAGGCAGGCCAGCAGTTGGAAGATCAACGGCGCACGGTGGCACGCGACACGCGCAACCTGTATCTGCAGGTCATCACCGATGTGGTCCGCGTGCGCGCAGGCGAGAAGTCCATCAAGTCGAGCAAAGCAGCACTGGAAGCCACACAGACCGGCTACGAGGTTGGCACGCGCAACATCGTGGATGTGCTGCAGGCGCAACAGCGCTTGTACCAGGCGCAGTTCACCTATGCCGACTCCCGCTACGCCTATGTCACCGACCTGCTGCGCCTGAAACAATCCGTTGGCTCTTTGCAGCCGCAGGATATCGATGAGTTGAATACCTTCCTGACCGACAAGGAGATGGTGTCGCAATTGCCCATCGATCGCTTGTACCAGGACAACCCACCGGTTTCGGCACCGGACTCCGCACCTGCACCAGCAGAACCGACGAAGCGTGTGCCGCCGGCAGCTCGGCGCGAGAGCGGTGCTGCCGCAACGCGTCCAACCCAGGACGTCGAAGTAGCACCCGACGCGAGACTCTCCGAGGAAGCGCTGGCGCCAAGCGCAATTGAGCAGGCGGAGACGCCCTAACCACGCGAACTGGCGACGCGAACTGGCCAAGCACGCGAACTGGCCAAGAGAAGCGCCCAGAACCGGGCCGCGCACCGCTTGGGTGGCCGCGCGTCACACTTCAAACAAGCGCAGCACGCGCTCGGTCGCACCTTGGCCGGCCGACACAATCTGACGCCCGGCCGCCGAACGCACTACAGCGGCCGCTGCGTCCTCCAGCACGGCACACACCTCTGCTGCCAGCGTGTCAGCATCGGACACAATTCTCAGTGCACCCACCGAGCGTAGCTGCGCGACAACATCGACAAAGTTCCGATCGCTGGCCCCCGCAAGCAATGGAACGCCCAGCGCGGCCGGCTCGATCAGATTGTGGCCGCCGACATCGACCAGACTGCCGCCGACAAACGCGACCTGCGCTGTGCAGTAGAGCAACAGCAGTTCGCCCATTCGATCGCACAGCACGATGTCCACCTCGCGCGCGGCACCGCGCTGTGGATCAGTGCGCTGCGCATCGCCGACCGGCAGCGCGCCACGACTTCGTCGCACAACGTTCCAGCCTGCACACAAATGTTCAACTTCATCGCCGCGTTCAGGGTGCCGCGGTACCAACACCAGCAACGCCTGCGGAAACCGCATGCAAACCTGCTGATGCGCTGCCAGCACGACGGCTTCTTCGCCCGCATGGGTGCTGGCCGCAATCCACACGGGTCGACCTGCAAAGGGCGGCTGGAGCCGCAACGCCGCGCCTGCTGTTTGCAGCGCCGGATCAATCTGCAGATCGAACTTCAGATTGCCCAGGACCTGAATACACGCGCGCGGCGCGCCGAGCTGCGCAAAGCGCGCCGCGTGGGCCGCATCCTGGCAGGCAACCACATCCAGCTGACACAGCATGCGCGTGGTGAATGTGCCGAGCCGCGCGTAGCGACGCGCCGACCGAGCAGACAGGCGACCGTTGACCAATAGCGTTCGAATGCCGCGCTGATGGCAGGCTTCGATTGTGTTTGGCCACAGCTCCGTCTCGAAGAGCACCGCAATGCGGGGTTGTGCCGATGATAGAAATCGCCGCACTGCCGCCGCAGTGTCGTATGGCGCATAGGCATGCTGCACTGCATCGCCGAGCAGCGCGTGCGCGCGTTCGCTGCCGGTGTGCGTGGTGGTGGTGACAAGCAGCGGCCAAGCGGGATGCCGCTCGCGCAACGCGCGAATCAGCGGCGCTGCCGCAATGACCTCGCCCGCCGACACCGCGTGCAACCAGATCCCGCCGGGTGCAATCGTCTGCGCCAGCACGCCCCGGCGTTCGGGCCAACGCGTGCGCAGCGCGGGAATCCGCAGCGCACGCCAGGCCAGACGCAGCCACACGAAGGGCATCAGCAACAAGAGCAACACCTGATAGAGCCATCGCCACATGAGTGCGCGCGGCAGCCCCAACTGTGGACCCAGCTGCGGGCCGATCTGCGGACTCAGCTGCGGACCCATCGGCACACCCGACTGCACGCCTTCAGCCGTGCCTGAAGACGCGCCGGACTGCGTAGCGGCAGCATCTTTGTGCGCTTCGGGTTCGGGTACGCGAGCGTTCGACATGTGGGCAGGACAACCGGCAGCAGCAGCCGTCGATATACTGCCGCAGCGCCCACCTATACCGAACTATTGATACTCACTCCATGACGCGTGCCCGTGTCGACTTTGCGATCGTTGGTGGTGGGATCGCCGGCTTGTGGATGCATGCAGCGCTGCGGCAGCACGGGTTCAGCTGTGTGCTCATCGAGTCGAACGCGCTGGGCAGCGGCCAGACCCTGGCGTCGCAAGGCATCGTGCACGGCGGGCTGAAGTACGCGCTGAACGCAAAGCTCAACGAGGCATCCGAGTCCGCTGCGGCAATGCCCGCGCGCTGGCGAGCACTGCTTGCAGACGCGCGCGGACCCACGCTGCAACACGGGCCCAGTGGGCTGCAGGGCCTGCCCGCACTCAGCGATGCCTACTATCTGTTTGCAACCGCAGGTCTTGCTGATCGACTTGTCAGCTTTCTCGCCAGCCGCAGCCTGCAGGGGCGCGCCCTGCGATTGCAGGCGCACGACTATCCCGGCTGGTTGGCCGAACCGGGGTTCAGCGGTCCGGTGTATCGCCTGGACGACTTCGTCATCGATACGCACGCGCTGCTGCAGCGCCTCGCCGATACCGACAGCATCAGCGGTGCGAACGTCGGTGCACAGCACCCGCGCCACAACCAGGCAGCAGCGCGTCTTCTGCACGCGCATGTGTACGGCATTCGCGCCGCTGCGACACACGTACAACTGCAACTCCACATGCAGCTACCACCGGACCTGCTGCGTCGCGCCGGGCACAACATTGACGTGGATGTTGAAGTGGACGCGCAACGCCTGCTGCTTTGTGCAGGCGCCGGCAATGCGGAGCTGCTGAACCTGGCGCAACGTGCAGCGCCTGCCATGCAACTGCGGCCCCTGCATCAGGTGTGGTTGCGCAGGGCACCGAACGAGCACAACGACGCACAGCGGGCGGACATGCCCAGTGCATTCGCACACTGCCTGTCGGGCGTGCGCAGCAACGAACCACGTCTGACCATTACTACACACGCCGGCACCACACACGCAGGCACTACACCCACTGGAACCACACACCCGCACAGCCGCGGCAGCGTGTGGTCGTTGGGCGGCGCGCTTGCGACCCAGGGCGTGCACCGCACCCGGCAACAACAGATCGAATTCGCGCGCGCGGAACTCGCTGCCTGCGTGCCCTGGCTGCCCACCGCCAATCTGCAGTTCGCCACCGCGTTGATCGAACGCGCGGAGCCACACACCCCCACCGGCACCCGACCGGATCACGCGTATGTGCATTACGACAACGGCGTGTTCACCTGCTGGCCAACCAAACTGACCTTGGCGCCGGACCTGGCTGATCGCGTCATCGCGCTGATCCAGGCACAGCAACTGCGCCCACGCGCAGATGCCGACATGGACAGCCTGGCGCAATGCCCACGCCCCGCGCTGTCCGCTCCTGCCTGGGAGCAGCTGACTTGGAACTGAGAGCGTTGGGGCAAACCGGTATCCGCGTGTCGCTGCTCGGGCTCGGCGCAGTCAAATTCGGCCGCAACACTGGTCTGCGCAACCCAACTGCATTCGCCTTGCCCAGCGACGTCGAGTTGCGCCGTCTGCTGGCCGAGGCGCACACACTCGGCATCAACCTCATCGACACTGCGCCCGCCTATGGCAGCAGCGAAGCGCGCATTGGTGCACTGCTGCCCGGCAACCGCGACACCTGGGTGCTGGCCACCAAGGTTGGCGAGCAGTTCGACGAACAGGGTTCGCGGTTCGACTTCTCCGCTGCAAGCGTGCGCGCCAGCGTAGAGCGCAGCCTGACCCGCCTGCGCACCGACTACATCGACATCGTTTCAGTGCATTCCGATGGCAACGACATCGAGATTCTCGAACACAGCGACTGCGTGGCCACGCTGCGATTGCTGCAGGCGCAGGGCCACATCCGCAGCGTGGCGTTCTCCTGCAAGACACTGGCGGGCGGCCTCGCCGCGCTACGCCATTGCGACACCGTGATGGTGAGTCTCGCGCCACAGGATCATGCCGAAACCACCGTGGTGGCGGCCGCGCACCGCGAACAGCGTGGCGTGCTGGTGAAGAAGGCGCTGGATAGCGGTTTTCTAGCCGGGCCCGCACTGACTGAACACTTCAGCTGGCTGCGCACACTGCCCGGCATCAGCAGCGTGGTGGTTGGTACAGTGAATCCACAACATCTGCGCGCCAACGCTGCGCTGTTGGGTTAGTCAGGTCTCCGATTCGCCTGCGCCACCACTGCCACTCACACGCGCCAGAATCGCCGTGGTCGAGAAGTTCTCCAGCAACGACAACACACGCACCTCACCGCCCCACGCGCGCACCAGCGCTGCGCCAACAACTTCGTCGAGCTGATAGTCACCGCCCTTCACGAGGATGTCCGGTCGCACGCGCAACAACAGTTCTTCTGGTGTGTCTTCAGTGAACGACACCACCCAATCGACGGCCGACAATGCCGCCAGCACCGCCATGCGTTGCGGCAATGGGTTGATGGGTCGTCCTGCGCCTTTGAGCCGGCTGACAGAAGCGTCGGCATTCACCGCGACAATCAGCCGATCGCCCAGCTTTCGTGCTTCTTCGAGATAGCCCACATGCCCGGCGTGCAGAATGTCAAAGCATCCGTTGGTCAACACCATGCGCTCGCCGGTTGCGCGTGCTGCCGCAACCGCACGTTCCAGCTGCGCCACGTTGAGCACGCCGCGCGCGCCACGCTCTTCATGCGCAACAGCCTGCAGCAGTTCCGGTGCTGACACAGCCACCGTGCCCGGGCGGCTGACCGCAAGACCGGCAGCAACGTTTGCCAGCGCCGCGGCACCGGCAACCGTGGACCCGGCCGCCATCGCCACCGCCAACGTGGCAGCCACCGTGTCGCCCGCACCAATCGCATCGAACACCGCCACCTGCCGCGCCGGCAGATGCACGCTGGCTCGATGCGCCTCGAGCACCGTCATGCCTGCCGCGCCGCGCGTGATGACCAATGCGGGCACGGCCTGTGCCTGCATCAGCTCGCGCGCCCGAAGCTCGAAGTCGGCATCGCTACCCACCACGCCCACGTGGCGTTCGAACTCAATCAGGTTCGGTTTGATCACCGTGGCGCCGCGATAACGCGCCAACGGCTTGAACTTGGGATCGACGATCACCGGCACGCGCTGATCGCGCAACGCAGCGATGACGTCTTCCGGATTGGCCAGCACACCCTTGTCGTAGTCTTCCAGCACCACCGCATCGACGTTGCCCATCCAGCGCTGCACGCGGGCCAGCAGCTCAGCGGCGTGCAGTTCAGGCAACGGCGATTCGAAGTCGAGGCGCAGCAGCTGCTGCTGACGACTGAACACACGCAGCTTGGTGATGGTCGACCAACCCGGCACGGTCAGGAAGTCCACCTGCACACCCGCCGCTTCGAGCTTCGCGCGCAGAATGCGGCCCGCGTCATCGTCGCCCACCGCGCCGATGAGCACACAGCCCGCGCCCAACGCGACCACATTGAGCGCGACATTCGCTGCGCCACCGGGCCGATCCTCCCGCGCATCCACCTGCACTACGGGCACAGGTGCCTCCGGCGACATGCGGACGTTGTCGCCATGCCAATAGCGATCGAGCATCACATCGCCCACGACCAGCACGGTGTGACCATCGAAACGCGGAACGCTGAGCTTCATGCGGGGCCGCTACGTTGAACATGGCGCGATGCTAGCAGCAAGGTCATGCGCCATGACCTGCGCAATCGGGCTCGCTTGAGTACACCGCCTCTACAAGGGCGCTGCACATTGCGCACCGGGCCACAGACGTTGAAAGTGCGCACGAGCCCATCACTGCGTCGCACATGTCCTGGTCCCGCTTCAATCCGAGCGCACTGCCAATCTGGCTGCTGGTCGGCATCGCCTGGTGTGTGGTGCGCCTGCCGTTGCCGGTGCTGATGCGCATCGGCATCTGTGTCGGCTGGCTGGGTCACCGGCTTGCGCAGCGGCGCGCGCACATTACCGACGTCAATCTGCGGCTCTGTTTTCCTGAGCTTGACGAGCAGCAGCGACACGCACTGCGTAAGCGCGTGTTTCGCTCCACCGGCATCGCTCTGATCGAAACTGCCATGGCCTGGCTTGGGCCCGTCAAGCAACTTCGCGCACGCGCCCGGATCAACGGGCTCGAGCTGATCGCCGAAGCGCAAGCCGCCGGCCACGGTGTGCTGTTGCTGGGCGCGCACTTCTCGACGCTCGACATCGCCGGCGCGCTGCTCGCCGAGCAGCTGAGCCTGGACGTGATGTACCGCTACAACAAGAACCCGGCAATTGAAGCGTTGATGCGCCGCGGCCGGGCGCGGCTGTATGGCGGCGTGTTGGAACGTGGCGATGTTCGCACGGCACTGCGCCGCCTGCGCGACGGCCACGTGCTGTGGTACGCCGTCGATCAGGACTTCGGCCGCAAGCACTCTGTCTTTGCACCGTTCTTCGGCGTGCCAGCCGCCAGCCTCACTGCCGCTGCGCGATTCGCCACAGCAGGCAATGCGCGCGTGCTGTTCTTCAGTCATTTCCGCAGTGAATCGCCCTGGCGCTGGGAACTGCACATCCAGCCGTTGCCGGCGGCGTTTCCAACCGGCGATGCCGTGCATGACGCGAGCCTGGTCAACGCAATGATCGAGTCACAGATCCGCGTCGCGCCCGAGCAATACCTGTGGTTGCATCGGCGCTTCAAGACACGACCGGTGGGCGAGGCTCGACCCTACTGAGTCGTCAGCGTCCGAGACGCGCGCCTCACGCATCCAGATCGTGCGCAGTCTTGGTCACCAGCAGATCTTCCAGTGCCAGGAACTGCAGATCAGAAGCGAAGAACATGTTCAGTGCATCCGCCGGTGAACACACCATCGGTTCGCCACGCCGATTGAGCGACGTGTTCAACACCACGCCATAGCCGGTACGCTGCTCCAGCTCACACAGCAGCTGGTGATAACGCGGGTTCGTTGCGGCATCGACAACCTGAATGCGCGCGGTGCCATCTTCGTGCACGACCTCAGGCAAACGCCGCCGCCACACCGGCGCCAACGCAAACGTAATCGTCATGTAGGGCGCAGGTTGTGTTCCGCCGACCATCTCCTGCGCTGCCGACGCCAGCATGCTGGGACAGAAGGGTCGCCAGCGTTCGCGAAATTTGATCTGCGCGTTGATGGTGTCGGCCACGCCGCGCACGCTGGGGCAACCAAGAATGCTGCGCCCACCCAATGCACGCGGCCCGAACTCCATACGCCCCTGAAACCAGGCAACCGGATGCCCCTTCACCAGCAGATCGGCAACGCGCGCCGCCGGGTCTTGCATCGTCCGCCAGTGCACCGTCTCCGCACGCTGCGCCAGCGCCTGTTCGCACGCCGCGCGGCTGTATGTGGGGCCGAGATAGACGTGCTGCATCGGTTGCACCTGCGTGCCCGCGCGCGCCGCAACGTATGTCGCGGCGCCCAGCGCCGTACCGGCATCACCGGCCGCAGGCTGCACAAAGAGCTCGCGAACATAGGGCAGCTGCACAATGCGCTGATTCAGCTTCACATTCAGCGCACCACCGCCGGCAAACACCAGCTTGCCATTGCCGGCTTTGAGCACTGGCCGCAAGTGGTGCTCGATCAACGCAAGGCAGCGATCCTCGTACAGCTTCTGCATCGCCGCTGCGTAGTGGATGTAGGGTTCATCTGCGGCATCGCCCTGTCGCCGATGGCCCAGCCAGCGCACCAATGCAGGCGAGAAATAGAAGCCCACGCCGTTCTCCTTGTAACGGCGCACGCCCACCGTGTTCACCAGCCTGGTGTCTACGTGCAGCGCGCCATCGTGCACCTGCATCAGACGTGAGAAGTCGAAACGTCCCGCATCGCCATAGGGCGCCATGCCCATCACCTTGTACTCACCATCGAGCATCTCGAAACCCAGGTACTGGGTGATGGCGCCGTACACACCCGCCAGTGAGTCCGGATCGTAGAACTGCCGGATGCAGTGCATCTGGCCCGCGTCGCCCCAGCCGAACCAGGTCGTTGCGTACTCACCTTTTCCATCCACACAGAGAATTGCCGTTTGTCCCGCGTAACCGCTCAGGTGATAAGCACTTGATGCATGTGCAAGGTGATGCGGCACAGCCTCGAAACGCACCCGCGTCCAGTCGATGCCAAGCTCCGTGCACAGGTTGCGTACACGCGCACGCAAGCGACGGAAGCGGCGATTGCCATTGAACAACGCATCCAGCGCCCGGTCCGGCGCGTACCAGTGCCGCAAGGCATAACGCCAACGCGCGGCTTCACGCAGCGACACGGCGGCATAGGGAAACGCAACGCACTGCACGTCCTGCCCGCGAAGACCTGCGTGTTCCAGACAGAACCGCGCCGCGGCTAGCGGCAGCATCCCCTTTGCGTGCTTGTCACGCGTGAAGCGCTCTTCCTCGGCTGCCGCGATGGTGACGCCATCGACCAGCAATGCCGCCGAAGCATCGTGGCCAAGTGCCCCGGACAATCCCAGAATGATGCTCACGCGCATCGCCTCAACAGCTTGTTCGCGACACGTGCGTTCACTGCACGTGTTCCATGCATTGCGGCGATTGCGCCGCGGCACACGCGTCGAGCAACGCTGCACGCCATGCGTCGCGCTGCACGCCCGGCGCAAGATTCTCCAGAAAGCGCGTCCGCTCGCGATCCTGGCGCCGATCCCGCCGCACGCCCGCCGGCAGTGCCACAAGTGCATCGAGGTCGATGAGCACCACCTCGGACTCAGTGATCAGGATGTTGCTGGCCTTCAGATCACCATGCACCAGCCCCGCCGCATGCAGACGCGCAATCACCTGCACAACGCGTTCACACAGCGCGCTGTCGTGGCCGGCGCCCGCCTGAAGCTGCGCGGCCAAGGTCGAGCCATGAATATCTTCCATCCATAGATGCGCTCGCGCTCGCAGCGGCCCGATCAACTCCAGCCGCATCGCAATGGGCTGTGCAGTGCGCAGGCCCAGCAAGTCCAGCCGATGCGCTGCCAGCCATGTGCGCTCAGCGCGCGTGCGACGGAACAGCCGCGTGATGCGATGCCAGACGCTCTTCATGTTGTAGCGCTTGGCAATCCTGCTGACGGAGGCTTGATCCATGACCCGTGCAACGGTAGCGGTGTTGCCGGACTTCAGCAGCTCACCCTCTGCAATGCACTCATCAGAATTCGCAATCAACTGCTGCATCGACGCAAGTGCCTCACGTCGACACACCACGAACGTGCTGTGCGTGCGCTGCACGGCGAACTCGGAGCAGTCGCGCAACGTCTTGCGCAGTGTCGTGCGTACATGCTTTGCACGCACACCGTCGATCTCGCGCTGCAGTGCTGCGCGGTGCAGCATTGGGCCGCCAGCAGCATGGTACGCAGCAAGCGTCGCATCTAGAAGCAGATCGTCCTGCGGCGGGCACTGCCCATGCAGATTGGCCAGCGCACGCAGGCGCTGCACTTGCGTCAACGCACGTGTACCGGAACGCACCGCGCCACCATCGATCGCATACAGCTGGTCTGCCTGCAGAAAATTGTCAAGGTGCGGGTCCGCATGATGCGCACCCGCGCCGTGCATGCGCGCAAAGCCTGCAGCCAGCACCGCGAAACACTGCCCACGCTGCGCCGCCGTGGCACGGGGCCAATACGCTGCCAGCGTCTCGGCATGCTCGATGTACTCGGTCAGCTGCAGGCCCGCATCGTCATCGAGCATCGCTTCCGCGAGCAGCTGCGGCACTGCAAACGCTGCATCCCGCAGGCAGGAGAGGCCGGTGCGCTCCGCCTGCATGGCCCGCGCTGCACGATGCAGATGCAACTTGGCAACCAGCCGCCGACCATCGGTCGAACGGGCAAGAAACACCAATCGCCTGCCGGGCAGACAACGCAATATCTGCTCGCATTGCAGTGGACCAACAACGCGCTCGCCCAGCGACACGGACAGCGCCGCGGGCAGCGCGAGCTGAAAATGCGGTGGCACATTTCTGCCGCAAGCACGCAACGCGTGGGCGTCAAGCATCTGCGCTGTCGCGCCAACGTCAGCCAACGATGCCAAGCCTCTGCCCCTTGCGATACAACCAGGCAGCCTTCGCTTCGACCTTGCGCCACATTGCCCAGGCCGAGCTGCCGCGCGGTAGCCGACCACCGAGATAGCAACGCATGAAGCGCAACCGATCGCGTTCCGACAGCCCGGCATCCATCGCCGAAAAGTACAGCGAAGCCAGATCCTTCAATCGCCAACGCGGCGCGACCTGCGTGCCACAGCCGGCGCGATGCAGGTCGATCAGCCGCAGCTCACCTTCAGCCGCGCACAGGAAGTGACACAGATAGAAATCTCTATGGTTCACGCCTGCGCCATGCATCGCCCGCGCGATCCGGGCGACAGCCAGCACAAGCTTGCGTCGACTCGCGGCTGTCGGAGGCTGCGTTCGCCAGGTGCGTGCAACGTCTTCAAGCGTCTGCTCGTGCTTGATGTAGTCCAGCAGAATGAACGAGCGTCGACGCGCGGCCGCGCCGTCAGCACTGCCGAATGCAGCGATCTGCATGCTGGGTACGTCAGCGGACTGCAAGCGCAGCAGCGCCGTGTACTCATTCTCCGCGCCCACCACGGCTGCACGACCGACCAGCAGGTTCTTGGCAATCTCCTGATAACCGACGCCGCTGTGCAACTTGGCGATGTATGTGCGCCCGGCGATCTGCACACGCAGCGTGCGGCGCCCCGGCATCTCACGCAGCACGTCACCCGTAAGTGCGAATGCCGCCGCCAGCGGATCCTGGCCATGCCATGCAGCGGCTATATCGGCACGCAGGAACATGTCGCACGCAGGAACATGCTGCTTCATCGCTGCATGACTTCGTTGAGCGCCGACCACACGTGCTCCGGTGGCACCGATGCGAAGCACGGCGGTGCAACAGCAATACCGTTGTCGTCCGGCACTGCCGGGCCCACATAGCGGCAGCGTCGATCCAGACAAGGTGCGCAGGCAAACGCTGCGCAGACACTCACGGTGCGTGCGCCGCGACCGCCCGTGAGCTGTGCATCGGTGGGGCCAAACAGCATGACAGTGGGGACTGCGAATGCCGCCGCAACGTGCCCGAGCCCCGTGTCCACCGACACCACGCCGCCGGCATGCGCAATCCATGGCAGCAGATCGAGCAGTGCAGTGGGTGGCAAGAGGTCCACGTGTTCCAGGTGCTGCGCTATTCGTTGCGCCCTTGCCTGCTCGTCGGCTGATGCGAACGCCAGACGTACCGACCAACCGGCCGCCGTGGCGCGTTGACACAGCGCCCGCCAGAAATGCGCGGGCCATTGCTTGCTCGACCAGGTGGTGCCGTGCAGAAACAACAGATAGCGTGCCGGTGCCCGCGTTGGTCGCGCGGGTCGCGCGGTAACGCCAAAGTCCACCGACTCACCTGGCATTGGATAGCCTAGTGCCGAGGCCATCAACTGCCGCAGCCGCTCAATCGCGTGCAGGTCACGCGGGATGCGCACACGACGCGTGTACACAGCACTCGCAATCGGTTCACGCGCCGACACAAAGCTGAAGCCCGTTCGAGGACCATGCGCCAGCGTGCTCACAATCGCGCTCTTGATCAGCCCCTGTGCATCCAGCACCAGATCGTAGCGTTCAGACTGCAACGCTTCGAGAAACGCAACGAATGCAGTGCGCGCCTGCAACGGCGCGTGCCGCCATTTACGCAACTCGATGGGCAGCACACGGCGCACCGCGGGATGCAGGGCCGCGATGGGTGCGAAGCTGCGTTCAACCACCCAATCGAACTGCAGGTCTGGAATGGCTGCACACGCATCTGTCAGCGCCGGCAGCAGATGCACCACATCACCCAGCGAAGACATCTTGACCAGCAGCACTTTGGGCATCAGGCGCCTTCCAGCAGCTGATCCAGCTTGGCCAGCACGATTGCAGGGGCCAGCTTCTGCAGGCAGTCGTAATGGCCGAATCGACACGTGCGTTCGAAGCACGGTCGACACGGCAGCGGAATACTGATCGACCGCGTGTGCGCGCCCAGCGGTGGCGTGAAGCGCTCCGACGTTGAACCGAACACGCCCACCACCGGGCGGCCCAATGCGGCTGCTACATGCATCAGGCCCGAGTCGTTGCTGACCACCGCATCGGCGCATGCAAGCAGATCGATCGCATCCAGCAATGACGTGCGTCCGATCAGACTGACCAGGTTGTGACGCCGCGCCTGCGCAATGCTGTCGGCGATCTCAGCACCCACCTGCACATCCTTCTCGGCACCGAACAGCCATACCTGCCAACCGCGCGCAATGAATGTGCTGGCAATGTCAGCGAAGTGCGCGCCGGGCCAGCGCTTGGACGCACCGAACTCCGCGCCTGGGCACAACGCCAGTACGCGCGCCGTGCCGTCACCCGCACAGGCCTGGCGCAAGCGCGCGGACTGCGCGGCATCCGGTTGCAGTTGTGGCACCGCCGCACTCGGCGTCGGCGCATCGGCCGGCCGGCCGAGCGCAAGAAAGCGCTGCACCATCATCGGCAATTCGGCGGCACGCAACTGCCGCGCATCATTCAGGAGCCCGTAGCGCGCCTCGCCAACAAACCCGACGCGCTTCGGGATGCCCGCGAGGAACGGCACCAGCGCGGACTTCCAACTGTTCGGCAGCACGAGCACACGCTCGAACTGCAGACCACGCAGCCTCTGCGCCAGCCGCCAACGCAGCGCAAGGTCGAACACACCGTGCGCGAATGGCCAGTCATGCGTAGCCGCAACATGCTGCATGCGCAGTGCCAGCGGCCGCGTGGACCTAGGTGCGGCCACGTGAATCTCGGCTGCCGGCTGTTGTGCATGCAGCAGCCGCACCAGCGGTTCGGCCATCACCATGTCGCCCACCCAGGCGGGCGCGATCAGCAGTGTGCGCATCGCGTCATCGGTCTTGCGTTGGATCGCACTAGCTTGTAGCCGCACCGAAAACGCTCTGCCAGATTGCACGCACATCGGCGCGCCATACTTCCAGTTTTGCACTTCCGGGCACAGCTGCGCCCAGCGCATGCGCATGTGCGGCAGCACGCAGCGCAAGGTACGCCGCGGTGAGCCCGTTGGCATCGGTGTTACTCAACAGCCCCGCCTGCGCCACACATTCAAGAATGCGTACGTTATCGGTGTAACGCATCAACGCCGGATGCTCGGCCGCATGTGCCAGCACGAGGTACTGCACGATGAACTCGATATCCACAATGCCGCCGCGACCGCGCTTCAACTCGCTGGCCGTTTCCTGGCCCAGCTGGCCTGCCGCAGATTGCATGCGCTCGCGCATTGCGAGCACCTCGTCGCACAGCTGCACCGCATCGCGTGGCACTGCAAGTATCCGGCGCCGTACATCCTGAAAGCGTTCCGCCAGCATGCGCGCCCCGCAGATCGGACGCGCGCGCACCAGCGCCTGATGCTCGTACGTCCAAGCCTCTTCACGCTGATAGCTTTCAAAACCCGCCAGGCTCGTCACCATCATGCCGGCACGGCCCGACGGTCGCAGCCGCGTATCGATGTCGTACAACGCGCCGCGTTGTGTTGACGTTGTCAGGATGTGCATCAACCGCTGCGACAGCCGCGCATAGAACGTCGGATTGGGTATGGGTCGTTCGCCATCGGTGCTGCCGGTCATCGGTGTGTCGTGCAGAAACAGCAGGTCCAGATCCGAGCCTGGTCCCAACTCCAATCCGCCCAGCTTGCCGTAGCCCACGATCAGGAAGTCGTGCCCACCGCTCGGTTGCCCGTGCTGCGCAACGGTCAACCGCCACGCCAGATCGAGGCTGGCATCCAACACCGCCTCAGCGCACCACGTAAGCGAGTCCGATACCTGCATCAGTGGCAGCACGCCAGACACTTCGCACACCGCAACCCGCAGCACGTGGCCTTCCTTGAAGCTGCGCAGCGCGTCCATCTGTTGCTCGAGATCGTCGGGCGGCACGCGCGCAAGCTGCGCGTGTAGCCAGCCGTCAATCTGCGCCCGGTCAGGAATCGTCAGCAGGCTGCGTGTGTCGAGCAACTCATCGAGCAACGCGGGCCGCGCGGCCAGCCGGCTCGCAATCGCATCGCTTGCCGCACACAACCGCACGAGCTGTTCAAGCGCGCCCGGGTTCTCGTTGAGCAATGCAAGGTAGGCGCTGCGGCGCAGCACCGCTTCGGCAATGTTCAATCCGGACAGCAGTGCGCGCGTGGCGGCGCCACCAGTAGGAATAGCGGCGCCACCAGTAGGAATGGCGGCCCCACCAGCAGCAATGGTGTCGGATGCAGCGCCGTCGAGCGCCGCGGCCATGAGCTTCGGCACGAACAGATCCAGGCGTCGCCGCGCTTCATCCTGATGCGCCAGACGCAACCGTGCTTCGGCGAGCCGCTGCAGTGCGGGCAGCGCACGTTCAGCGTCGAATCCCAGTTCATGCAGCTGCGTCTCGGCACTCGAACTCACCTCCGGCCAGCACGCCGCGAAGCGCGCAAGCGGCTCATCGCGCGCAATCAGCCGTTCAAACTCGGTCTGCACCACGCGGCGGTGCCCATCGAGCACATGCATGAACTCGGACCAGTCCGAAAAACCCATCACCGTAGCAATGCGCAAGCGCTCGAATTCATCCGTTGGCAAACGTTGCGTCTGCGCATCACGAACAGCCTGCAGGCGGTGCTCGACGTGGCGCAGGAACACGTAAGCCGTATCGAGCCCTTGCACCACCGCGCTACCCAGCCACTGCTCTTCTGCCAACACCGGCAACACCACACGCAGCCGGCGCTCCTGCAGGCGTCTGTCACGGCCACCGAAAATCAACTGGAACAGTTGCGCCGTGAACTCCACTTCGCGGATGCCGCCGGCGCCAAGTTTCACGTCATCGACAAACGCAGGCGTCAGGCGTTCCCGGTTGATGAGCTGCTTCATTTCGCGCAACGCTTCGATGGCACCGAAGTCGAGATAGCGCCGGAACACGAACGGTCGCAGGCGTTCGATGAGTACTGCGCCCGATGCCACATCGCCGGTGACCGGCCGCGCCTTGATCAAGGCGTAACGCTCCCAGTCGCGACCCTGCTCGTGGTAGTAGTCCTCCAGCGCATCGAAGCTGCTGACCAGTGCACCGCTGGCACCGAACGGCCGCAATCGCATGTCCACGCGGAATACGAAACCTTCGCCGGTCGATTCGTCGAGCGCCGCAATCAGACGCTGCGCGACGCGCAGGAAGAACGCTTGATTGGTCACGGCGCGTGCAGTGCCGCCGGTCGTCTCGCCAGCGGATGGATAGGCAAAGATCAGATCGACGTCTGACGACAGATTGAGCTCGCGCGCACCCAGCTTGCCCATGGCCAGCACCACAAGCGCCTGCGGCAATCCCTGTCTATCGACGGATGGCGAACCGCGCACGACGGTCTCCCGCGCTGAGCAGCAATGCAAAGTTGCGTCGATTGCGGTCTCGGCCATGTCCGACAATTGTGCGGTAGTGGCTTCGAGATCGTTCTCTCCGAGCAAGTCGCGCCAGACGATGCCGACCTGACAGCGCAGTCGCCAGACACGCAGTTCGTGTTTCAGCTCGCGATCCTGTGGATCATCACCCAGACGGATTGGATCAAGCAGTCCGCGCAACTCGTGCGCCCACTCGGTGCGCGACGGCACCCGCGAGAATGCACCGCTGAGGAATGCTTCGAAGTCAGCGCTCTGCGCACGCAGTGCCCAATCCGCCGCGAACGGTGAACCCGCAAGCACGAACAGCAACCGCTCGTGCAGCGCTGCACTGTTGCAGGCCGCGTTGAACACACTCAACGTGTGTTCGCCTTCGGCGGTCGCGCGTTCACCTATCAGTGCCAGCGCGCGCTGCGCGGTGCCATCGAGGGCCGGCGGTAGTGTTAGCGCCTGCGGCGGGAGATAGGGTTGCGGCGGAAGATAAGGCTGCGCCGGGCTGTCGGGGGACGAGGCGTCCGGTTGCGCTGCGGCATCCGATGTCGACGCGGTCACGACCGCTTCGCCGATGATTCCTCCGCAGCGTCGGCACCGTGATCGACAGCCGCACCTGTTACCCATCCCGGCGGGGCCGCAGTGACGTTGGCCACCATGCTTGCAGCCGCACCGGCTGCCGCACTGTTGAGGCTGCTGTTACCCAGGCTGCGCAGCGCATCGGACTGTTCACGTGCAGCGAGGTAGGAAAGCGTCGCCGCGTTCACGCCCTGCAGAGATGCGCTGAGCAACTGTACGGAACGTGCATCCGCTACAGCTGCAACCTCACGCGCGCGTGCAAGCTGCGCGGCCTCTGCCGCAGCCAGTTCTGCGATACGCACCCGCGCCGCCAGTTCCCGTTCATTCTTTTCACGCTCTGCTTCGATGCGTGCGACTTCGAGCGTGCGCATCTGCTCCATGACGTCTTGTTCTGCCACAAACGCAAGCGCCTGACGCGTCCGCTCCGCGCCCAGACGCTCGGCCGTCATCACCTTTTCATGCTCGATTTCAGCCAACGCCGCCACACGTTCTGCACTGGCACGTTCGAGCTCAAGAGCGTGCTGCAGGCGTGCTTCATGCACTGCATGTTCGGACGCCATGCGCGCCAGCTCATGGGCATGCGTTGCTTCCTGTTCGACGCGCCGATGTTGTTGTGCGGCTTCTTCGCGTTGGCGCTGCGCAAGGTCGATGGACTCCCGCCATGCCAGGGCCACGCGCGCAGCCTGCTCGGATTGCGCAATCGCTTCACGTGCGCGCGCTTCTTCGGCAGCGATTCGAGCAAGCTCAGCATCGAGCTCCGCTTTGTTGCGCGCCGCGGCCAGTTGCAGCGCAGCACTTTCCTGGGCCTGCAGTTGGCCACGCGCTTCAGCGTCCAGCTGCGTACGAACCGCCTGCGCGGCTGTTTCATGTTCCAAGCGGGCCGCCTGCGCGGCCGTTTCATGTTCCAAGCGGGCCGCCTGCGCGGCCGCTGCCTGCTGGCTCAATGCGAGCGCCATGGCGGCGTTTTCGGCTGCCTGCGCCTGCTCGTACTCCTGCTGCGTCTTCTGCAACTGCAGCTGATGTGCGCGCTGCAGTTCTTCCAGTTCCAGGTTGCGCGCGGCCTGCGCCTCGAGCAGGCGCGTGCGCTGCTCATGCTCGTTGCGTGTCTCTTCAAGAATGGCCTGCAACAGCTGCTCAGGCGGGCGCACATCCTTGATGTCCAGGCGTGTGACCTTGATGCCCCAGACGTCTGTCGCACGATCCAACCGATCCGGCAGTTCCAGCAACGCGCGTTCGCGATCAGTGACCAACTGGCCCAACGGACACGCCGCAAGATGATTGGCAACCTGCACGCCCACCAGTTCCTCGACTGCCGTGCGCACATCACGCACTTCGTAGGTTGCCCGCGCTGCATCTGTAATCTGCACGAAGCACAGCAGCGCGACCTCGACCTCGATCTCGTCACGCGTCACCACCTTCAGCGTGCGCATGTTCAACGGTGTTTCGCGGATATCGATCAACGGACCTGCTTGATCGAGCAATGGCAGCAGGAAGTGCGTGCCCGAATTGAGCGTGCGGCGATAGCGCCCCGCACGCTCGACCACACATTCGTTACCTTGTGGCACGCGGCGGATCGACAGCCAGAACAGCACTGCGATTGTCAGCACAGCTGCCAACGGCCATACCCAGGATGGAAGTGCGCTCATGATTGGTCAGGCCTGTGATGCCGGGGCCACGCGCAGGACCTCGGCGATAGTGGTAACGCCGGCTGCAACTTTCTGTGCGCCGGCGACGCGCAGCGGGCGCATGCCCTCTTTCATACCCTGGCGGCGAATCTGTTCCAGGTCGGCGCTGCTCGTCACCAGGTCGCGCGTTGCCTCGGTCATGGTCACAAGCTCGTAGATGCCGATGCGTCCGCGATAACCCGTATCGCGACACTCCAGGCAGCCGCGTGGTGCGTAAACGTGCTCGGGTGCCTTACCGCGATACGGTCGCGTGAGCAGGTCCCATGCCTCTTTGTCCGGGACCTCCTGTTCCTTGCACAACGGGCAAAGCGTGCGCACCAGTCGTTGCGCCATCACGCCAAGCAAGGTTGCCTTGATCAGATAAGGCGGCACGCCCAGTTCCAACAACCGGGTAATGGCGCTGGGGGCATCGTTGGTGTGCAGCGTGGAAATGACCAGGTGACCGGTCAGCGCCGCCTGGATCGCCATCTCCGCCGTTTCCAGGTCGCGAATCTCGCCGACCATGATGATGTCCGGATCCTGGCGCAGAAGGGAGCGCAACCCGTTGGCGAACGTCAGGTCGATGTTCTGCTGCACCTGCATCTGGTTGAACGACGGCTCGACCATCTCCATCGGGTCTTCAACCGTGCAAACGTTCACCTCCGGCGTGGCCAGCTGCTTCAGCGATGAATACAGCGTGGTGGTCTTGCCAGAGCCGGTCGGCCCGGTCACCAGCACGATGCCGTCGGGCGAGCCGATCATGCCGCGCCAGCGCGTCTCGTCTTCGCCCTGCAGGCCCAGCTCGCGGAAGCTGCGCAGCAATACATCGGGATCGAAGATCCGCATCACCAGCTTTTCGCCGAAGGCGGTGGGCAAGGTCGACAACCGCAGTTCAACTTCGTTGCCTTCCGGACTCTTGGTCTTGATGCGTCCGTCCTGCGGACGACGCTTCTCGGCAACGTCCATGCGCCCGAGAATTTTCAGCCGGCTGGTCACGGCCGCGGTGACCAGCGCCGGCAGTTCATAGACGTTGTGAAGTACGCCATCGATGCGGAACCGCACATGGCCGATCTCGCGGCGCGGCTCAATGTGAATATCCGATGCGCGCTGATCAAATGCGTACTGCAGCAACCAGTCGACGATGTTGACGATGTGCGCGTCGTTCGCATCCGGCGATTTCAGCTGCCCGAGTTCAAGCAGCTGCTCGAAGTTCGATACGCGCGTGGTCGTGATGCCGGCTTCAATGGCCTTCGCCACCGAGCGCGCCATTGTGTAGAACTCGAGCTGATAGCGGGTGATGTCCGCGGGGTCGGCCACCATCAGCGTGATGCGGCGCGGCTTGACGGTCTGCTCCAGCGTTGCCCGCCACTCGGTCGCGAAAGGCTGCGCCGTGGCCACCAGCACTTCGTCCTCGCGCACGTCAACCACCAGCAGGTTGTGCCGCTGAGCAAAGGCGTAGGACATCACCTGCGTCACGCGCGGGACGTTCACCTTCAGCGGATCGATACGCACAACAGGGATGCCCGAACGGGCCGACAACCAGGCCGTCAGCACATCCAGATCCAGCACCCGCTCGGGCTTACGAAGATCTTTGAATGCCTGCTCCGCAATCAGCTCCAGCGCGTGCAGGCTCAGCTGGCGCTTGCTGCGCGGCTGCAGCAACAGTGTTTCGGCTTCGCCACGCGCGATCATGCGATCGTGCATCAGCAGGTCGAGCGTGGATGTGAGGTCGAGTGGGCGCCCCCTCAGGGCCTCAGTAAGTTGCTCTGCCGGAACCGCATGTGCACTGGGCTCGGCCATGAGCGTCTCAATACGAACGTTGGTAAGAAATGGTTGGAGGGACAGAAGCGCAGCTCAAGCTGGCCAGTGCAGGCTGACTTGTTTCCGCTGACGTGTCCCCGCCGTTGGGGTCCAGCGCCGAGGGCCTGCTGACCGTCGCGATTTGACTCAATGACTGTCGGCATTGCAAGCGAACAACTGGGCAAGCGAACAACTCGGCAAGCGAACAGCTCGCGCGCCTCTTCCCGCCTCTTGTCCGCCCGCCCAGAATAGCGGCCCGACAAAGGTCTCCGCCGTCATGATGCTGCCCAGCCTGTTTGAGATGTGCGCGCGACTGGTCGCGGAACCATCCGTCAGCTGCGCGTCGCCGACACACGATCAGGGCAATCTGCGTGTCATCAATCAGCTGGCCCAGTGGCTGAGCGACCTGCACTTCGACGTCAACGTGGTGCCGATTCCCGACACCGTCGACAAAGCCAACCTGATCGCCACCATCGGCCCGCGCGATGTCGGCAATGGACTGATGCTTGCGGGTCACACCGATACGGTGCCATTCGACGCCGATCTCTGGCAGCAGGACCCGTTTGTGCTGCAGGCGCAGGAAGATCACTGGGTGGGCCTCGGCATCTGCGACATGAAGGCGTTCTTTCCGCTCGCCATCGCAGCGCTGGCGCCACTGCTCGACGGCCGCAAGCTGCAGCAGGGCCTGACCGCACCCATCACGTTGCTGGCCACGGCCGATGAAGAATCCACCATGTCGGGCGCGCGCCACCTTGCGACAGGCGGTGTGCCAAAAGCACGCTTTGCCTTGATCGGAGAGCCAACCGATCTGCGCCCGGTGTATGCCCATAAAGGCATGATGATGCTGAGCATCAAGCTGGCGGGCCAATCCGGGCACTCATCGAACCCCGATCTGGGCGTCAACGCGCTCGACGCAATGCACGCGGTCATGGCCGAACTGATGTTGCTGCGTAGCGAACTCGCACAGCGGTTCCGCCATCCCGGCTTCGAGGTCCAGGCGCCGACCATGAACTTCGGCTGCCTGCATGCGGGCGACTCACCGAACAGAATCTGCGGCCGCGCTGAGTTGCAGATCGACGTACGCCTGATGCCAGGCATGCACGTAGAGGCAATTGCGAGTGAGCTCAATCGGCGCGTCGTGCCTGTCGCCGAGCGCCACTGCGTGGCCTGTGTGATCAGCGACCTGTTTCCGCCGATGCCTGCTTTTGTTACCGCCCAGGACAGCCCGTTTGTCAGAACATGCGAACGCCTGAGCGGCCAATCCGCTGGTACTGTCGCGTTCGGCACCGAGGGTCCGTATCTGCAGGCACTCGGGATGGAAACGCTGATCCTGGGTCCAGGTCACATCGATCAGGCCCATCAGCCCGATGAGTTTCTGCGTCTGGACCGCGTTGCGCCCACGGTCGACATCCTTCGCAACCTCATTCTTGCCTGCAACACGCTCTGACGCATTTCAAAACCAAACCTCGCCGAAGGTAAGTACGGCACTTAAACCATGGCCAACAGTGAATTCGTGAAATGGCTGCGCGACAGCGCGCCCTACATCAACACCCATCGCGGGCGCACCTTCGTGCTGGCACTGGGCGGTGATGCCATTGCATCAGAGCACCTGGAACACATCACGCACGACATTGCGCTGATGACGAGCCTGGGCATCCGTCTGGTACTGGTGCACGGCGCGCGGCAGCAGATCGAAGAAGCACTCACACAGGCGGGCGAGGTGCCGCGTTACCAGCAGCACCTGCGCGTGACCAGCGCAAAGTCGATGACCGTGGTGAAGCAGGTCGTGGGCGCAGTGCGGTTTGGCATCGAGGCCAGCCTTGCCACAGGCGTTTCGGGAACCCCCATGCACAGGTCGCGCGTGCGGGTGATCAGCGGCAACTTCGTGGTCGCACGCCCCATGGGCGTACTCGATGGGGTAGACCTCGGGTACACCGGCGCCGTGCGCCGAATCGATGTGGCCGGTATCAGGTTTCAACTGGACGCAGGCAACACTGTGCTCATCTCGCCGATCGGCTACTCGCCGACAGGCGAGGCGTTCAACCTCAATGCCGATGATCTTGCCGCGACCGTGGCGATCGAACTGGCGGCAGACAAGCTCATCGTGCTCGATGATCGGCCGGGTGTACTGGACCGCGACGGCAACCTGATCTCCGAGCTGTCGCCCAGCGATCTGGTACGCATCGTCGCCGCACATATCCCCGAACAGACGCCGCGCGGTGTGCGTTTGAACGCCGTTGCACGCGCCGCGCAGAGCGCCGTCGCGCGCTGCCACGTGGTCAGCTATGTCGAAGACGGCGATCTGCTTACAGAGCTGTTCACGCACATCGGCGCCGGCACGGCGGTCAGCGAACACAGCGCAGAGCGAATGCGTGGAGCGAGCATGGACGACGTGGCCGGCATCCTCGATCTCATTCGGCCACTTGAGGAAAAGGGCTATCTGGTGCGCCGCTCGCGCGAACTTCTGGAACGCGAGATCGACCGCTTCGTGGTGGCCGAGTTGGATGGCTTGATCATCGGCTGCGCCGCCCTTTATCCCTATCCCGAGTCAGGCAGCGGCGAGCTGGCATGCCTGGCAACGCATCCGGACTACCGCAACAGGCCGTCTACGCATGGCGCCGCGAGCAGCCTGGCCGAGTCGGGCGAACAAGTCTCGCTCGGCGAAAACCTGCTGAACGCCATCGTCAATCGCGCGCGCCAGCATGGTCTGACGCGTTTGTTTGCACTGACAACGCGTACCAGCGACTGGTTTCGCGAACATGGCTTTCAATCAGCAGAGCTGTCCGACCTGCCAGCATCGAAGCTCGCTCTCTACAATATGCAGCGCAATTCCAAAGTACTGATCAAGGAGCTTTAGCCGTGGCCGACGAACGCCGTCGTTATTCATCCGTTGTCGTCGACGGCGTAGAGCAGGCTCCAAGCCGGGCCATGTTGCGCGCCGTGGGGTTCAGCGATGCCGACTTCCAGAAGCCGCAGATTGGCATCGCCTCGACCTGGAGCAATCTGACGCCCTGCAACGTGCACATCAATGCGCTGGCAGAAGCCGCCGCGATGGGCGTCGACGAGAGTGGCGCAAAGAGCCTGATCTTCAACACCATCACCATCGCTGACGGGATCGCGATGGGGACACCAGGCATGCGCTATTCGCTGGTGTCACGCGAAGTGATCGCTGACTCCATTGAGACGGTTGTGGCCGGACAAGGCTTCGATGGCTTCGTGGCCATCGGCGGTTGCGACAAGAACATGCCGGGTTGCGCAATGGCGATTGCGCGGCTCAACCGGCCAGCGGTATTCGTCTATGGCGGCACCATTCAACTGGGCAAGGAGCGGCGCGACGTCATCAGTGTGTTCGAAGCCGTCGGTGCTTTTTCTGCCGGGCGCATTTCGGCCACGGAATTGCGCGAGATCGAAGCGACGGCCATTCCCGGCGCAGGTTCGTGTGGCGGTATGTACACCGCCAACTCCATGGCGTCAGCGATAGAAGCGTTGGGGCTGTCCCTGCCCAACAGCTCGGCCCAGGAAGCGGTCGGTGAGCAGAAGCGCCGCGACAGCTACAACGCGGGCGCGGCGGTGCATCACCTGCTGGCGCGCGGCATTCGTCCCTCTGACATCCTGTGCCGCGAGGCCTTCGAAAATGCCATCACCACGGTGATCGCGCTGGAAGGCTCAACGAATGCAGTGCTGCATCTACTGGCGATTGCGCACGAAGCAGGCATCCCGCTGACGCTCGACGATTTCACGCGCATCGGTAAGCGCGTTCCGGTGGTGGCGGACATGCGGCCGGCCGGCAAGTATGCGATGAGTGAACTGATAGACATCGGTGGCATCCAGCCGTTGATGAAGACGTTGCTCGACGCAGGTCTGCTGCACGGCGGCTGCATGACGGTCACCGGCAAGACCCTGGCTGAGAACCTTGCTGACGTTGCGCCCTATCCCGATGGGCAGCAGATCATTCGGCCGCTCTCCGCACCGATCAAGAAGGACAGCCACCTTGTGGTGCTGTACGGAAACCTGGCCCCGGGCGGCGCAGTTGCCAAGATCACGGGCAACGAAGGTCTGACGTTCTCGGGGCACGCGCGCTGTTACCACGGCGAAGAGGCCGCATTACAGGCTGTGCTTGCAGGCGACGTGAAAAAAGGCGATGTGGTCGTGATTCGATATGAGGGGCCGCGTGGCGGGCCAGGCATGCGCGAGATGCTGTCGCCGACGAGCGCGATCAACGGGCGCGGGCTCGCAAAGGACGTTGCGCTGCTCACCGATGGGCGTTTTTCAGGTGGCTCTCACGGGTTCGTGATCGGGCACGTCACACCCGAAGCCTTCGACGGCGGGCCCATCGCCCTGCTGCAGGATGGCGATCCCATCACCATCGATGCGCAGAACAATCAGGTCACCGTCGGGGTTTCCGACGAAGAGATGGCCCGGCGCCGCGACGCATGGACTCGCCCAGCGCCCTATGCGACACGCGGCTTGCTTGGGAAGTATGCGAAGCAGGTGTCGTCGGCATCGCTCGGCGCAGTGACCACCGACTAGCTGAAGCCGGAGCGCCGCGCATCTCATCGTCCAGGTCATTCCCAGGTGCCTGTCCGGCAGTGGGTTCTGAGCTTCGCCTGGCCGCTGCGCATGCTCTTCGCCGCGCGCCCCGAAGGCACTCAGCCGCTGCCTTGAGGTGGTCGTCCGCCGCATCGAGACCCGCCAGCTGCAGCGCGCTGGACTGCGCCGGTCGAGCGGCACACGCCGCAGCGGCGCCGGCGGAAAAGACAACCATGGACTCGGCGCCGCGCTAGATGAGCACCGCCCAGGCGACGGCTGATTTCGTCCCACCAACAATCCTAGCGAGCCCGGTGCTCCGCTTCCCAAGCGACACGGCACGTGAGATGCCTGGGTCGCGTTCCGCCTCGTAGCTGATCAGCTCGGGCAACCACAGGCCATCGCCATCAACCGCTGGTCCGGCGAACCCGCATAGACGGCGAGCGCGCTGGATTGGATGTGCCGCGTACGCTTTTCGCCTGCAATATGGCGTAGCAAGCCGGTGCCATCGATCCGGGCGATCGCGCCGAAGCCGAGCGCGCTATTGCAGATCTGCGCGCCCGGACGTTCGACGAGGGTGTGTACGTCTCCTTCACGGAGGCGTACTTCGCCGGGCGCTGGGGCAGCGAGCAACAACAGGTGGAAGTGTTCGAACGCGCCTTGCAAGGGCAGATCTACGGCGACGCGCTACCGCAGTCCATCCGACGCGCCGCGCTAGAGATGCTGTTGCGGCTGCACGCGAGGCGTCAGGACCTCGGGCGCGCACGGGCTACGCTCGCCCAACTGGACCCGAACCTGCGCGCCCTGCCCGCAAACCTGAGGCTGAACGAGGAGCTCGCGTTGCTCGCCACCGACGCGCGCGGGTTCAAGACGGCGGGCAAGCTGTCCGACAACCGCGCGTGGCTGCTCCCGTTGCTGAAACGCCGCTTCGTCGTCTCCGCCTGCTGGAAGGCAGAGTGGCGACGCTCAGGTTGCGCTGTGATCGCGGCTACGCGCAGCTTCCTTTCGACGCAACGACGCGCTATGCGACGCGCGAAGCCTACGGCAACTGCGAACTGGAAGTAGGTGGCAGCCCGGGCACGAGGTTCGAGGTGGTGCAGTCGTAGGGTGCGCGTCGGCAGTTTCAGCATCCGGATCCTGCGCCACGTGCGACGCAGGCATTCGCTTTATCCGCGGCAGCGGCCCGAAGCGCTCCAGGTCGACACCTCCGCCGATCACGTGGTCGCTTACTAGGTAAGCCGTGCTACTCTTCCGCCCACAATTCAGGAGTCGCACCGATGGCAGCGGCGACGCTCACCGCAAAGGGACAGATCATCATCCCGGCGGAAATACGCGCGAGGTATGAGCTCACGCCCGGCACGCAGGTCGAGTTCGTGGATGAAGGCGGTGTCATTCGGCTGGTGATCCGGCGGCGCGTCCCGCCCACAGATCCCGCGGCCGGCTACGGAATGGTGAAGGTCAAGCGAGCCACAAGGCCTCGACGGCTGATGGATTTCGACGCCGCAGCGTCGCTTCGGAGGTCCCGGAAACCGTGATCGCGGTCGACACTAACGTGTTGGCGCGGTTCTATTGCGACGACCCGCAGGACCCAGAGGCAGCGAAACAACGCCCGCTCGCCCGTCGGGTCATGCTCGAATCAGACGCAGTCTTCGTCCCACTGAGTGTCATCCTTGAGTTCGAGTGGGTGATGCGCGGGTTCTACCAGTCAACGCCAGCAGAATTCTGCGATGTGATTGCGAATCTCATCGGAATGCCGCACGTCACCGTTGACCGTTGGGAGGCCGTCCAGGACGCGGCCGCGCTGCATCAACAGGGGTTCGACTTCGCCGATGCGCTGCATTGGTCGTGCAGTCGCAACTGCGACCAGCTTGTGACATTCGACGACCGCCGGTTCGCTCGGCGGGCGCGACGCCTGAAGCTCGTACCCCTCGTTGCGCTTCCAGTGCGCGCCTGAACGCGAATACGAGACGTACATGAGAGCCCGCGTCTCCACTTTGACGCAACTCACTTAGTTGGAGCAGGCTCTCGTACGACGGCTCCCGGCCAACGAGTTTCCAGGGCAGCTGCAAGCCCTGTCCCGAACTGGATCCGGATCTCCGTCAGCGCCGGGTTCATCGAGGAACTTACGTTCAGCGGTCATCTGCAGAAACAGTTCGGCGCGCTGGTGCGCAGCGCTCCTGTCGGGCTCATCCTGCAAGCGCTGCTGCTCGGGGTGACGCACGGCTATCAGAGCTCTGGCAAGCGGTGCTGTAGATCACCCTGTTCGGCCTGCTGTTCGGCGTCTTCGCCATGGTCTGCGAGAGCCTGCGCCCGGGCATGAGCATCGCGGCGGTGAACGCAGTCATTGACATATCACCTCGAGCGCAGTGTCTCTTGGGCGGTGATATCGGGATCGGTGCATTGAGATCGCGTCATGCCCGCCATGAAGCGATCGAGTGGTCTGGATGCGACGGTGCTGCCCAGACAGCATCGAATCGACCGGGAACGATTGCGATGATCGTGTACGCCTCGACCAAGGCAGGGTTTCTGGAAGACACACAGGCGAACCGGTCCATCAACAGATCGCCGCGCGCAGCTCAAGAGGTGTGCGCATTTATGCGATGGTGCGTCGCGAAAATTGCGCTTGGTGAATCTTCTACACACCGTTACCTTAAGTAACACCAACAACGTACTTGAGGTAACACAAATGGATCGCTTCACCACCATCCTGATCAGCGCCACGATTGCCATCGGCATCTCGCTCACCACCCTCCTGACCTTCCTGTCGTAAAGGGTGCGCGCGGCGCACACGGCGGCGAAGGTGCCGCAGCTCAACGAAACTTGATCTGCAGCCCTTCGCCGACCGTTTTCCGCATTCTTGACCCGCTTCTCATATCCCCCACCAGCACACTCCCTCCTGACAACTACGCTGACCTCGCATCCACGCAGATGTGACCCGCTCAGACGTAACCACGGCAAACCCAGGCCCTGCTCAGGAGAAAATCTTGGATCGATTTACCAACGCACTCATCGGCGCATCGGTGGCTGGCGCGATCTCGCTATTCACGGCATGGACCTTCCTGACCTGAACTCAAGCGCTGGCCTCGACGGCCTGACGCGAGCTGGTCAGGCCGGGGCTATCTCGAACTCGTTCAGACCGCCCATCATCGCCGCCTGATTTGCTCGGAACGACTGAGTGCAACACTCCAGGAAGGCGCGTATGCGTGCCGCCGAACGCAATTCAGGGTGCGTAAGCACCCAGAGATCACCACCATTGACCGCCTGAGCTGGCGGGACCCTCACCAATCCTTTATCTGGATCCCCCACGCCGCAAGGCAACACGGCCATGCCCAGGCCGGCCCGAGCGGCGGAAGCCTGCAACGGCACATTGCGAACCAACGTCTTCACCGGTACGCCGGGAAACCAGGCAAGCGCACGCTCATCGATCAGGGTGTCCGTACCCCATCCGAGCCAGGCACATTTTCCGGGTGCGCCGATGGGGTCATGCGTCTCAAGATACGCTGGCGAGGCATAGACGCTCATCGCAAAGCTGGCGAGCTTTCGGCCTACAAGATGCTCAGGCGGGGTTGTCGTGACGCGAATGGCCACGTCGGCTTGTCGCTTGGCCAGATCCACAACCTCGTAGGACGGCAGCAGTTCGATGGAGATATCCGGATACAGGGCTGCGAAGCGCGCAACGTCTTCGAGCAGGAACGGCGTGGCAACCACGTCGGGCAAGCTCAGCCTCAGTGGCCCCGCCATCCGATCGTCACGACCGAAGAGATGCAACTCCAGGCTTTCGATCTCCTGTTCGACCCGAGCCGCATAGCCGCGCAACTCCTCCCCACTCATGGTCAACGTAAGCGCAAGACCACCACGATCGAAGAGACGGGTACCAAGCCTTTTCTCCAGTTGTTCGAGACGGCGCGCCACGGTCGACGCGTGAATACCCAACTCGGAGCCGGCCGCCCGCATAGAGCCACCACGCGCCAGCGCCACGAAGACCTTCAGATCTTCCCAATCCAGCCGTGTCATCTCGTGTGCCTCAGGTGGTGCGCCCGCACTTGGACCCTTGCGAGGAAGGGTGCTGCTCCGTGGCGATACGCAATCACGCAACGCCGAAACGCAAACTTCTCACTTGGCGACTGCTACCGCAAGCGTTACTTTACGTAACACATAAACCGCAACCAAAGGTAACAGTCATGGATCGTTTCACCACAGTTCTCATCAGCGCAACGATTGCCGTCGCTACTTCTTATGGCCTCATCCTGACCTTCCTCAGCTGAGCCCGGCCTGGCCCTGATGCACAGTCCTCCCCGTACGGTCGCTCAACATGCGGCCAACGCCGGGCCAAAAGCCCGGCGTTTTTTTGTGCGCAGGAAAAAGGCGCCGCAGATTACCTGACCGCAGCGCCCCGGCGAGGGAAGCGCCAGCAAAGCCTTGCCCGCGTCGCGCAAGACCGAAGCTAAGTGCGAGCCCGGTATTCGTGGACGCAATCCACCAGCAACTTCACGTTGTCGACGGGCGTCGACGGCACGATTCCGTGCCCCAGATTGAAGATGTGTCCCGGTCGACCATCCACTTCCCCAAGCACCCGTTCTACCTGACGTCGCACGACCGCCGGGGTCGAACACAGCACAATCGGATCGAGATTGCCCTGAACTGCACGACAACCTAAGCGTTCCCAGGTCGGCACCAACGGCGTACGCCAGTCGAGCGCCATGACGTCAGGTCCGCAACGGTACATGTCGTCGACCAGGTGCGGGTTCCCCGTCCCGAAGTAGATCACGGGCACACGTCCACCAATGAGTCGAAACAGCTCACGGGTATAGGGCTGCGCGTACTCCAGATAGTCCGACACAGACAGGCAGCCAACCCAGGAGTCGAAGATCTGCACGGCCTGCACGCCTGCTTCAATCTGCAGCAGCACGTAGTCGGCGACCTGCTGAACAAGTTTGTTCATCAGCGCAGCCCAGGCGCCGGAGTCGCCATACATGAAGCGCTTCATGTGCAGATATTCCTTCGACCCCTGGCCCTCAATTGCATAGGAAGCCAAGGTAAAGGGCGCGCCGGCGAAACCAATCAGCGGGATGTCCGCCGACAGTTCGCGACGAATCAACCTCACCGTATCCGCGATGTAGGGCGTGCCCTCCTTCGCTGGAACTACACGCAATGCGTCTACCGCCGCCGCGTCTCGCACAGGATTGCTGAACTTCGGGCCCAAAGACGGCAGGTAGTCCAGCTGCAAGCCCATCGGTTCAAGCACAGGAAGCAGATCTGCAAACATGATCGCCGCGTCAACGCCCAGGATGCGCTGCGCATCGCAGGTCACCGTCGCGGCCAGCTCCGGCGTCTTGAAAAAGTCGAGTGACGGCGTATTGCCCTTCACTCGGTGATATTCCGGCATATACCGCCCGGCCTGCCGATTCAGCCACACGGGTGTCCGCGCCGTGCGCTCGCCTCTGCATGCCTTCAAGAACAACGATTGTGTGAGTCGGTCGTCGGTCACCGGAGATTATCCTGAGCTGTAGTCGGGCCGCGCCCAACGCCGCGCGAGTAAACGGGCCCCGGTCTCCTACGTCAACGACGACGCGCCAACCACAGCGAGCCAGCGACAGCACGTCAGCGGCAGAACCTCACGACCGGCTTCGAGATGCGGGGTCAAGCGGTCACCTTCCACCTTTCATTGGGGCACGACGGCCAATGCGGGCCAATCCCCTGAGAACGGCGAGTCGCTCTCCAGAGCTCGACGCCGGCGCGGCGTGTATACGGCGACCGGCCAGGTGATTCCTTTTACCTGCAGCTCACCCGCGCGATCGCAAGCCAACTCACCCGCGACAAGATCAGCGGCGGACTCAGCGAGCAGAATCTCACCCGGCCCTGCTGCACTCTCAAGCCGGCTGGCGAGATTCACCGCTCGACCCAGCGCCGTGTAGTGCAATCGATCATCGCTACCGAAATCACCCACCGTGCAGATGCCCGATGCGACGCCGATTCGCAGCTGCATCCCGACGCGAATGCCCATCGCCGAGAGTCGGGCATTCAGGCCCGACATCGCCGCCTGCAGCGCGATTGCCATGCGCACGCCTGCGGCTGCATCTGCATGCCGATCCGAATGTTCCCCGTCGCCGAAGATGACCATCGCGCCATCGCCAAGGAATTTGTCCAGCGTGCCACCGTGCACTGCAACCGCCGTCGACACTTCGCGCTGGTAGGCATCGAGCAAGACGGACACTTCCTCCGGTTCCAGCCGCTCCGTCATTGCCGTGAAGCCAACAATGTCCGAGAAACACACCGTCAACCAACGCCGCTGCGAGACATGTCGCGTCGCGGAGACGTCCAGCAGACGATCGATGTCCGACATGCCGGTGCTGACCTCCGCATCGTGCAGCACCCTGTCCATCAATGTTTGCCGCACGGTCGGCGGGAGGTAGCGCCCTAGACGCTGCGCCAGGCACGCGATGTCAGCGGAGATGCCGCTGGCCCGCGCATGCGCCACGCGCAGTCCCTGCCGCGTATTGTTCCCGACCCACGCAATCGCAAGCGCAAGCATGAACAGCCACAACGCCACCGCCGCCAGCTGCCCGACGGACATCACGGAAGGCCACGCCGCGCCTGAGTAGCTGCGTGCGGCGAGCACGCCAATCAATGCGCCCGCGCCCAAGGCCAGCAGAAACGCCGCACCTTGCGACCGACCTTGCGTCGCAACGCGCACGAGAATCAGCCCTGCCAGCGCAGCGATCGCAAGCGACAGCGGTAACGCGAAGACCGAAAAGGCGCTGCTCATGATCGCCTCCGTGCAGGTCATCGCCACGTCAGGTGAAGGCGCCGTCCGGCCGCGCCGCCGCTCGACAAGACACACACCGGTGCCCGACGACGCCCGTGTGGCGAAGGCATGCCAGAGCGCCGGCGAACCGACGAGATAAACCACCGCAATCGAAGCCAACAATTGCGAATGCCCTTCCACAACCGCACCGCAACACAGCAACGCCATCGACCAATAGGCAAACACACGCGGAATTCGCACCTGCTCCGATGCGCGCGACATTGGTCGTTCCAGCGGCAGCACCCCATGCATCGGCTACGTCCTTCGCGAAAGAAAACAGAAGCACGACACTGCAGCAGCACACAGAAACCAGGAACGCGCTCGCTGCGCGACTTCGCGTAGGCATTCGACGACCGCTGAGGGCGGACAATTGCCCTGCCAAGCACACGATTGGCGCAGGCTGCCCGCTCGGGCAGACTCAGAACCTCGTCACCGGACACTCCCAATGCGCGCGTTTTCAACCAATGTCGATGGCATCAACATCCAAGGCGAACTCGATCGCGCCTTTTCACCCCTGTTGGATGCATTCATCGAGAACTTCCGCAGCCGCAACGAACTGGGCGCCTCGCTGTGCGTATCGGTCGGTCGCCAGGTGGTATTGGATGTCTGGGGCGGCCATGCCGACGCCGACCGAACACGACCGTGGGCGTCGGACACGATGTCCGTCGTGTTCTCCTGCACGAAAGCCGCAACCGCCCTCTGCGCGAACCTTCTTATTGAGCGCGGCGCACTCGAACTGCATGCACCGGTCAGTCGTTACTGGCCCGAGTTCGCGCGCAATGGCAAAGAGCACGTCACGGTGGCCATGATGTTGAACCACACGGCCGGCGTACCCGCGCTCCGCGAAACCGTCAAACCCGGCGGCTACTACGACTGGGATTACATGGTTGAACGGCTGGGCGCGGAAGCGCCTTTCTGGGAGCCCGGCACGCGCAACGGCTACCACATGATGACCTTCGGCTGGACGGTCGGCGAGCTGGTGCGTCGCGCTTCAGGTAAGTCGTTGGGGCAGTTCTTCCAGGACGAGATTGCCGGGCCGCTGGGTATCGATTTCTGGATCGGCCTGCCAGAGGAGCATGAGCACCGCACTGCGCGCATGGTCGCCTGGCGTCCGAAGCGCGGCGAACCCACCACCGAGTTCACACGCATGCTGCTTGCCGACCCCAAGTCGCTGCAGGCGCGCGCCTTCATGAACTCCGGCGGACACACCGCCGATTCACGCGCCGCCCATGCCGCAGAGCTCGGCGCAGGCGGCGGCATCACGCATGCGCGTGGCCTGGAGGGCATGTACCGGCCGCTGGCCAATCGCGGCCGCAACAAGGACGCAAGCTTCATCGACCCGCAAACCATTGCGCGCATGAGCCAGGTTTCCGTTGCAACACCGCGCGACGCGACCTTGCTGATCGGCACGCGCTTCGGACTCGGCTTCATGAAGTCGATGGACAACCGCCATCTCGGCATGCCCGAGATGGACAGCGTCATTCTCGGCGAGCGGGCATTCGGTCATGTGGGTGCGGGCGGCAGTATCGGCTTTGCCGATCCGGAGTGTGAACTCTCGTTTGGCTACACCATGAATCGGATGGGCGCAGGCATTCTGCTGAATCCGCGCGGGCAGGCGCTCGTCGACGAGGCCTATCGCATGCTCGGCTATCGCAGCGACGCGCCCGGGGTCTGGATGTAGCGCGCACACGCCAGCCCGCACGCCGTCGGCCTCAGCGCAACGCCGTCAACCAGGACGCGCTCAACCAAGCGGCGATACATCAGCGTCGTAGTCCACGCCGTTCGCTTCGAAGCCGAAGATCTTCAGGAAATCGCGACGGAAGCCTTCGAGGTCGGACAGCACCATCACGTTGTCCGTGGTGATGGCGGCCCAACGCCTGCGCACTTCGGCCTGCACGTCTTCACGCAACTCCCAGTTGTCCAGACGCAATCGGCCGACCTCGTCCAGCAGCGGCGTCCCGCCATAGAGCTGCGTTCGGAACATGCGATCGATGTGCTGAATGATCTCCTCGTGCAAGGCCATTTGCTTCATGACCTTGAACACGATCGAGGCATACAGCGGCACGACCGGAATCGCCGAGCTTGCCTGCGTCACCACGGCTTTGAGTACCGCAACCCGCGCATCACCTGAAAGTGCTTCAATCGCCTGACGAATCTCCCCGGCCGCACGATCAAGATCCTCCTTCGCCTTGCCCAGCGTTGCCTCCCAGTAGATCGGCCATGTCAGATCGCTGCCGATGTAGGTGTAAGCAACGGTCTTGAAGCCCTCACTCAACAATCCCGCCGCTTGCAGATGCGCAATCCAACGTTGCCAATCCTCACCGCCCATCACTTTGATGGTGGCCTGGATTTCTTCCGGTGTCGCCGGCGCAAGATCGACCTCACTCACAACGCCCTTGTCGACATTGACCGTCTTGGACACCACGTTCCGGCCGACCGGCTTGATCACACTGCGATGCAGCACGCCGGTGTCTGGATCCATGCGCACGGGCGACGCCAGGCTGTAGACAAGCAGATCGATCTTGCCGAGATCCTCGCGCACGATGTCCGCGACCTGTGCCTTTGTGGCGTCCGCGAATGCGTCAGCGTTCAGCGAACGTGCATACATACCACGCGTCGCCGCAATGCGATCAAACGCAAGATTGTTGTACCAACCTGCACTTGCAGTGCGCTCTGCATCCGGCTCTTTCTCGAAGGAAAGACACAGTGTTTTCGCGCCGCCCGCAAACCCCGCAACGATGCGCGAAGCCAGACCGTAGCCGCCCGATCCGCCGATCACCAGTACGTTGCGCGGCCCGGAAGACAATTTGCCTTGACGCTCGGTGTACTGGATCTGTTCATCGATGAGCGCTGCACAGCCCAGCGGATGCGCGGTCGTGCAGATGAACCCACGGATACGTGGCTTGATGATCATGCAGAGTCTCCTGGGACGTTCTCGTTCTTTTGGGTTGGTCGCGCGTCAAGGCGCGAGTGATCATCTACTCCGACGGCAACCACGCGCCGGCGGAAAGAATGCCGCGTGCTGCTGCCAACTGAATGCAGCGTGCTACGTCGACAACGGGCGGACCATCGCGCTGCACGCTGACAATTGCTTGTTCGCCATCGGCGAGCTTGTGTTCGCGATCGCCATCGAAAGCCACAACACCCGGACCTTCGAACACGAACGGAGCGCCAAACGGCAATCGTGCATGGCTTGCAACGTGCACTGCACGAAACAATCCGGGCGAGATAGGCACATACAGGTCGCGGGCAGTCGACTGACCAGGTTCAAACGCACCGTGTGTAGCGCCTGCGGCTTCGTGTGTAGCGCCTGCGGCGTCATGTGTAGCGCCTGCGGCGTCATGTGTAACTCCTGCGGGGGCGTCTGCAGCTCGCCCGCAGCGCAACGCCAGACCCCACTCATCCGCAAAGCTCACCGGGTCCACATAACCACCGATGGGCGACATGCCTACCGCTGCGGGCTCGGCGCGCGTCAACACCAACGCGGCAATGCGATCAGCGTCGAACGGCAGAAAGTTGCCAACGTGATCGCGTCGCAGCAACACCGCATCAATCACGCCGATGTCGTGCCAACTCGCCGTGCGCACGTGCACAAGTTTGCACCGCGTCGCAACATCACCGGCAGGCATGGATCCGTTGGCGATGAGGCCCGCAGCCACGCCTGCGCTCGTGGCCTCGATCAATATTGGAAACACGTTGTTGGTGCCCGTTGACAACGGCACCAGCGGTACGTCCGGCCAGGTGCGGGCAATGATCCGGTTGGTGCCGTCGCCGCCCAACGAAATGATCACGTCGCAGCCCGCAGCGCGCGCTGCGCGCACTGCAGCGACGGTGTCGGCCGCCGAGTTCGTAACGCCGACATCCAACAGTCGTACACGCGCGCGCAGCGGCATCATCTCCAGCGCACCGCTCGAGACCCGGAACGGCTCCTTCAAGATCATGATCTCGTCCACGCCCATGGCGTCGAGACCGGCCGCCACCCGCGCCACCAGATCGCGCTTGGCTTCGTGCGTCATGTTGGTCGCACGAGCAGCCAGCCGACGCACGTCGCGGCCGGACATCGGATTGGCAATGATTGCGGCCTTACCAGCCATGCACAGGACTCCGTGGGTGTTCAGCGGGCAATGCGGCATTATGTCGCTTCGGCG
>CAMAVY010000001.1 GCA_945861675.1 Klebsiella pneumoniae | reverse complement strand
CTTCCGCAAGCGCGAGTACGCAGAAGCCTACTGCCGCATCTCCAGCTACCTGCAAACAATGGCCAACCGCGGATACAACCCCCTCGTCGCCATCCAGATGGCAATGTCCGGAGAGATCTACTCGTCCGTGGGGGGCGAGTAGTTACCTCTAACCTTGCAAAGGCGCAACGGCGCAACACGACGTGCGGGCCACCAGTAACACCGCTACTCTCCCTTGGCCTCGCGTACCACTGGCGCATCAGCAGAAGCGATCACCACGATGCAAGTCACCTTCACGAGCACGATCTGGTACTGGCGCGTACCTTCTGCCGCTCAAGGACAGCGTGCGCACGGCAGAGGATCTGCAGGATGGCGACGAAGTCTCAGTGCAACTGGAAGTTCGGCTCTGATTGCGGGTGAGCAAATGAAGAAATCTGACACAAGCGCGTCCGAGTCCGCATCTGTCCTGATCTCGAAACGCATTGCCGAGCTGGGTGACTGGCGCGGCGCAACACTTCTACGCGCTTGAAGTAGATCAGCGTGCTGCGCGTGCAATGCTGGCGCGTGCACCTGCGTTGCATGCGGCCAACGCACCCAAGGCCTACAGCGATGCCTATAAGGGTGCACAGTTCGAACTCGACCCAGCGACCAAGGCGCGCGGCAAAGAGATCTACGAGAGCGTGTGCGCGTCGTGCCACGACGCTGGCATCAATCGCGCGCCGCAGAAGTCGATGCTGGCGCTGATGACGCCCGAGTCCATCCATCGTTCGCTTACCGAAGCTGTAATGCAGGCACAAGCGGGCGCACTGTCGGCGACGGACAAGGTGGCGGTCGTCGAGGTGCTTGCGGGTCGCGCATTCGGTGCGGTGTCTTCCGGCGGTGAATCTGGTGCCGAATCAGCGGGAGGGCCGTTGATGTGCGCGGCCGGCGTGTCGCCTTTCGATTTCGCACAGCCGTCGCCGTTCGCAGGTTGGGGGCTGACGCCGAACGCGAGCCACGGCATCGATGCGGCTACGGCCGGCATCGACAGCAAACGCGTTGGCAATCTGAAACTGAAGTGGACGCTGGCATACCCCAATGCGCTTCGGGCGCGCTCGCAACCCACACTGGCGGGCGGCGCAAGCTTCGTGGGCAGCCACGACGGCACCGTGTATGCGCTCGACCTCAATACCGGCTGCGCGCGTTGGCTGTTCCATGCATCGGCTGAAGTGCGCACGGGCATTGTTGTTGCAACCTGGAAGGCGGGCGATACCAGCGCGAAGCCACTGGTCTATTTCGGTGACCTGATCGGCAATGTGTATGCGCTTGATGCGCTGACCGGCTCGCGCGTGTGGCGCGACAAGCCGGACATGCACGCCAACGCCACCATCACTGCCGCGCCTGTGCTGCACGACAACGTGCTTTACGTGGCTGTGTCTTCCCTCGAAGAGGGCCGCGCAACCAGCCAGCAGTACGCGTGCTGCACGTTCCGTGGTTCGCTGGTGGCATACAGCGCCGGTAACGGCGAGAAGGTGTGGCAAACCTGCATGACGCCCGAGCCAAGGCAAACCGGTGTGAACGCGGTGGGCGTGCCGCGCTTCGGACCATCGGGCGTTGCGCTGTGGAACTCGCCATCGATTGATGTGCAACGCGGCCGGTTGTACATCGCGACGGGTGACAACTACTCCTCGCCAACAACTGAACTGGGTGACGCGATCGTTGCGTTCGATATGAAGACGGGAAAGGTCCTGTGGTCGTACCAGGCACTAGAGAGTGACGCCTGGAACGGCGCCTGCGATCGCGTCGACAAAACCAACTGCCCGCAGGAAGACGGCCCCGATTACGACTTCGGTGCCGGCACAGTGCTCGCGACTGCCAGCAACGGACATGACTATGTGCCGGCCGGTCAGAAGTCCGGCATCGTATATGCCGTCGATCCCGACAGCGGCATGCTGTTATGGAAGAACAAGGTGGGCCGCGGTGGCGTTGTTGCCGGCGTCAGCTTCGGTCTTGCTGTGCAGGGTGACACCGTATTCGTGCCCATCAGCGATGTGCCCGATGGGCGTACCTACCAGGAAGCAGCACGCCCCGGCCTGTATGCGCTGGACATAAGAACCGGCGCGTATTTGTGGCAAAGCCCGGCCGAGAACATGTGCGGCGATCGCGCGCTCTGCCACCCGGGTTACCCTGGCGCAATCACGGCAACGCCGGAACTTGTGTTCGCAGGTTCCAACGACGGACACCTGCGCGCCTTCGACACAGCAACAGGTGCAGTGCGCTGGGACTACAACACAGCGCGTGAGTACAAGACCGTGAGCGGCAACGTGTTGCTGGCGTTTGGACTCGAGTGCAATTTGACATGCCACTGAATGTGACCATTCGCGCGGAACAACCCGACGATCACGCTGTGATTGGCGACATCATTCGATCGGCCTTTCTCGGCAAGCCTTACGCGGCAGGCGACGAGGCGGAACTGGTCGACGCGCTCCGCACTCAGAACGCGTTGTCCGTTTCCCTGGTTGCTGATTCGCAGGGCGTGGTGATTGGTCAGATCGCTTTGTCGCCAGCGACGCCGGCAGATGGCACTCCAGGCTGGTATGCGCTAGGTCCGGTGTCTGTGGTGCCGGCGCATCAGCGTTCCGGTGTTGGCTCGCAGCTTGTTCACGCGGGCCTGCAAGCCATCGCAGCGTCAGGCGCGTGCGGCTGCATTCTCACTGGCAACCCTGCGTACTACGTGCGCTTCGGCTTTGAACTGTCACCGGCGAATGTGCCTGATGGAGAACCTGCGGAGTTCTTCATGCTCAAGTTGTTGCGTGGGTATCGACCGATCGGCCCCATTGCGTTTCATCCAGCGTTTCACGGTGCTGGCTGACGACAATCCCAAGCGGGTGTGCTGCCATGGCGAGGATTCAAACGTGCAAACTGCCAGCCGACGCACTGCTTTGCAGGCATGAACGCGAAGGCGCATTTACCGATTGCTATTGCACCGATCTGGCAGGAGCGGTGACCCATGTTGAATTCGTCGAAGCCTTCTACTGCACAGCCGTGTTCAAGCTCGAACGACTGCTGCTGGCGTTGTTTGTTGCACGGCCAAGTACAGATGCGCAGGCACGCGAACTGGCGGACGGCCGACGCGATGCATTCGCCGCATGGCATGTCGAAGCCCGCGCGACGGATCAGATTCTGCTGTGCGACTTCCAGGGCAGCACGCGGTCGTGGCTCATGAGTTCAACTGCGGCAAATGGTGAAACGACGCGCTTGTACTTCGGGTCGGCGGTGGTGCCACGCGTAGACCGGCGGTCCGGGGGGTTGGCAATGAGCGGCGTCTTTCGGGCGCTGCTCGGCTTCCACAAGCTGTACTCAAGCTTGTTGTTGAAGGCGGCGGTTGTGCGCTTGATGCGTTCACATTGACGCGCGGAGCGGCTCCAACAACAGACGTGTCACCCGGCCTCGCGGTGTTTCCTGCAGACGCCTACTGACACCCTGTGCATGAGTAACCGCACGGGCATCACCACATTGCTGATTGACCTCGACGGTGTACTGCGGATCTGGCCCGCCAACAACGCTGTTGATGAGGGCGCGCCCGGCCCGCCCGCTGGTGCGCGCGCACTATGCGTGGGACGTCTGCACACCAAAGTTCGCATTGTTCGACATCGTGCTCGGCACGCCGGATGGAGTGCCCAACGAACGCACCCGAAGGCCGAAGACCTACTACACATCACTTGTTCACGATGTGCAGTACCAGTTCATGGATGTGCACCTGCCGATCACGCGGCGCTACGCCGACGAAGCGTTCTTCGATCTGCTTGTGCGTGAATCCTGCGGCCGACGGCTAGCCGCTGCTTCGCGGCAGCGGAGCTTGCCAGGCGACGGTGGAGTTTGGTTCCCTGGTCATCTGCCTTGAAATCAAGCCAGGTGCCATGCGTAATCCGCCCCAACGGTTGGACGATCCTGTTACTAGTCAATCCTGTTGATGGTCAATCCTGTTGATGGTGCAGGGGCTGACGATCGCTGATACCCGGTGCCCCATGAAGCCATTCAAGAACAAGTCAGTGCAGGCCGTGTTCGATGGATACCCGCCGAACTTCCGCAAGCCGCTGCTGGCGCTGCGCGAGGTGATCTTCCGCGTTGCGGCCACCACCGGCGGCGTGGGCGAGCTTGAAGAGACGTTGAAGTGGGGCGAGCCCGCCTACGTCACTGCCAGAACGAAATCAGGAAGCACGATCCGCATTGCCTGGAAGCCCGCGCAACCTGCGCAGTACGCCATGTACTTCATCTGTACCACCCATCTGGTGGAGACGTTCCGCGGTTTGTTTCCGCACGACTTCACATACGAAGGCAACCGCGCGATTGTGTTCACGGGAAGCGAACCTGGTCCGACCGACGCACTTGAGTTCTGTATTGGCGCGGCGCTGACCTATCAGCTGGACAAGAAGGCCAAACAGCGGGTTGTGCGCTCCTCGCGCGGCATGGTCCGTTGAACGAGTAGCCACGATGCGTGCCCGAGGTTTGTACGCGGTCATCATTGCTGCTGCGCTGGCGGCGGCGCTTGGCGTGGCAACGCTTGCGCCAGGCGGAAGAGAGCGTCTTCTGCGTCTGACCACCGAAGACAACATGACGGTCGCTCGCCACTACCTGCACAAGCTGCATGGCGGTTACAGCCTGCAGGAGCGTGTTGATCAGTTCGCACCGGCGGCGCGTGTGCGCCTGGCCGCAGCGTTCGCACGTGCCGGTCTCATCTACCCGCCCCAGGCCGTGACATTCGTTGTGTTCAAGGACACCCGTCTGCTTGAGATCTACGGGCGCAGCGCAGCTGATGCGCCCTGGGTATATGTCAAAACCGTGCCGGTGCTGGGCATGAGTGGTGTGCTTGGGCCGAAACTGCGGGCGGGCGATGAGCAGGTGCCGGAGGGGATCTATGCAGCCGAATTCCTCAATCCGAACAGTCGCTACCACGTTGCAATTCGTGTCAGCTATCCGAACGCGCTGGATCGCGCGCGCGGTGCCGCGGAGGGACGGCAGCAGCTGGGCGGCGACATCATGATTCATGGCACGTCTCTTTCAATTGGGCTTTCAATCGGCTGCGTGGCGGTTGGCAACGAGACTGCGGAGGATCTGTTCGTGCTTGCAGCGCTGGTTGGAAAAGAACACGTGCGCATTCTCATCAGCCCAACGGACTTCCGCATTCACGCCTTTGAGTCGGTGCCAACGTCTGCACCCTGGGTGCGTGATCTGTATGTGCAGCTGTATACAGCTTTGCGCCGCGACCTGAGTGGTACCGGGCGCGCACGGCCCGTGGTGAGCACGATGGTGAGGTCTATGTGAGTCAGGACAGCGCGTTGCTTGGCGAGGTGCGTTGGTCACCTGCTTCCGGGATGGTTTGAGTCGCGGCTGTGGCCAGCGTTCATGGCGCGGGCCCGGGTGGTCGAAGCCGGCGACATGCTGAACAATAGGGCCGACCGGCGTTCGTGGCCGTTGCGAACACTCCAACCAGACAGCGAAGAGAGCTAACCCCACATGATCAGCAGCGGACCTGCAGAAGACCGGCTGGCGATACGCGAACTTGTAGAGTCCTACAACGATGCCGTGATGCGTTTCGACGCGGCGGCCTGGGGCGCCAACTGGGCCGAAGATGCGGTGTGGATACGACCCACGGCGCAGGCCAGCGGCAAGCAGAACATCGTGGCGTCATGGCAGACGGCAATGTCGGCGTTCTCGTTCGTGGGCTTCTTCGCATCTGCAGGGCCGATCAGCATCGCTGGCGATACCGCACACGCCACGTGGTTTCAGCAGGAGTTTCTGCACGGCAAGGATGGCAGCCGACGCAATGTGGTCGGGCAATATGAAGACGACTACGTGAAGGCCGGTGGTCGCTGGTACTTCAAGCAGCGTGTGTACAAGGTGTTGAACCTGTCCTAGCCATCATTGGCTGGGGCGCAGAGCCCGCTGTGGTGCTGTTCGCCCTGCGCCTCACCTGGCTACTGGGCAACGAAGCCGCCGTCGATCGACAGCACCGAACCCTGGCAGAGCGTTGAGTCGTCAGAGGCAAAGAAGTAGATCGCGCCTGCAACTTCCTCCGACGTGCCCATGCGACCAATGGGCATCACGCCGCGCAGCATCTTCTGTGCCGCTGCCTTGTCCGGCATCAGGTCCGTCCAACGTTCCATCATCGGCGTCGCAATAACGCCGGGGCATACGCAGTTGAAGCGCACGCCGCTTTGCGCCAGCTCAATCGCCATGTCTTTCGTGAACACCACCAGGCCACCCTTTGCGCTGCCGTAGGCAGTGGACAGCGGAAAGCCGACCAGGCCATTCAACGACGACACATTGATCACGCTGCCGCGCCCGGCTTTCACCATGTGCGGCACAACGTGCTTGCAGAACAACCACGGCCCCTTCAGGTCGGTGTTCAGCACCATGTCCCACTCTTCTTCACTGGTTTCGTCATAGGTGCGGTTCAGCTCGGCGCCGGCGTTGTTCACCAGCACATCAACGCGGCCCCAGCGCTGCATGGCGGCCTCGGCAACAGCCTTCACCTGCGCCTCGATTCGAACGTCGCAGGCGATGCTGGTTACCGCAGTGCCGAGTGCACGCGCGAGCGCGTCGGCGCCCAGAATGTTGCGGTCGGCGATGAGTACCTCGGCACCTTCGGCGACGAAGCGGCGCACGGCAGCTTCGCCGATGCCGGTCGAGCCACCGGTGACGATGCAGGCCTTGCCGAGAAGACGTTGTGCCGCGCTCATGGGTACCTCTTGATTGGCGGGTAGAAGGCAACGAAATGAAACAGGGCAGGATGATCGTTGCGGACGCACCGAAGACGCAACCAGGCGTTGAGTTACTCAAGCGTTGACCTGGATCAGAGACGCGCCAGAGGCTTCAGGCGACACTCCCCTAAACAGAGTAAGGCGTGCACGCTACGGGCGAACGCACGCAGTACGCACTCACAACAAGCCGCAGACAGATAGGAAGAGGAGCAGGGCCATGGCCGCATATCAGCACATGTTGGTGGCAATCGATCTGACTGACGAATCGAAGCAGGTGCTGGACCGCGCTCGCGATGAAGCCCAACGATACGGTGCCAAGCTATCGCTGGTGCACGTGATCAAGCCTTTCATGCAGGTGTATGGCGGCTACGGCGTCATGGGCGGTGTGGATTACAGCGGCCAGATGGCCACGCTGGAGATCGACCTGCAGAAACAGGCGCGCGAGCAACTGGCCAAGATTGCCCAGGAACTGGGTGTGCCCGCCGAGCGAACACACGCATTGAATGGCAGTCCGGCGGTAGAGATTCATGGGCTTGTTGAGAGTTCGGGCGCCGACCTGCTGATCATCGGCACGCACGGGCAGCACGGGCTGGGACTGCTGCTGGGCTCAACGGCCAACGCTGTGCTGCATGGCACGAAGTGCGATGTGCTGGTGGTGCGTGTGCACGCCGACTGACCAGGTCAGTCGGGCGACTGACCGGCTCAATCGGGCGACTGACCGGCTCAATCGAGCGACGGACCGGCTCAATCGAGCAGGCCGCGGCCGTAGGTTTCCTTGAGCGCAAGCGTTGATGCCACCGTGATCAGACACGCCGCGGCGATGCAGACGGCGATGCTCACGGTGCTGCCAGCGCTGGCCAGCAACCAGGCCGCATTGATGGGCGCAAGTCCGCCACCGATGATTGCGCCGAACTGATACCCGAGCGATGCACCGGAGTAGCGGACGTCGGCGCTGAACAGCTCTGCCAGTAGCGCGGCCTGCGGGCCGCACATCATCGACACGAACAGCTGCCCGCCGCCGATGGCGGGGCAGATCCAACGGAACTCACCAGTGTCGATGAGCGGGAGAACAACAAATGCCGAACCGCCGAGCAGGATGGCGCCCAGCATGTAGATGCCACGGCCGCCGAAACGGTCCGACAACCAGCCCGAGCCGACCTCCGCGGGCACTATCACACAGGCGCCGACCAGCACGCCTTGCAGCACCACACTGGCCACCGATCGCAAGCCCCTGGGCGAAACGAAAGGCGACCAGCAGCAGGGGCGCCGCGGCACAGATGGCTGCATAGCCCGGCATCAAGCCGATCAGTGTGGTGGCTACGCCCATGATGGTCAGCGCGACGACCAGCGCACGTTTGCGTCCAAGCAGGTCACCGAAGTGGCCGAACACGATGCCGCCAATCGGGCGTGCAAGAAGAACCACGGCAAATGTACTGAACGATGCAATCAGGCTGACCGATGCGGGCATGTCGGCGGGGAAAAACACGGCTGGAAACACCAACGCGCCGCGGTGCCATAGAGAAAGAAGTCGTACCACTCGATGCAGGGGCCGGCGAGCGCCGTAGCGGCAACCTTGCGCATGGCGGTGTTGTGAGGTTGTGCAGTTTGGTTCGGCGTAATAGCCGGGGCGGCAGCGTTCATTCGCGGTATGGTCCTTATACGGCCGATGGCAAGCGTGGCAATTGCCAGCGTGACAATGGAAAACACTGTACTTGCGTGCGTCCGCGAGTCTGCCTGATGTCCGGCGCTGCGCCTGCAACACATCTGTCCTGAGTCGCACCCATGGATCGCTTTCAAGAGATGACGGTGTTTCAAGCGGTGGCCGACGAAGGTGGCTTTGCCGCTGCGGCGCGGCGCTTGAACATGTCTGCCGCCAGCGTGACGCGTGCCGTGGCCGCGTTGGAGGCGCGCATCGGCGCGCTGCTGCTGGTCCGGTCCACACGCAACCTGCGCCTGACCGATGTCGGTGAGCGCTACCTGAACGACTGCCGCCGCATTCTGAGCGAACTGGATGAGGCCGACGCCTCAGCTGCCGGTAGCCATGCACGGCCGCAAGGCATGCTCGCCGTGACAGCGCCCGTGTTGTTCGGCGAGTTGTACGTCACGCCTGTGATCACTGAATACCTGGCCGAGTTTCCGGATGTGATGGTGCAGGCGCTGCTGCTCGACCGCGTGGTCAGCATGCAGGAGGAAGGCATCGATGTGGGCATTCGCATTGGCGAGCTGCCGGACTCGTCGCTGCACGCAGTACGTGTCGGGCAGGTGCGCCGCGTGGTATGCGCGGCGCCATCGCTGATCAGGTTGCACGGCGAGCCCCAGCATCCATCTGCATTGGCAGACTGCCCGGTCATCATGGCCGCAAGCGTGACGCACACATTCGAATGGCGCTTCGAGGATGCAGGCGATGCGTTGTCGGTGCGCGTGCGTCCGCGTCTGTTGGTGAACGCGAATCAGGCGGCGATTGCCGCCGCCACGCGCGGGCTTGGCTTCACGCGTCTGCTGTCATATCAGATCGCCGCGCAGTTGCAGGAGGGCTCGCTGAAACTGGTGCTTACGCGTTTCGAACCGACGCCGCTGCCGGTGCATGTGGTCTATCGCGAGGGTGTGCGCGCAAGCGCCAAGGTGCGCAGCTTCGTCGACTTTTGTGTGGCGCGGCTACGCACTCACCGCGTGTTTGGCGCAAGCATGGCGGATTGACGGCAAGGGCTGGCAGCGTTGCAGTTTATGCAATGGCGCATTGCGGCTGATGAGGATTCTCAGTGGGTCGGTGCTGCATGAGGATGCATGCGTCCCGTCACCCAACGCATCTCTCATTCGGAGCGCCCCATGTCCAACGTTGCAATCAAACTCTACCGCCACCCGCTGTCTGGCCACTCACACCGCGTCGAGCTGCTGCTCTCGCTGCTGCAGTTGCCCGCGCAACTCATCGATGTGGATCTTGCCAATGGCGCGCATAAAACGCCGGCATTTCTCGCGCTGAACGCGTTCGGCCAGGTCCCCGTACTGGACGATGGCGGCACTGTGCTGGCGGATTCGAACGCCATCCTCGTGTATCTGGCGGCTAAGTACGACGACGGCCGCTGGTTGCCGCGCGATCCGACCGGTGCAGCGGCTGTGCAGCGCTGGCTGTCTGTTGCGGCCGGTGAAGTAGCGTTCGGACCCGCTACTGCGCGGCTGATGACTGTGTTCAACGCGCCCTATGACGCCGCACAAGTGATTGCCCGCAGTCACGCACTGCTCGGACTCATGAACGCCGAGTTGGCTACGCGCGACTACCTGGTCGACGCTGCGCCAACGCTCGCCGACATCGCCACCTATGCGTACGTCGCGCATGCACCGGAAGGCAATGTGACCCTTGCGCCCTACGCCAACGTGCGTGCCTGGCTGGCGCGCATTGAAGCACTGCCCGGGTTCGTACCAATGCAGCGGACGGCTGCGGGCCTGCAGCACAGCGATGGTGTCGCTGTTGCAGCGGGCTGAACCACAGCGCAACGCAGCCCAACACAGAAAAGCCAGACGCAACACCATCGCCGTCGTGGCGCAGCAGTGAGGACAGTCAAATGGTTAACGATACGAGTACACATCAGCGCGAAGCCGCGACCACGCAGCATGCCATCGCGGTCACCCCACCCTGGCACGCTGGCGAGGTGCGCATGCAGCAGCGCATGGGTGTGGCCGAGCGCATGGCCGAGTTCGGGGCAAAGGTCATCCGTGACCACATGCCCGAGCAACATCGCGCATTCTTCGAGCAGCTTCCGTTTGTTGTCCTCGGTGCCGTGGATCTTGCGGGTCAACCCTGGGCCACCGTGCTCGAAGGTGAGCCCGGCTTTGCTCAGTCGCCTGCGCCGCGAACGTTGCTGCTGGCCTCTGAACTGCGCACGGGCGATCCGCTTGAACAGCAGCTGCAGGACGGCGCAGCCATCGGGTTGCTGGGCATCGAGCTGCAGACGCGACGGCGCAATCGTATGAACGGCACGCTGACGCGCAGCGAACGCGCGCTGTCGATCGGCGTGCAGCAGTCGTTTGGCAATTGCCCGCAATACATACAGAAGCGCGAGCTTCATCTGGTGCCCGACAGCACCGCTGAAGCGTTGCCACGCGCCGAACGTCTTGCGGGCCTTGATGAGGCTGCGCAACGGCTGATCCGCAACGCCGATACGTTCTTCGTCGCGAGCGTCGCGAACGTGGATGCACCCGTTGGCGGCGCCAATGAATCTCAGCGCGCCGTGGATGTGTCGCATCGCGGCGGCAAGCCCGGCTTCGTCAAGGTCGATGGGAATGTGCTGACCATTCCGGACTTCTCGGGCAACCGCCACTTCAACACCCTGGGCAACCTGTTGGTGAACCCGCGCGCGGGACTGCTGTTCATCGACTTCGAGACCGGTGATCTGCTGCATCTGACCGGCCGTACGGAAATTGTGTTCGACGGCGCAGAGGTCGATGGCTTCGCGGGCGCCGAGCGGCTCTGGCGGTTCGAGGTGCAGAGTGCGGTGCGACGGCCGCGCGCAATGACGTTGCGTGGTGCGTTGCGCGAACCGTCGCCAAAGAATGCGGCGACGGGCGCCTGGTAGTGCGGCACAAGAAAGATAGCTCCACGTAGAACAAGCACACACGAACAGGCGGAGAGCTTATGAACACTGCAGCGGTACGCGCCCCATGCCCGCCGTTCGACGTAACAGGCGCCACGCTGAAAGTGCGAATGGCAGAAGACGCCTGGAACAGTCGCGATCCGGCGCGGGTTGCGCTTGCTTATTCGCCCGACAGCGCCTGGCGCAACCGCGCGGAGTTCGTTGTGGGCAGCGAACAGATCGTCGCGTTCCTCACGCGCAAATGGCAGCGCGAGCTGGACTATCGGCTCATCAAGGAGCTGTGGGCGTTTGCCGACGATCGTATTGCGGTGCGTTTTGCCTATGAGTGGCACGATGCGCAAGACAACTGGTATCGCTCCTACGGCAACGAAAACTGGGCGTTCACAGCGGGCGGCCTGATGCACCAGCGCTACGCGAGCATCAATGATCTGCCGATTGCGGCTACCGACCGCCTGTTCGACTGGCCGCGGGGACCGCGCCCCGTCGCGTACCCAGGGCTCAGCGAGCTTGGGCTGTAGTCAGCGGCCACGTCTACGCACCACACGACCGTGGCGCGTGAACAGAAGGCTGCCGCGTTCCTGCGGTTGAATCCGAACGGCCGAATTCCGGTCATCGTCGATGCCAACGGAATAGACGAGGCGCACGCAAAAGCTGAGCCGCTGTCCGTGGTCGAGCCTGGCGCCATCCTGCTTTACCTGGCGCAACGCTACGCGCCGGTCGACGGCGCGCACGGGCCGCTGCCCATCGACGCGGTCGAGCTTGTGCGCGCGTTGGAGTACACGATGTTCCAGTTGGGTGGCGTGGGGCCGATGTTCGGACAGGCGGGATGCTTCACGAACAGCGCGCCTGAAGCGGTGCCATTCTGTTGGCGCTCGCCCCCGGAATAGATCACTGCTGCTCGTCCGGACCTGACCAGGAAACGAGCCGAACGAAGCCTCTGGCCTCAGCGTTTCTCGACGCAGAGACTGGTCAACACTTCACGAGCCGAGACCGTGGTTTCTGATCAACTCTGCGCGAGCAGCAACAGTTCACCTCTGCTGGCAATATTCGCTTGGCTCGGTGTCCACGCGGCGGGGGCAAGATCAGTGGTCCTCTACACACCCATATCGCGCAGGTTGTAGTTCTTCAGCAGCACAGCGCGCTGTGCCTCGCTCCAGCGGTTCTGCTCCTGTTCGTCGATCAACGGCTGATACCGGTAGCGGGTTTCGCCAGGGTAGTACTGCGCACGCGCATCAATGGCGAGCGTAATCATGCGCGAGCGCTCATGAATATGCGCTTTGTCGTACACCGTGCCGGGCTTGGCCGTCAGTGCTGCAGGTGCATTCAGCACTGAGCGCCGACGATGGAAACCGAAGTTGATGGTCACGCGCAGATCGGGCGACACGTTGGCATAGCTGCCGTGCACCAACTGCCGATTGCAGATGAACATATCGCCCGCGCCACAGATCAATGGAACAGCTTGCGCAAGTCGATCTGATCCACCCTGCGCGGCGACCATCGCCTTGATATCGACTTTGCCCAGCTTGTGCGTGCCGGGCACCACCCATACGCCGCTGCCAGCAGTGCTGCCATACAGCTGCACCATGAAGTTGAAGCCGTGTGTGCCCTGATCCCAGTCCGGCTTGTTCCAGTGCACGATGCCGTCCTGATGCCAGGCGACGGATGCGCCCAAACCTGGCTGCTTGATGAAGATGGCATCGTTGTAAGGCACGAAATCCGCGCCGTTCACGGCCTCGGCGATGCGCAACAGATCGGGGTGACCGTACAGCCGCAGGCTCGAGTCCATGATCTGCAGCAGCCCGAACAGCATGTGCACGACATAGTCGGGCGCGTTGGCAGGCGGCGCGGGCTCGGTCATCTTCACAGGGTGCCGGCCGTGAACTTTGTTCGTGCCACCAACGGGGTCGCTCAGGGGTGGCACGAACAGAAACGTGGGAATGGCGAATTCGCTGCCGAGCGCGGGCCGACCCTGCTGATCGATCGTGGCGTCTTTGGTCACAGGCGCGCGTTCGAGCACACGATCGACATCGGCACGCAGCTCGGCGAGCTCTGACTGCGAGACCACGTTCTCGAATACGTAGAAACCGTACTGCCAGTAGGCCTCCAGAATGTCGGGGTGCAGCCGACCATTGTTGTCGTAGCGCACCGGGCCGCGATTCGGCAGCTCCAGCGCCTGGCGTGTGCCTTCGTGCATGTAGGCCTCGAGCGCGGCATCGTCGTGCCATTGTGCAAGCGCACTGTGTTCGTGGGCCTGCTGCAGGTGCGATGGGTGTTGCGCTGACATTGCATTGATCTCCGATGAGTGCGGTTCCCGGAAGATGGGCCTCGACGGCCGCGGCCGCGGCCGATGCTGCGCCCGGCGACTGCCCGGCTTGGACAGCATCGGGCTGATCGTGCGCGACATTCCAGTCGTTTCACTGCACGGATCATACGGCGGCGCGCATGCATGGCCAGCACGCTGTGCGGTGACCGGCCTGCGAGGACCTGCGGGCTGGTAGACTCGCTGCCCCCTCCGCAATGGCCGAGTGGTCATTGCATTCGCTTTTGCGCCCGCAAACGCCGTCCCTTACCCATCTAATGGGCCCAGTTTTGCGGGCCTACCTTCCGGAGAGATTTCATGCAGTTTGGTGCCGTATTCCCCACGTGCGAGATCGGTGACGACCCCATCGCGATTCGCGACTTCGCGCAGGCAGCGGAAGCCCTCGGCTACAAACACATTGTCATCTACGACCATGTCCTGGGTGCCCAGCACGCCAGTCGTACGCCACGACTTGCAGGGCCCTACGACGAATCGCATCCGTTTCATGAGCCATTTGTGCTGCTGGCGTATCTGGCCGGCATCACGCGCCGCGTGGACCTGATGACCGGTGTGCTGGTGTTACCGCAGCGACAGACGGCCATTGTTGCCAAGCAGGCCGCCGAACTTTCGTTGCTGTCGGGCGGACGCTTCCGGCTCGGCGTGGGCACCGGCTGGAATCACGTTGAATACACCGGGCTGAACGAGAACTTCGAGACGCGCGGGCGCAGGTTCGATGAGCAGGTGCAGGTGTTGCGCATGCTGTGGACGCAGAAGCTGGTGAATTTCAAAGGCGAGTTTCATCACATCGATCGCGCCAACATTGCGCCGCGTCCCAAGGGGCGGTTGCCGCTCTGGTTCGGCGGCGCGACGGCGCCGGCGATTCGGCGGGCCGCGGCCGAAGGCGACGGCTTCATCTTCGGTTCGCCCCACGAGCGCATGAAGGTGCTCTGCCGGGCGTTGACCGACGCGCTGGATGCGAACGGCCGGCGCAAGGATTTCGGCATCGACACGCTGATCGGTTTTGGCGAAGGTCCCGATGGCTGGCGCAGGGAAATTGCCGCGTGGGCAGCGTTGGGTGCGGACACGATGTCCATGCGTGCCATGACGGCAGGGGCAACCCTGATTGGCGAACCCGACCCATACTTCACACGGCCGCAGCAGCACATCGATGCGCTGGAGACGTTCATGAACGAGGTAGGCAAGGAATGACGGTGAGTTCAGCACGCGCCCAAGCCTGGAATGCGGCGATGACCGCGCATCCCGGGGAGTTGGATCTGCAGATCCCCAGGTCGGCAATCGCGGGCGCAATCCCGCCGGAGCTGTATGGCGGCCGACATCTGCAGAACGGGCCGGGTTGGACCAAAGTGGGCGAGCGTCTCGCGCATCCGTTCGATGGCCACGGACTGGTGCGTGCGCTCGAGTTCAAGCGCGATGGCAGCGCGCAGTTTCGTTCGCGCTTTGTGCAGACGCCTGCGTATGTGGCCGAGCGCGCTGCGGGGCATCTTGTGCATCGCGGCCTGGGCACCAACCCAACGGATTCGATGTGGCGCAATCTGCGTGCGCCCGGCCCGCGCAATGTGGCCAACACCACCATTCAACCCTGGGCAGGGCGATTGCTTGCCGGCTGGGAAGGCGGGCGCCCGTACGCGTTGGATAGCGAAACGCTTGGCACGTTGGGCGAGGAGACCTTCGGCGGCGTGCTGCCTGACGGCGCGTTTCTGGCGCACATGCGCGTGGACAACGCGCTCAATCGGCTGGTCGGCTGCAATCTGAAGATGGGCATGCCATCGAAGTTCACATTCAGAGAGTTCGATGCAGAGGGCAAGCAGGTTGCGCACTGCGAAACCTCCGTACCGGGCATGCACTTTGTGCACGATTTCGTGGTGACGCCGCGCTGGTATGTGTTGCCGGGCAATCCGCTCACTGCAGATCTGCTGGCATTCGTGAAGGCGCAGCTTGGCATCGGTACGCTGATCGGTGCCATTGCGACCGACGACAAGCAGCCGGGCGTGCTGTACCTGGTGCCGCGTGGGCGACCGGGTCCGGTGCGTACTGTGCAGTTGCCGCAACGTGCGTTCGTTGTGCATTTCGCCAATGCATTCGATATCGATGCCACGCACACCGCGGTGGATATGTGTGCATTCGAATCGTTCACGTTCGGCCAGGAGTTCGGCTTTCAGGGCCCGTTGGCACCGTTGGACCCGGAGCTGCCGGATCTGCGCGCTGCAACGCAGCGGCTGTATCGGGCCACTATTGCGGACGATCAGTCGACCGCGCAGTGGACGCAGTTGTCGGATTACGGTCTGGACTTCCCGCGCGTGCATCCAGCGCTTGAAGGGGCTGCCGTGCCTGCGATCTATGCGTCCACGCGCGCGGATCGGCGCAAGTCCGATCCCTTCGACGCCATTGCGCGCATTGATGCGGTGGACCGCGATCGGCCAACCGAAGTGTGGTCGGCGCCGGCGGATCAATTCGTAGGCGAACCGGTGTTCGCGCCACGGCCGGGTGCTGCAAATGCAGACGACGGCTGGGTCATCGCATTGGTGTCGGATGCCGCGCGCAGCGAAACGCGCCTGTGTGTGTTCGCTGCGAATGCGTTGCCTGCGGGGCCGATTGCCAGTGTGCCGTTGCCGCTGCAGGCCTACGGCTTTCATGGTGCGTGGGAAGCGGCGCCGGCCGGTTAGCCGCCGCGCGCCACGTTCAACTAGCCGCGCCTCCACTGCACAAGCGCAAACGGTTTCTCAGCATCGGCATGCTGTTCGAACACCGCCTCGACGCGCGCGCCGATCTGCACGGGCGCCTTGGCATCGCCCAGCAGATTGCCAAGCAGTCGCACGTTGTCTGCATGCGCAAGTTCCACCAGCACCACGATGTACGGCCCTTGATCCTTCAGCGCCGGGTGTACTGGATGCCACACGCGCTCGTAGCTGTAGATGACGCCATGCGGCTGTACCTCTTCCCAGCCAAGCTCGAATGAATGGCAGTGATGGCATATCCATTCCGGCCCCCACTGAAACTTAGTGCACGCGCTGCAGCGCTGCAGGATGAGGCGGCTGTTCTTTACGCCTTCGTGATACGCACGATCCAGCCCATCCGGCATGTGTGTCGGTTGGGCGAGACCTGCGGCCAGATAGCCGCCCTTCGCAAGACTGCTCATAGCGTTGCTCCCGAGCCGAAGATGATCGAACTCACCGGTGTGACCATGGGGCCCGCAATCATCATGCTGACGTCAACCGCGGGCACCTGATTGCAGGACTCGCCACGCACCTGACGAATGGCTTCAATGGTCAGCCCTAGACCATGCATGTAGCACTCCGCGAGGTTGCCACCGGATGTATTGAGGGGCAGCTTGCCTGTAGGTGCCGTGAAGTTTTCCAGCGTGAAGAAGCTGTTCACTTCTTCGGGTGCGCAGAAGCCGTGCTCCACCACGCTCATCAGCACGCCGCCGGTGAAGTTCTCGTAGCTTTGCAGTACGTCTACGTCCGAAGGTTTGACCTGTGCCATGTCGAACAAGCGCGGCGCCAGTGTCTTGAACGTGCTGCTCGCGTAGTCGGGCGTGTTGTGCACGGTTGCGCCGGCGCGGTAATGCGAGCCTTCCGCAGCGCCAAGAATGAACACAGGGTTGTGTGGGAAATCCTTGGCGCGTTCTGCAGGCACCAACAGAATGGCTGCGGCGCCGTCGTTCTCGAGACAGCAGTCGAACAGGTGAAAGGGTTCGACGATCCAGCGCGAGTTGTCGTACTTCTCTGCGGTCAGCGGTTTGCCGTACATCACGGCGCGCGGGTTGTTCTGCGCGTGTTGATAGGCTGCCAGCGAGATGGCCTTCAGTGCGCCTTGTTGTACACCGTGATCGTGCATGAAGCGCACGACCTTCATTGCGAACATCTGCGCGGGCGACATCAACCCGTACGGAATCGTGTATGCGCCTGCGCCCGATATCGCGGGCATGCGCGCGCCTTGGCCGAAGCGTCCGAACTGGCCCTGTGCGAGCCCGCGAAATGCAACGACACAATCTGCAAGGCCCGCGGCGATGGCCGCCGCGCCATTGGCGACGGCCGCCGCTGCGCCGCCGCCGCCGCCGCCCCACTGCATGTTGGAGAACGTGAGTTCTTTGCAACCGAGCGCCGCTGCAAGCCGCGATGGTTCGTTGCGGTCGTTGGAGTACGACGCGAAGCCATCGATGTCTTTGGCCGACACGCCTGCATCGGCACAGGCTGCAAGAATGGCCTTCAGCGTAAGTACGAATTCCGAGTCTGTGGCTTCGCCACGTTTGTAGTAGGTGCTTTCACCTACACCTACCACCGCCACCTTGCCGCGCAGGCTGCGCATGTTGCGTCCCTCCCGAAAGTTCATGCTTGTCGTGAATGCTTGTGCCGCCCAGCTTGAGCCTGCATCAGTTGCTGTGGCGTGAGCAATGACCGCGAAGCGCCCTGAGCCGAAGAGTCCGCGTCGGTTCGGTTCGCTTCGCGACTGCGTGGAATTGTCAGCCAGCACGCGGAGCCAGAATCAATGTCTTGACGCGAGCCCTATTCGGTGCGTGCTGTCGCATTGCGCACTGCGGTAACGCGCATCAATACGCATTCCTGCCCATAGATGCGTGCGCACGCACTGATCGATGAGCAATCCGCTGCGTCAACGCGCCGAATGTCCTACGCGCTCCATGGAATTTCCAGTTTTCGCGGCCTCAATTCCTTGCGGCAACGGATCTCCGTGGCTAAGGTTCGGCTGCACACAACAACACGGCTGCTTGGCACAACATTTGACTGATCACAGAACACGTAGTCGTTCTGATGGCTCATCAAACTTGTTGCACTCCTGAACTCGATACACCCGCTCGAACGACGCCCTCGTAAATCAGGCACTCATGCTGCCCTGCCGCTGAAGGCCGGGCCGCGGTTCATGAGTGGCAGCCAACTGTTTGATCAAAAAAAGAATCTGAGGAGAGATATGCGGCTTCCGATAGCCACGGTTGCACTCGCGACGGTGCTTCTTCTAGGCACTTCGGCGCATGGCGAACAGCGTCATGCCGCGCGGCTGAGCATCGAGACGGCGGAGACATCTGACCTGGCTTTGTCCATCGCCTCGTCTGTAGTCGCGCCGCACGACGATGGGCGCTCCGCCGCGCTCCGGTCCGCATCCCGCCCTGCATCTGCTGGCGCGGCATCTGCTGGCGGGGGATCTGCTGTGGAAGCACCGGGCGCCGAACAAACCGCCGATGCTGAGGCAGACGCACGGTCAGCCCCCAATGGCTTCACGTCACTGCTTTCAGGGATCGCCGATCAGTTGATGGGCATCAGCTATCAGTTCGGCGGCAATACGGAAACCGGCGTGGACTGTAGCGGGCTGGTCCGGTTGGTGTGGCAGAAGCTCGGCCTTGGGCTGGCATCGCTGCCACGCACTGCTGCAAGCATGGCCACGCTCGGTCTGCCGGTGTCGCTGAGCGACATCAAGCCGGGCGACCTGGTGTTCTTCAACACACTGGGCCGCAACTTCTCCCACGTTGGCGTCTATCTGGGCGAGGGGCGCTTCCTGCACGCCTCGTCTGGCCAACGCAGGGTGACATTGAGCTCGCTTTCCGAGCGCTACTTCCGCGAGCGTTTCGAAGGCGCACGACGGCTGCTGAAGCAGTAACGCCTGCTGAAGCAGTAACGGCTGCTGAAGCAGTAACGGCTGCTCAACCCGGCCTGAACACAGGGATGGCACCACCTTCCGGCGTAGGTTCAAAGGCGACGAGCACCGCCATGCCGACTTTTGCCGCCGTCGGCGCGCAATCCACCAGATTGGTGTTAATGCGTACCCCTTCTTCCAGGTCGACCTGCGCCAGCATCGGCAACTGCCCCTCATGGCGCGGGTGATACACACGCTGGAGTCGCGCATGGCTGTACAGGGTGCCGCGCCCCGATGCGTCGGCCCAGGCAAGTCGCGTGGACCCGCAGTGCTGGCAGCGTTGTTTCACCGGGAACATCCAGCCGGCGCAGTCGTCGCAGCGCTGTAGGCGCAGTTTGCCCTCGCGGGCGCCGTCGAAGAACGGCTGGTTCTGGGCGTCGGCTGCAGGCAGCCAGGCTTTGATATCGCTCATCTCAGGTCCTCTGTGCGCTGTTCTGCCGGCCGGTTTGGCCGGCCAGAGTTGGGCAAGCTGTCTGTTTGGGTTCGGGTTCTTTTCCGATCAAGCGCCGTTCCGATCATGCCCCCACCAATCATGCAGAGTGCGGCGAAAGCAACATCGTGGCGTGGTAGTTCAGAACGCCGCCATTGCCCGACACCATGATCATGTCGTTGGGTGCCTGCCGTTCGCCGCCCTGGCCGCGCCCCTGGATCACGGCTTCAGAGATCGGCGTCATGCCCCACATGTAGTAAGACGACAGCTCCCCACCGCCCGTATTGGTGGGCAGCGCACCGCCCGGCCCCAGCCGGCCATCAGCCACGAACGCACCGCCTTCGCCTTTCTTGCAGAAGCCGTAGTCCTCGAGCGTGGTGATCACGGTGTACGTGTAGCAGTCGTAGATCTGGCACTGCGTGACTTCCGAAAGCTTGGTGCCGGCCATGCCCAGCGCACGCGGCGCGGACTTGGCGCCGGGCCCGTAGATCAGTGGGTCGTGTCCGGACAGCCCCACGTCATGGTTGTGCGCCTGGGCGAACCCGCGCACATACACCGGCGGCTGCTTGAGATCGGCCGCGCGTTCGGGTGTGGTGACGATCACCGCCACCCCGCCGTTGGACACCAGGCAGCAGTCGAGAATGTGGAACGGCTGAACCACCCAGGGAGATGCGTTGTAGCCATCCAGATCCAGCGGCTCGCGTTTGCTTGCACGGGGGTTCATGGCGGCCCATTTGCGTTGCGTAATCGCGACCGCGGCCAATTGCTCCTGGGTGGTACCGAACAGGTCCATGTGCCGCTGCGCGGCCAGCGCGTACATGGGCAACGCACCCGCAAAGCCGTAGACCTGAGGCAGCGCGGCCATTGCGTTGCGCCGCCCACCGCCGGCGTAGGCAGCGCCAGTGCGCACGCCTTCCTGCAACGGCGAGTCGCCGAACACGCAGCAGACATAGTTGGCCAGGCCGTTGGCCACCGCCATGGCCGCGTACTGCACCATCTGCCCGGCGCTCGAGCCGTAGCCCTGCATGAAGGTGAGCAGGTTCAGTTCGCGCAGGCCCAGGCTGATGTGCAGCGGAATGTTCACGCTGTTGGTCACGCCGGCATTGATCAGCAGGCCATCCAGCTGCGACTTCTTGAGGCCCGAGTCTTCCAGCGCGAGGTATACCGCCTCGGCTGCCAGATCATCTGCATCGCGATATACGCGGCCCATCTCGGTAATGCCCAAGCCGCAGATTGCGGTGGCGCTGTTCAACATGTGTGTCATTGCTGCTCCGGAAGACGCGGTCGCGGCCTGTGGCTTGGCGGACGCCTGCGCAAGAAGTTAGTGAAGCCTTACTGTCTGGGAATAGCCTTCAGTTCTGTAGGTGGCAGCGCCAAGGCGGCGCCGCAGCGCCGCAGTTACTCGGGCAGCTCCACGCCGGAGCCACCAAAGTTCGACGGCATGTCCTTGTACTTGGGCAGGCCATCTTTGATGGCCACGGTCTTCTCGCCATAGAACACGTGCAGCGTGCCTTGGTGGGCGAGGGTGGGCACCGTGTTCAGGTACACGTCGACCAGCCCCATCGCAGGGTGGTTGGTCATCAGATGGCCGCCGCACTGTTTGCAGAACTTGCGCTCGCTGCCCGGTGTTTTCGCGAACGTGCCGATCTGATCTTCGCCCTTCGTGACGCGCACGCTGTCGGGTGCGAACAGGCTGAAGGCGTTCACGGGTGCGCCCGCCCAATGCGCGCAGTCGGTGCAGTGGCAGTAGCCCGCGACGTTTGGCGCGCCGCTGAGCTCGAACTGCACTGTGCCGCAGAAGCAGCTGCCGGTGCGCGCGGCTTGGGCAGCGCTGGCTGTTGTACTCATCTCATGTTCCCTCTGACGGACGTCCGGCTGCCGAGTGGGCGCGCCTGATGGCGCCGTCTCGGCCGATCATAGCGAGCAGCATGGGACCGAAGCGAACCCTGTAGCCGCTGAAGCAGGAAGCGAAGAGAATCGCGGCCGCTGCGCAGTCCGATCTGCGCGGCAGACTCGGTGACAATGTCGCTGTAAGAAGAATGCCGGTCTAAAAAAGAGTGTCGGTGCAAAAGAGCAGGGGCAGCTGGGCGCAATGAAAGCAATCGTGAGTGCGATGGAGACCCTGATCTTCTGGAGCCGCTGGCTGCAGGCGCCCCTGTATCTTGGGCTGATCGTTGCGCAGGGCGTGTATGTCTATCAGTTCATGGTGGAGCTGACGCATCTCATCGGCATGGTGTTTTCAAGTGCCAAGCTCACCGATACCGCAGTCATGCTGGTCGTGCTGGGTCTGATCGACGTTGTGATGATCGCCAGCCTGCTGATCATGGTGATCATCGGCGGCTATGAAACGTTCGTGTCGCGCCTGCATTTGGAAGGTCACGAGGATCAGCCGGAGTGGCTGTCGCACGTCAATGCGGGTGTGCTGAAGATAAAGCTGGCCACCGCGCTGATCGGTATCTCGTCGGTACATCTGTTGAAGACGTTCATCAATGCTCCGCAGTACGACGACCGCACGATCATGTGGTCATCCATGTGACCTTTGTGCTGTCAGCCTTGGTGATGGCGTTCACCGACAAGCTGATGAACGCCACGGTGCTGATGGCGCGCAAACACTGAGCGTGTCGCGCAAGTGCTGAGTGCGGTGCGTGCCGCAGGGATGTTCGCGGGTTCAGGAGACCCCGGTGAATGAGCGCCGCGAGGCCCAGTTGGCTGTCTCGGAAAGTAGTTCGTGTTCGGCCCTGAGCGCCAGCTGACTGAACTCGCGCTCCGTGTCGGCCTGTTGCATGCGCTCCCGCGCGCGCTCGAGGTCGCCGAGTGTTTCTTCATAGGTGTGCACGCGCGCCTCAAGGTCGAAGGAAGCCGCCAGCGACAGCGCTGCAACTGCGACCATCGGCAACACGATCGCCACCACACTCACTGCGGTGTCTGCCAGGCTGCTGGCTGGTAATGCCTGCGCAATGAAAGCGCTTGCTGGCAGAACGTGTGCGACCACGAGCTTGAAGAACGTGATCGCGAATGCAACCGAGCTTGCGAGCATGAACACCCTGTTTGCCAGTGCCAGGAGGCGCAGGCCACGCATACGCTCCCGTGTGTAATAGCTGATCTGCCCGTCCAGGCGCGCCTTGAAGTAAATGTCGCGGAGTTCGGGCCAGGCTGCGCCGCCTGCACGACAGGCAATGAGCTGCAGCACATGCAACGTGCGCAGCAGCGGCAGCAGGCCGGACGGGAACTGCATGTTGTACAGATTCAACATGCTGACGCGCAGGTTGCTGATGGCCAGAATCGAGGTGCACAACTCCGCAGTCAGCCGATAGATTGCCCAGCGCTTCACGTTGCCGCTGTGGTGCAACGCGAAGTGCGTGGCAACGCCGCTGGCAAGCAGCAGCAACTCCACCAGCAACCAAGCTGTGGTGTCCGCGCCTGCGCCGACCTTCAAGCCGGCCACCGCGCACACAGTGGCGCTGAGGTGCGCGCCGATGATGTAGGCGGCGGCGTATCTGAACTTGCCGCGATACCGGGTCGCCTCGTCGTTGCTGATCGTGGCGAGCGCGGCAAGACGACCGCGCGCGTCGGTCAGGATGTGTTCGGCGGCCGGCATCGGCGCAGTCGCGGTGTGCGTGTTGGCCATCAACCGGGCCGGCAATACGGGCGGCCGCCACGACGCATTTCCCGCGGGTGACGGCCAGTTGTGCCGCGTCAGTGTGCAAACCGTCTGGCCATCTGCAAGGCCCGCTCTGATTTCCAGCACTGGGAAGCCAAGCCGCCTGGCTTTGTTCAGCAGCTCCAACGTGCCGCCGGGTTGACCGGCCGCATCGGCGCGCATGAGGCACACGAACAGGTCGCACTCGTGGACGATCTCCAGATTCGTATCGGTGAAACGCGTCGCGCGGTCACTACCGTCGCTGACCACGCTCTCTTCGATCACATGCGGGCTGTCGAGCAGGTGCAGGGCGGCCTTGATCTCATCGGCTGCAAAGTCGTCACTCTCTTCGGGGCCGCCGGCCGCGAGATAGGAGTCGCGTGACTGCGGCAGAAAGATGCGCTGTGGCAGCTTCAGTTCGGCGCAGGCGCGCGTGAACACGGTGTCGGCACCGATGGCAATCTGTGATACCCCACAGAACACATGTGCGCTGCTCAGCCCCAGCTCTTCCGGCAAGCGCCGAAGCAGATCGACCAGTTGTGTCTGCAACGCCTGGTGGAAGCGCTCGATCTGCGCAGGCGAATGGTGTTCGCCATGTGGCAGCAGATGGCGTGACCCTGCAAACCCGAGCGACACAACGATAGGAATGGCGGACACAGCTGATGTGTTCGAAGATGCCGAAGTCATGCTTTATGCCGTATGCACATCAGATCGGTACGGATCAGGTCCATCCAGACCGGGTCCATCCAGACCGGGTTTATCCAGACCTTGTCATTCCGGACGAGGCCGGACGAGGTGCTCAAGTGCAGATCCATACGCGCAACATTGGCCTCAAGACACACAATTGAAAACCGCTGCCTGGAACACCGCTGCCGTGCGCGCGTGCCTGACCATGCGCGGGCGTTCCGCAGGCAAGTGTGCCAGAGCGATCACCTTTGGGCCGCGCCCGGTGCGTGATTTGTGATTGTCCTGCCCGCCGATCCGGCCGCGGTGTTTGTGTGCCCCGTGGACGGCGTACCACTCGTGGACGAGCCCGCGTCGGGCCAGGGCAGCCTGCGTTGTGCCACCGGCCATAGTTTTGATCGTGCACGCGAGGGCCACTTCAATCTGCTGCTGGTGCAGCACAAAGCCTCGCGCGAACCAGGCGATGACAAGGCAATGGTGGCTGCGCGGGCGAACACGTTGGACTCTGGCGTGTTTGCGCCGCTCGCGGACGCCTTGTTCGACTGCGTTCGCCTGACCCTCGCCCGCTGGCACCCGCAGCCTGTGCAACCCGATCGACCCATGCGCGTACTCGACGCGGGTTGTGGCGAGGGCTACTACCTGCAGCAGCTGGCGGACAGGGCGAGTGCGTCTCGCGAGGCTGGCACGTTGAGTCTTATCGGCGTCGATATCTCCAAGTGGGCGGTGCGTGCGGCCGCGCGGCGGAGTGCGCACGTGGCCTGGGCCGTGGCGACCAATCGTCACCTTCCAGTCGCGCCTGGCAGCATCGATCTACTGCTGTCGATGTTCGGCTTTCCGCTGTGGCCACACTTCAGATCAGTGCAGCCAATAGGGGGTCGCGTACTGCTGGTCGATCCGGGGCCAGATCACCTCGTGGAGTTACGTGCGGAAATCTATCCGTCGGTTGAACGCAAAGCGCCGGCTGCGCTGACTTCGGCAGAAGCTTCCGGCTATCTACTCGCGCAGGAGACGCGTGTGCGCTACGAGGTGGCGCTTGCCGACCCTGCCGCAATACAGGCCATGCTGGCCATGACACCGCATGTGCATCGCATGTCCGCGCACGGACGCGAGCGCGTTGTGCAACTACAACGCCTCACTGTCACGGTCGACGTGGTGTTTCGGCTGCTTCAGCTTGCTGCGCAAGGCCCACCTGCGGTGCCTCACTCCTCCATCTCCTCACGAATCGTGCGCCGCGCCATCCAGAAGCAATAGAACGCGGGAAACACGAGGAATTGCGAGCCGATCAGCGCCCAGCGCACGCCTTCCGCCGGCCCCATGCCGAATGGACCGGACAACACGTCGCTCGCCACGCCAACCAGCACCGGCCCGAGGCCAAGCCCGATGAGGTTGGCAATGAACAGAAAAATGGAAGCCGCCGTAGCCCGCACGTGCGGCGGCGCGATGTTCTGCACCGTGGCGTACACCGGGCCTTGCCACAGCGATACGAGAACGGCGTTCAGTGCCAGCAGCGGAATGATGGGCAGGAATGTCGGCAACAGCATGGCCGTGCTGTAGATCGGCAGCGAGATCAACAGCGCGACCGCGGGGATACCCATGTAGGCGCGCAGGTCCGCCGCACCATAGCGATCGGCGATCACGCCGCCGAGGTACACGCCGATGCCTGCGGCGAGGCCGAGGATCAGGCCCATCGTGAGGCCCACGAAGCCGATGGGTCCAAGACCGAACGGCTTGGCAAGTTCAGTGATCTCGGCACCGTGCACGCGCAGGAAGAACGACGCGCCGAATGGCGCGTGGCCATAGCCGATGAACGCCACGATGGACACACCGATCGCCATGTACCAGAAGGTGCGCTTGTGCCAGAGCAGGCGCAGCACATCGAGCAACGACGTCTGTGGCGCCGCCAGTGGGGCGGGCATTGCGCCACGTACAATCGCCGCCGCCATGCGCGTGCGTGGCTCCACGAGCGTGGCCAGCACGAGCAGCGCGAGCAGGATGCCCGGCAACCCCACCAGCAGGAACGCAGTGCGCCAGCCGAATGCATCGGCCACAAGCCCACCTGTGACTACGCCGATCAGCCCGCCGACGGGGTTACCCATCGAATACAGAGCCATGGCCGACGCGCGCCGCTCCTTCGGTGTGTAGTCCGCGATGAGCGAGTGCGCCGGCGGCGTGCAACCCGCCTCGCCCACCCCCACGCCGATACGCGCCAGCACCAGCTGCACAAAGTTCTGCGCCAGACCGCACAACGCAGTGAAGGCGCTCCACGCCGCCACCGACAGGCCGATGATCAGGCGCCGGTCCTTGCGTTCCGCGAGCCGCGCAATCGGGATGCCGAGCGTGCAGTAGAAGATCGCGAATGCCGTGCCGGTCATGAGCCCAAGCTGCCAGTCCGCGATGCCGAGTTCCTGCTTGATCGGCTCGGCCAGAATCGTGACGATCTGGCGGTCGATGAAGTTGAACACGTACACCACAAACAGCAGCCAGAGCGCGTAGCGCCGGTAGCCTTCGCTCAAGGGCTCGAGAGGCACGCCGGAATCTGCCGGCGCCGAATTCGCCGAAGCGTGCTGCGCCTCGGCTGCCTGATCTGCCATGGTCGATAGCCCCCAACGCGCCTGCTTCGGCCACACAGGTGCAGCCGCCCCAGGGCCGGATGTTACAGCCGCCGATGCGAGTGGCGCCCTCCCTACCGGAACGAGAACGCAGCGATGACGAACGACAACATGCTTGCCCGGCTGGCCGCACGGCTCGATGTGCTTGAAGCGATCCGCGACGTCCTGTACCGCTACGCGCGCGGGGCCGACCGCTGCGACCTCGCGTTGTTCAAGTCCTGCTACTGGCCGGACGCCAACGACTGCCACTGGTTCTGGAACGGCAATGCCCACGCGTTCGCCGACTGGGTCATCCCGGTGCTGCGCGAACTGCCGAACTCTCAGCACTCCTTCACCAACCCGATCATCGACCAAGCGCCGGACGGCAACCCCGACCGCGCTTTCGTCGAGTGCCATTGGTACGTGCTGCAGCGCATCCCGCGTGCTGTCGGCACGCTTCTGAACCAGCAGACCCAAGGCACGTTCATCGACCAGCAGACCGAAGGCCGCTACCTGGACGTGTTCGAGCGCCGTGGCGGCGAGTGGAAGATCCTGCACCGGCAGGTGACCATCGAAGCCATGCGCGAGTTCGTCACGCCGGACCTGCTCGCGGGGTTTCCCGCAGTGCATTCTGCGCGCGCGCAACGGGCACCGACCGACGCCGTGTATCGCGGCGAGGCGATCGCTGCAGACGCGCCCAGCCCAGCGCCCGGAGTGGAGCTGTGGGAAGACGCCCACCGTCGCCATCCCTTTCGCGCCTGAAGCCCTGCTGCTGGTACCGCACGCGGTCGCCGGCCGGCTCTCCACCCCGGCGCGTGCGCCATCCGGCGTGGTTCGGCACTTCGTTGTCCGACCAGACTAAGTCTGGTCAACAGTCGGAGACGCACGATCGCGACGACCGTCAACATCCATGAGGCGAAAACCCACCTGTCCCGTATCGTCGACGAAGTGGCTGCGGGTGCCGAAGTGATCATCGCGAAGGCTGGCAAGCCGATGGCGCGGCTGAGCCCGATCTCCGCACCGCCGTCGAAGAAGGTGCTCGGGCTGCTCATGGGCCAGCTTCACGTGCCAGACGATTTCGACGCACCGCTGCCCGACGAGGTCATCGCGGCATTCGAGGGACGCTTCCTTCCAAGATCGCTGCGCTAGGGCGTGCGCGTGTTGCTCGACACGCACCGGCTCCTGTGGGCGCTGGGATCGCCGGCAAGACTCTCGACTGACCTTCGCAGGCAATTGGACGCTGCCGAGGTCTTCGTCAGTGCAGCGCCGATCTGGGAGATCAGCATCAAGTCGACGCTCGGCAAGCTCGATGCGGACCCGCAACAGGTGTTGTTGACGCTTGCGCCTGCCGGCTTCGTACTGTTGCCCGTGCTCGGCGAGCACGCGGCGATGGTGGCTCGCCTGCCGCCCATCCATCGTGATCCGTTCGATCGCATGTTGCTTGCGCAGGCGTTCAGCGAGCCGATGAACCTCTTCACGCGCGACGAGACACTGCGCGCCTATGGATCGTTGGTGACGGTGGTCTGATGCGCTGGCTTGATCCGCTTCTTTGATCCGCTTCTTTGATCCAGTGGGGCCCATGGCACGAATTACTAATCCACTACGCTTGACGCTGCAGTCACGGTCAACCTGGTGCGTGAGCTATGTCAGCTGCCGGCGATGTCCGTCTGCAGTTGCGTTTTGACGCGCCCAGTTCCAAAGCGCATGAAGACCGCGGCCCGCGCATCGGTGTTGAGAGTGCGACTGCGGGTGAAGTGGGTGCTGGCGTCCGTGCATAGACCAGATTGGCAGCCCTTATCTTCGAGTGACGTGCGGAGTGGTCCAAGTTGATAATCAAGCAATCGTGTTTGTCGGAGTTACACCATGCATCGCTATCGTACGGCCCTGCCGCAGCTGACCGGCAAGCTCTTTCTGACAGACGGTGGCATCGAAACCACGCTCATCTTCCATGAAGGGCTTGCGCTGCCGGACTTTGCCGCGTTCGATCTCCTGAAAGACGAAAGCGGACGCGAGGTGCTGAGGAAGTACTTCCGCACTTATGCCGAACTGGCCCGCAAGTATGGTGTGGGCCTCATCCTGGAGAGCGCCACCTGGCGGGCGAATGCGGACTGGGGCGCGAAACTCGGTTATTCGGTGCAGCGACTCGCGCAGTGCAATCGCGAGGCGATAGATCTGTTGCTGGAAGTGCGCGATGAATTTGCGAGCGCGGAAGTGCCGATAGCGCTGAGCGGTTGTATCGGCCCGCGTGGCGACGGCTACAGTCCGACTTCATTGATGTCAGCCGACCAGGCGCACGAATACCATCAAGCGCAGGCCGATACATTCGGAGACAGCGCTGCCGATCTCGTCACCGCCATCACCATGAACTATCCAGCTGAGGCGATCGGCATCACACGCGCCGCCGTGCAAGCCGGGTTACCGGTGGTGATTTCGTTCACTGTCGAAACCGACGGTCGTCTACCGAGTGGCGAAAGCCTGGAGCAGGCCATAGAGCTGGTGGATAAGGCCACCGCCAGTGCGCCAGCGTATTACATGATCAACTGTGCCCACCCGCGTCATTTTGAGCAGGTGCTCGCCACGGGCGCGCCGTGGACAAAGCGCATTCGCGGCCTGCGCGCCAATGCATCGACCAAGAGCCACGCCGAACTGAACGACAGTACTGAACTCGACATCGGTGATCCGCAGGCGCTGGGGCAGGATCACGATGCACTGGTACGCCAGTCGCGACACATCAATGTGCTGGGTGGCTGTTGTGGCACGGATCATCGTCATGTGGAGGAGATCTGTCGGGCAGTGTTTTCCTACTATTGACTGGCCCGCCGCAGCGTGATGCCGCGCTACTCCACAACGGCGGTGTTCGCGTTCAGCTGCCTGCGATCTCGTAGGCGTGTGCGTCGTCAGCCGCCAGCATCTGTGTGTACTGCGTCATCGTGTAGGGAAACTGCGTCACGATGCGGCCCGACGGCGCGCGGTAGTAGCCACGGCAGTCGCTGCGCCACACGGAGATTTCGGCGATGTCCTTCTGCAGTTGCGTGTTGTACGTGCCCATCGCATCCGGCCGCACGTCCATCCATGTGCTGTTCGATGCAGGTTTGCTTGAACTCAGCAGCTTGACGATATGGCGCACGGCATATTCGGTTTCCAACTCGAGCATGGTGATCAGCGAATTGTTGTTGGTGTTCGGCCCGTACAACATGAACAGATTGGGAAAGCCTGCGGTGCTGATGCCGAGATACGCCATCGCGCCGTCGCGCCAGGCGTCCTGGATATGCAGGCCATCGCGCCCGGTCACATCGAGCGCAGACAGATAGCGCGTGGTTTCGAAACCCGTCGCCAGAATGATGGTGTCGGTGGGACGGTGTTCGCCGTCTGCTGTAACGATGCCGTCTGGCTCGATGCGGGCAATGCCGCGGTCCAACAAGCGAACGTTGGCGCGGTTGAACATGGGGTAGTACTTGTTCGACAGCAGCGGCCGTCGGCAGCCGTAGCTCCATTCAGGTGTCAGGCGCGTGCGCAGCGCTTCGTCTTCAACCTGTGCAATGTTGCGCAGGCCGGCCGCCTGGGCATCGGCAAGCATCTTTGGATTGTTGAACAGAATGGCGGCCTGCAGCTGCTCGTACAGTTCATCGCGATGTGCACGCACTGCATCAGGATGTGCACGGAAGTAAGCCAGCTCGTCTTCGGTGAACGGCGTGTCCTTCTTGGGCACCACCCACTGCGGCGTGCGTTGATACAGATCCAGTTGTGCGACCACCGGCGCAATCTCGGGCGCGGTCTGCACCGCGCTGGCGGCGCTGCCGATCAACGCTACGCGCTTGCCGCGCAGGTCGTAGTCATCCAACCAGCGTGCGGTGTGAAAGGTTGTGCCCGCGAAGCTGTTCAGGCCGGGAATGTCCGGCGTTGCGATGTCGTTGAACATGCCGATGGCGCTGATCAGCACGCGCGCTGTAATCACCCGGCCGTCGGTCATCTGCACGCGCCACTGCGCGGTGCTTTCCAACCAGCGCGCCGATTGCACCTCTGTGCCCAAGCGGCAGTACGGCAGCATGCCGTACTTGCTCGCCACGTGTTCAACGTACTGGCGAATCTCAACTTGCCCTGCGTATGGGCGTGACCAGTCTGGCTTCGGCTCGAACGAAAACGAGTACAGGTGCGACTCAACGTCGCACTCCGCGCCCGGATAGCGGTTATGCCACCAGGTGCCGCCGACACCTGCGGCTTTCTCGACAATGACGAAATCGGTAATGCCTGCACGCGCGAGCGCAATGCCGGCGCACAGGCCGCCGGGGCCGGCGCCGATGATCAGTACCTCTGTCTGAGCCGGAAGGGTCTGCGCTGGAAGTGTCTGAGTTGGAAATGTCTGGGCAGGATGCGTGTGTGTCGACGTCGCGGTCATAGGGTTCTGGCGATGGCGTGTGCGGACGCTGACGCTAGCGGGTGTCGCGTGCGCGGGGAAGAGCTGCTGCGATGAAACCGCATTCGTCAGACCGCGTGGGCCCCGCTGTGTGCAGAGACCGAGCTGCTGACCTGCGCTGGCGTGTAAACGCAGGCATAGTCCGACGCTTGTCGATGTTGGATGTGTGATGCATGCGGCAGCTGTGGCTCGCGATCTATCTGCCGTCATTCCTGATTGCTGTGGGTCAGCAGGCAGTTGTGATCATGTTGCCGCTGTATGCCGCACATCTTGCGAGTGTGCAGGCCGGCGTTGCACTCAGCGCGCGCGCTGGGCCTGGCGCTGACGCTGCGCCGGGTGCCGCTGCTGCGGCCGCCACACTGGCAGCGCTGTTCATGGCCGTGCGCGGCGCCGGCAGCCTGTTCGTGAATGTCCCTGCGGGTCTGCTGGTCGCGCGCTTCGGCGACAAGCGCGTGATGCTGGGCGCATTGGCATCGTTGGTTGCAGGCGCACTGTTGCTCAGTGCCACGCCCAGCCTCGGCGAATCTGTCGTCGCCATCTGCTTTGCTGCGGGGTTGTTCGGTGCGGGTTCCGGCGCCTGGTTGCTGGCGCGGCTGGCCTATGTGAGTGAAGCCGCGCCGTTGGCCTACCGCGGTCGTGCACTCGCGGGGCTCGGCGGCGTGCAACGGCTGGGTCTGCTGGTTGGCCCAGTGGCGGGAGGCACATTGGTACACGCGTTTGGCTACAGCGCGGCGTTCATGGCTGCGGCGGGTTGCATGTTGCTGGCCATCGTATTGATCGTGCCCTTCACGCGTGACGCGCGCGCCGTGCTCGACGAGGCGCAGATGATTCGCCGCGAACACTCGCCGGGCCTCGCAAGCGTGATTGCCATTGTTCGGTTGTATCGCGAAGTGTTTCTTACAGCCGGCGTGGCCATTACTGCACTGGCTGTGCTGCGTGCCAGTCGACAGATGCTGATTCCGCTGTGGGGTACGTTGCTGGGCCTCGATGCGCAGCAGGTCGGCGTCACCTTCATGCTGTCGTCAGCGATCGAGATCGCCATGGCTTATCCCGCGGGCTATGTGGTCGACCACAAGGGCCACAAGTGGGCTGCACTGCCGTGCTTCGCGCTGCTGTGCATCAGTATTGCGCTGTTGCCATTTGCCAGCAGCTGGCCCGCACTCATCGCAGTGGCGGTGCTTGCGGGTCTGGGCAACGGCATGGGCTCGGGCATCATGATGACGTTTGGCAGCGACTACGCGCCAGCCGCGCAACGCGGCGAGTTTCTGGGCGTGTGGCGAATGATGGGCGATGCAGGTCAGGTGCTGGGCCCGCTTTGCATTGGTGCAATCGCTGCGGCCGCGTCGCTGGGCCTTGCCACATTTGGCGCCGCCGCGATTGGCATCGCCGGCATGGTGCTGATGGCCGTGCGTGTGCGGGAACCGGTGCGTGCATGAGGCGCACGCGTGCAAACCGAGCGGCATAACGTGCCCGTCAGCGTGCGCATTGGGGCAGCACGGCTTACCTGGAGAGATGGCGCAGCAGTGCCTGCGGAATCGCGTCGAGCGACATGATGCGCTCGGCCGCATCAAGTTTGATGGCTTCCTTGGGCATGCCGAAAACCACGCAGGACGCTTCGTCCTGGGCAATCGTCGGTGCGCCTGTATCACGCATTTCGCGCAGACCGCGTGCACCGTCATCCCCCATGCCAGTCATGATGATGCCAAGCGCGTTCCTGCCTGCGTACTTTGCGGCCGACCGGAACAACACGTCCACGGATGGCTTGTGCCTGCTCACCAGGGGGCCGTCTGCAACCTCAACGTAGTAGTACGCACCACTTCTCTTCAGCATCGTGTGCCGACCGCCCGGTGCGATCAGCGCGCGGCCGGGCACCACTCGGTCACCGTCACTGGCCTCCCGCACATCGATCTCACACACGGAGTTGAGCCGAGCGGCAAACGCCGCAGTGAACTTCTCGGGCATGTGCTGAACGATTACGATTCCCGGCGACACGCGCGGCAGCGCTGTCAATACGCTTTCGAGCGCCTGCGTACCACCGGTCGATGTTCCGATGGCGACGATGCGTTCAGTGGTCTGCGTCATGGCAGAGCCGCTGGCGGGCGCGAGCATCGCATCGGCGCTGAGCTTCTCGCGCACCTGTATCGCAGCGCCTTCCGCGCGCGGTTTCATGTTGCGTACGTTTGATGCGGCAGCTGCCTTGACTGCGGTCAGAAGGTCCCCTGAGTTGTCCAGCAGGAACTGTTTCAGACCGAGCTTCGGCTTCGTGACTATCGCTACGGCGCCCGCGGACAGCGCTTCCATGGTGGTCTGCGCGCCCTTTTCTGTGAGCGTGGAGCAGATCACCACCGGCGTCGGACGTTCCGCCATGATCTTTTTCAAGAACGTGATGCCGTCCATTCGCGGCATCTCTACATCGAGCACGAGTACGTCCGGCCAGCGTAGCTTCATCCGCTCCATTGCGAGCAGCGGATCTGCGGCAGGCGGCAATACCTCGATCTGTGGGTCCGAGGCGAGTTGCGCTTGCAGGACCTGCCGGACAACCGCTGAGTCGTCGACGATAAGTACGGCAATCCTGTTCATGCTGCGTTCACCTCTATCCGTTTGTCCGTTCCGCTCGATGACCCGTATCGAACCCAGACCGCCCCGCTGCCAACATCGAAGATCAGTGACCTGTGCACGTCGCCACCGAGATCCTCGGCCGCCACCCGCAGATCCAGCAGCTTCAGCATGTGCTTCGCTTTCAGCGCGTTCTTGTGCCCGATGCGCGCTTCGTTCGTGACGCCAAGGCCCTTGAACATGTCGCCACCACCGAACAGCTTGATGTGAAAGTCGCTCGGGTTGGTGCCTTCACGCACTGCCTCGCGAATGAGGTACAGCAAGGCGTCGTCGACGAACCGCCCATCGAGACGCTTGCTCCCATTCGCCTCACGACTTGGCAGCAGGCAATGCGACATGCCGCCCACGCGCCGCAGCGGATGCCACATGACGATGGACAAACAAGAACCGAGCAGTGTTCGAATGCGCGTATCCGCATCGCCGAAGTAGAACTCCCCCGGCTGCAGGAACACATCCATGATGTCAGCATCGGTGCTCAATGCCGCCTCGGCTTCCGAAAGATCGCTGGCGCGATTGTCTCAAGGCTCTCATCGATGCCGTGCAGCGTCTCCGAGTGACCAATGAAGAAGTAGCCTTCGGGACGAAGCTTCTCCAGCAACCGTGTGACCACGGCGCGCTTCGTCTCTGTGTCGAAGTAGATCATCACGTTGCGCAGGAAGATCACATCGAACATGCCAACGTCCGGCAGCGACTCGTTCAGATTGATCTGCGCAAACTCGACCTTCGCAGCAAGCTCCCGTGCGACCAGCAGCGTGCCACTTTCCGAGCCCTTGCCCTTCAGGCAGAAGCGCCGCAGAAACTCAGGTGGAACGCCACTGGCGCGCTCCATCGAATACTGCCCACGGCGCGCACTCGCAAGCACGCGCGTGCTGAGATCGGACGCAAAGATCTCCCAGGGTCGGGCACCCAGTCGATCCTCGAGAAGCATCGCAATGCTGTAGGCCTCTTCACCACTTGACGATGCCGCACTCCAGACCCGAAATGGTTGGCCAGTCGCGGGCCAGCCGGAAACGTGCTGCCGCAGGAAATCGAAGTGCTTGGGTTCGCGAAAGAAATAGGTCTCATTGGTGGTCAGCAGATCGATGGCAACCTGCATCTCGGCAGCCTCGTGGGCGACCGAGATCAGTGCGAAGTAGTCGCTGAAGCTGCTTACATCACGGACCCGCAAGCGCCCTGCCAGTCGCCCGCTCACCAACGGCTTCTTGGCCTCCGACAGCCGAATACCGGCCTTCTCGTGAATAAACTTCTGGAACCGCGCGAATTCACTATCCGAAATCGAGATATCCACTTGCAAGGCCCTTGTTGACTGTCGACCCAACTCGACCGGACGAACAGCAGGCGCTGCTCGCCGGTCCTGGTTCAGCATTGCCTACGCTATCGCGCGCGCGTCCGGCTCGTGCTCAACATGAGCAATGACCGCAATGTCTTCGGCCGAAAGGACGCGATCGGTGTCGAGGATGATCACGAACCGCCCATTGACTTTACCCATGCCGCAAATGAGGTCTGCGCGCAGTCGCGTGCCGAAGCTCGGTGCGGCCTCGATCTCTGTTGGCGGAATCTCAAGCACTTCGTTCACGGCATCCACAACTACGCCGATGTCGTGCCGTTCGCTGTCACCATTGACCTCCACGATCACGATGCAGGTGCGCCGCGTCGCCGGTGATGATGGGCGCCCGAAGCGTGCCGCCAGGTCCAGCACGGGAACCACCGCGCCGCGGAGGTTGATCACCCCACGAATGCAGGGCGGCATCATGGGCACGGTCGTGATGCCAGAAAACTCGATGATCTCCTTGATACGCAGGATGCCGATGGCAAATGTTTCCTCCCCCAATACAAACGTCAGGTACTGCTCGGGATCATGTGACGCCTCGGCACCTGGCCTCGCCGATTGGCGAGGCCCTGAGTCGCGCGCCATCGTCGCTGTGTCTCGCATAACGCCTCCTCAGTCTAGAACCGCGAGAAGTTGGCAACATCCGGATCTCCGGATGCTGCTTGGGCTCCGCCGCTGGCGACCTTCCGCGCCACTGCGGTCGAACCTGTACGCACAGGCTGCTTCGGCCGTGCATTTGCTTCACGGTTGCCATCTGCAGACATCCTGAAGAACGACACGGCACGTTCGAGTTGCTGCACCTGGCCACTCATCTCCTCGGCCGTCGCGGCAAGCTGCTCAGACGACGCGGCATTGACCTGCACCGCTTTGTTCAACTGCGTCACCGCAGCGTTGATCTGCTTGACGCCCGATGACTGTTCCTCGGATGCCGCCGTGATCTCTTGAACGAGATCCGAGGTCTTGCGGATGTTCGGCACCATCTGTCCTAGCAGCTTGCCCGCCTGCTCCGCGAGTTCGACGCTGCTGCCCGCCACCGAGCCGATCTCCTGTGCTGCCACCTGGCTACGCTCGGCCAGCTTGCGCACTTCCGCCGCCACCACTGCGAAGCCCTTGCCATGCTCGCCTGCGCGTGCAGCCTCAATCGCCGCATTCAGGGCGAGCAGGTTGGTCTGGTATGCGATGTCATCGATGATGCCGATCTTCTGCGCGATGCTCTTCATTGCAGTAACTGTCTGCTTCACCGACTCGCCGCCTTCGGTCGCTTCGGCGGCGGCCTTCGATGCCATACCGTCGGTGACCTTCGCGTTCTCTGTATTCTGCGAAATGGAAGCGGTCATCTGTTCGAGCGATGCGCTGGTCTCCTCGACGCTTGCCGCCTGCTCACTCGCGGACTGCGACAGCGACTGTGCGGTCATGCTGACCTGCTCGGACGCAGACGTCAGCGTGCCCACGGCAGTGGTGACTTCCGAGATGGTCGAACGCAGTGCCTCCACCGTGGAGTTGCACGCGTCCTTCATCTCCCCAAGCATACCGACGTACTGCCCCTCGATCCGCTCGGTCAGAAGGCCCTGGGAGAGGGCGCCCATCACTCGCACCACTTCCTGAACAGCATCACGCAGGATTTGGTCGTCGGCGACCTGCTTGCTGATATCGGTTGCGTACTTGACGACCTTGAACGGTCGTCCCTCGACGTCCAGGATCGGGTTGTAGCTGGCTTCGATCCAGATTTCTTTTCCGCCCTTGCCGTGCCGCAGGTACCGACCTGCATCGAATTCGCCACGGCCGAGCTTCTCCCAGAACTGCTTGTATTCGACACTGGCCCTGTACGTCGGCTCGGCGAACATGCTGTGATGCTGGCCGCGGATTTCGTCAATCGTGTAGCCGAGCGTCGACAGGAAGTTCTGGTTGGCCGTGATGATCTTGCCGTCCATCGTGAACTCGATGACCGCCTGCGCCTTGCCGATCGCAGCAAGCTGGCCCTGGTAGTCGGCCATGCGCAATTGTTGCGCCGTGATGTCGGTCGCGTACTTCACGACTTTGAACGGCTTGCCGTTCATGTCCATGATCGGGTTGTAGGAGGCCTGGATCCAGACTTCCTTGCCGCCCTTGCCGATGCGCTTGTACACACCGGAGTCAAACTCTCCGCGCGCAAGCTTGTCCCAGAAGCTGCGGTACTCATTGCTCGACCGATACGCAGGGTCCACAAAGGTGCTGTGGTGCTGCCCTCTGATCTCGTCGATGCTGTAACCGAGCGTCTGCAGAAAGTTGTCGTTCGCGGTCAGGATCTTGCCGTCCATCGTGAACTCGATGACCGCCTGCGCCTTGCCTACTGCGTTGAGCTGACCTTCGAAATCCGCCGCGCGCAGCTTGGCCTGCGTGATGTCTGTTGCGTATTTGACAACCTTGAACACGCGGCCCATCTCGTCGACGATCGGATTGTAGGAGGCCTGCAGCCAGACCTCACGGCCGCCTTTCGCAATCCGACAATACTCGCCCTCGTCGTATTCACCACGACCGAGCTTTTCCCAGAACTGCCGGTAATCGTTGCTTTGTGCGAAAGCAGGGGCCGCGAACATGCTGTGGTGCTTGCCGACGATATCGTCCAGCGTGTAGCCCATCGCCTGCTGGAAGTTCTGGTTGGCCGCCAGAATCTTGCCGGCGGGATCAAACTCGATCACCGCGAACGCCTTGTCGATTGCGTCCAGCATGCCTTTGCTGTTCTGCCGCGCAATCTCCATCTCCGTGATGTCGTAGCGCACGCCCAGGTACTTGCGTGGCTTGCCATTCTTGCCGAGTAGCGGCGCAATGACCGCGTCTACGTAGTAGGGCGTACCGTCTTTCGCACGGTTCTTGATCATGCCGCGGAACGTACCGCCGCGGCCGATGGTGGACCACACCGTCTTGAACGTCTCCTTCGGCATGTCCGGGTGCCGCGTGGTGTTGTGTGGCTTGCCCAGCAGCTCATCGGATGGGTACTTCGATACTTCGATAAACTTGTCGTTGATCGACAGGATGTCGCCGCGAAGGTCGGCTTCCGACACGATGCTGGTGACATTCATGATGTCTTTGCGCACCTGCAGTTCGGCGCGTACATCCTCAAGCTCCGCGTGCTGCGCCGAGACGTCGGTGAGCAGTTCGATAACGTGGCTTGCGCTGCCACTGGCACCGACGACCGGCGTCGCCACCACCTTCACCCATACCTCATCGCCGCCCTTGGTGATGCGACGCAGCTGCCGAGCCACGACTTCACCACGTGCGACTTCGGCCCAGTATTCCTGGTACGCCGGGCTGGCCCGATCGCTCTCATCGACAAGCACGCGATGGTGTTGGCCAATGAGTTCATCAGCCGCGTAGCCGAACGTACTGAGCAGGGCCGCATTCGCGCCGACGATCGTACCGTCCGCACTCAACTCAAGCATGCACTGGCCGCGCTCGATGGCGGCCAGTCGCTGGCGGAGTGCATCGATGGCCGCACCAGAGGGGACTGGGTTGCCTGCCCGAGACTTCGCCGATGGACCTTTGGCCGCCGCCCGGGGCTTGCTCGCCTCAGCACGCGCCGAACTGCTGGCCGCCTGCTTCGACGACGACTTGAGGGCCGCAGTGCCTGCGCGCGCGTTGCCGCCGCCAACGTGCTTCGCCGACGCAGCGGTCTTAGCTGCAGGTATTACCTTAACGCCAGTTTTCGCCTTCATTTTGGATTCCTTTCTGCTTTGTGTGTGGCTGCGCATGGCAACCCGTCCGTTGTTGAATCAAACATCGTTGCAGCGCACTACGCCGCCGAACGCATGCCATCACGTTGTTGTGCACTGGAATGTGCCTGGGCGATGAGCCCGGCGACATCGAGGATCAATGCAACTCGTCCGTCACCGAGAATGGTGGAGCCGCCAATGCCCTTCGCGCCCTTGAACAACTTGCCAAGCGGTTTGATGACGGTCTGGGCTTCCCCCATCAACTCGTCCACCACCAACCCCGCCCGCTGCCCGGCATAGCGCACGACCAGAATGTTCTCCCGTCGCCCGCGTTCGCCTTGGATGCCGAACAGATCACGCACCTGAATGAACGGCAGTACCTTGCCGCGCAGGTTGACGATGCTGCGTCCGCTGGATTCGCGTCGTGCCTCCGACGTCAACTCGACGCACTCCTCGACCATATCGAGCGGCACCACGAACACTGAGTCGCCCACGCCGACAAGGAAGCCGTCAATGATTGCCAGCGTAAGCGGCAGGCGGATTCGAATCGTCGTGCCGACGCCTTCTTCGCTGTCAACCTCTACCGTGCCGCGCATCTCGGTCACGCTGCTCTTCACCACATCCATGCCGACGCCGCGGCCGGACAGATTGCTGAGCTGCTCAGCCGTGGAGAAGCCGGGCGCGAAAATCAGTGCGAACACTTCGCCATCCGTCAGATGCTCGCCTGGACTCACGAGGCCACGTTCGATCGCCTTCGCCAGGATCCGATCGCGCTTCAATCCGCCGCCATCATCGCGCACCTCGATCAGGATGCTGCCCGAATCGTGGCACGCACTCAGCGACACGGTGCCCCTTGCGGGCTTGCCGTTGGCTAAGCGCACCTCTGGTGCCTCAATGCCGTGATCCATCGCATTGCGCATCAGGTGCATCAGCGGATCGCCAATGCGCTCGACCATCGTCTTGTCGAGCTCGGTGTCAGCACCACTGATCGACAGACCGATGTCCTTGCCAATTTCGTGCGACACATCGTGCACCACGCGCTGGAAGCGATTGAACGTGGCACCGATCTGCACCATGCGCAGCTGCAGCGCGCTGTCGCGCACATCTTCGACCAGACTGGCCAGCGTGGACGCTGCTTCAAGTAATTCCGTGGCGCCGACGCGTCTTGCGGCAAGCCCGATCCCGGCGCCCGCGATGACCAACTCGCCAATCCGGTTGATCAGATAGTCAAGCTTTTCGGCATCGAGACGGATGAAGCGCGCATCCTGGGTCTTCTGATCCTTCGACTGCCGCTGCTTGTCGAGCGCTGCCGTGACGACTGTCTGAGGAACGACCTGCTGGTCCACAAGGATCTGGCCCAGCATGCGAGTTTCGTGCGTTGTATCCGCGTTGGCTGGGCCGGCGGTCTGCGTGCGCAGCCCAGCCTCCAGCTGATCGCGCGTCAGCGCGCCGCACTGCACCAGCATGTCGCCGAGGCGGGATTCGTCCGCTGGCAGCGCCTGAATGCGCTCGATGTACTCGGACACCCGGCTGTGCGGTGGCAACAACCGAATCTCACAATCGTCGCGCACGAACTCGAAGACACCTTCGATCGTCGCCTTGTCTGCGCCGCTGCGTAGACCCACCTCGAAACTGAGGTAGCAGGACTCGGGGTCCACTTCCTCGACCGTCGGCATGTCATCGATGCGCGTCTGCACTGCGACGACGTCGCCAATCGTTGCGAGATAGCGCAGGAACGAAAGCGGATCCATGCCATTGCGCAGCACGTCACGTCCGAAGCGCAACGACAGGTGCCAGTAGTCCGTCGCGCTGCCACGCTCGACTGCGGGCGCACGCGAATCTGCATGCGTCGTCGCGGCACTCACCACTGGAGCCGCACCCAGGCAGCCCAGCAGCCGGCGCTGAATATCGGCGCCCGCGTCCTCGAGTTCGGTGCCTGTCTCCTCGTTCGAGGCGACCAGATCTACCAGACGCCCCATGTGGTCGCCGCACTCCAGCAGCAAGCGCGCCAAGTCGTGATCGATGCTCAGGCTGCCATCGCGCACCGCATCGAGCGCGCTCTCAACTGTGTGCGTGAACTCCACGATACCGTCAAGTCCGAACAGTCCTGCCGATCCTTTGATTGTGTGCGCCACACGAAACAGTGAATTGATCGTCTCGCTGTCAATGTCGGCATAGTCGAGGTTGAGCAGTGTCTGCTCCATCTGCTCAAGCAACTCACGACTTTCGACCACATAGGTCTCAAGTGCCTGGTCAAGATTCATCGCGCGCCCTCCGTGCCGTGCGTGGCCATTCCTGCACGCAACCAGTCATCCATCCCAACCACTGCAAAGGCCTCCTCGACAGCCGGGCTCGCACCACTGATCGCCAGCGTTCGGCCCAGCGCGGCGAGTTCGCGCCGCACAAGCAACAGGAGCTGCAGCCCGGCACTATCAATTTCCTGCACGTGCGACAGATCGAACGTGGGCACATCGGCCGCCAGCGCTGACGCCAACAGGCGCGGCTTCAGCTCAAGCGATGTGTAGATGGTCAAGTTATCGTCGACCTGAATGGCAGCAGTCATGGCGTTCATGGAAGCACCAACTTGGAAACTGCCGTCAACATCTGCTCAGGCTTGAACGGCTTGACCACCCATGCCTTCGCACCGGCTGCCTGGCCTTCCTGCTTTTTGCCTTCCTGGGACTCGGTCGTCAGCATGATGATCGGCACAAACTTGTAGGTTGGGTGCTTCTTCACTTCCTTCACAAACGTGATGCCATCCATGTTCGGCATGTTCACGTCGCTGATGATGAGGTGAATCTTTTGGCCCGTGAGTTTGCCCAGCGCATCCTTTCCGTCTGAACCCTCCAGTACGTCGTAGCCCGCACCACGTAACGCAATGCTTACGACCTGCCGCAGTGAGGCAGAGTCATCGACGACCATGATGGTCTTTGCCATCGACTGTTCTCCTAGAAAAACGTTATTTCGTCAGCGTGTGCGCCGACAGCGGACCTGTTGCCCGAATGGTTAGCCACCTCCTCCGCCGTTGAGTAGGTGCGGGCCAGCGTATCCAGTACCGCAGCGATCTCCTCGGGACCCAACCCCTCGGATTGCGCAAGCGCGGCGCGCAAGTTCTGCAGGCTGTCGATGATGTGCGCGAGCAACTGCCCCACACGATCCTGGAACTGGAACTGCACCAGAGCTTCGCCGACATCCTGCTTGATCGTCGTATGCTCCTCGCGCAGGCGATTTGCGGTGTTTGCTAGACGGTGGGTCACGCTGCCGAAGTCGCTTAGCACATCTGCGATTCGCTCTTGCGACTTGCGCACCGAGTCGCTGTCACGCTCCGCGGACTCCTCGACCGTTGAAACTGCAGTGTGAATGGCCTCACTGATCAGCGCAGCCTTTTGACTGATGCGCTTCCCGGTCGCACCGGAACGCGCCGACAACGTGCGCACTTCATCAGCGACTACAGCGAATCCGCGACCGTATTCACCGGCACGTGCCGCCTCGATCGCGGCATTGAGCGCAAGCAGGTTGGTCTGATCGGCGATGCTCGCGACCTCGGAAGCCATCGTCGTCAGTTCTTCGGTGAAGGTGCCGAGGGTACGAATGTGCGACACCACCACCGCCTTGTCCTCAAGCGCGGCTTGCAGAGCCTGGGCAACGCCGGTAAGCCGCCGTTCACTCGATTCGAACACGTCTTCGATGGATTTCGCGGCGGGCGCACCACGACCGTCGGCAAAGCCTGCAGCTGCGTCCAGACGATCCACGATGTCGGAAAAATGCTGCGTCAGCGCCGTGATCGCAACTTCCATCTGGGTCTTGGCGGTTTCCACCTGACGACTCCACACAGGAATCGCACGGTCACCGAGCTGCTGCATACCCAAGCGGGTGCGTTGCAGGTGGTGGTCGTGCTCGCGCCGCTCAAGCTCAAGCTCCACGAACCTATCGCGCAGGCGCTGGACCTGTGCGCGGGCTCGCACGTTGAACACCACGGTCGCCACGATGAGGCACAGCGCTACAAGAACGCTTACCCCGCCGCGCCAGGGGAGGTCCACAAGACCGGATGTGACCAGCCATGCGGAGGTGCCCAGCGCTGCAATCGAGGGTCCGTACGGCGGAGTGGATGGAGAATCAGTATTCAAGTTGTGTCATCCCAGACAGGTCGGCGTCTTGCTCGGAACTCCTGGTCCCTACATGCGTGCTAGTGCGTCGTCGGACGGCGGCAACGTTGCCTCTGACAAAAACTGTAGTTCAGGATCGGGCAATCGCCAGATGACGTTGAGCCGCATGTGCACTCTGCGTATCGCGAAGTGTTCGCGGCAATACAGGCTGGCGCACGAGGTCAATAGCGAGCGCAGGTGGCGTTGCACATCGAAGTGGATTGCTGGGTCTTCACCCCTGTTGGCAGCGCTGCTGTTTGTGGACCCAGTGCGTACCGCAGCGTGGGTGGAACGGGTTTCCACGATCGCTGAAACACGCACCATCATTGCTGCGTCGATTGCTGCGTCGATTGCGGCGGAGCAACCTGCGCCGACGGTAGAGCGCCCGAACCTCGCCGCCAGGGACAGAGGTCTGCGGAAGAAGTGCTTTCAGCACATTCCCAGGCATGCACTTCTTGCAGATCGACGACCTGCGTGTGAGCCATCACCGAAAATCAGCAAAATCACGCGCGAGTTGCGAACGTCGGGCTAGTTCGCGGCGGTGGCTGCTGGTGTTGCAGGGGCGGATGCAGATGCAGGTGCAGAAGACTTGCACGTAGACGCGGAACGCAGAAACGCGATCACACGCCAGATGTCGTCGTCGCCTTGTGGCAGCACGCCCTTCCAGCCCGGCATACGCTTGTCTGTATAGCCGGTTGCGATCGACGCGAAGATCTCGGCATCGCTGCCGCCGTGCCGCCATGTGCAGTCGAACAACGACGGCGCTTCGCGCTCCTCGTCATGCGTGGAGTGGCAGTACGCGCCGCATGAACCCACGAACACCTGACGGCCGCGCTTGACCGCGGCGGGGTCGGCTGCGTATTTCGCGACGGGCGATGTGCCGTCGGCAGTGATGCCGGGCGCCGCGCCTGCACCTGCACCTGCACCTGCAACGGCGGCTGTTGTTTGTGGGCCGGCACTTACTGACGCAGCTGGCGCAGATACAACAGCAGCGTGCGCGGCAGCAGCTCTTGCTTTTGACGTCGCATGTGCAGCAGTTCTGCGCGCGGATGTTCGTTTTGCCGAACTCGTTTGGGCGGAACTCGTTTGGGGAGAAGTCGGCGTAGCGGTCGCGCCGCGTGCATCCACTGCGATGCCCGCGCTGGTTGTACTCAGCACAAGCGCCATCGAGAGCGCGAGTGCGCCGCTGCGCCAACTTCTCATCGTCACGCCTGCATTACTCCGGCAATACGAACACGAACAATGTGCCGCCTTCGGGTGTGCCGTTGTGGCCACCGACGAATGCGTCCATAGCCGCCGAGCTGCCGGTGGGTATGGCGACGTAGGTCCGGCCATCCAGCTGATATGCAATCGGCTGGCTGCGCACACCGCCACCGGCGTGGAACTTCCACACCACTTTGCCGGTGGCCGACTCGAACGCCAGGATGTCGCCTTCCAGGTTGCCGCTGAACACCACCCCACCTGCCGTGCTGAGCGTGCCGCCCATCATTGGCAGCGCGTCGCGATAGCGCCACTTGATCTCGCCGGTCGCTACATCGATGGCTGCCATGTTGCCGTAGGCGGTGCGATTGGTTGCGTCAACGCCGTCAGGCAGCCCGCCGAGATACGGCATGCCTTCCTGATAGGCGCTGATGCCCTTCGTGAAGATCTGGCACGCCTCGGTCGAGGGAATGAATAACAGCCCGAGGTCGGGATTGAATGCACCGCTGAATGCGCCGTTCATGCCGCCCAGATTACTTGGGCAGGTGCGGAACGTCGTGTCGTCCGAAGGCAGTGCCTGCGGGTTCACCACTGGCCGCCCCTTCTTGTCGATCGTCGCCCAGTTCAACTGCTCCAGATACTGCGTTGCCCGCAGGAATTTACCGTTGGTGCGGTCGATGACGTAGAAGAAGCCGTTGCGGTTCGCCTGCACGATGAGCTTGCGATCGCGGCCGTCGAACTTCTGGTCGACCAGGAAGATCTGCGTGTTGCCGTCGTAGTCCCACACGTCATGCGGCGTGAACTGGAAGTACCACTTCATCTTGCCGGTCTTCGGATCCAGGGCCAGCAACGAGTCGGAGTACAGGTTGTCGCCCAGGCGGACATCGCCATCCCAATCCGGCGCTGGGTTGCCGGTGGTCCAGAACAGTGTGTCGGTTTCGGGGTCGTAGGCGCCGATCGTCCACGGCGGTGCACCGCCGCGCTCATAGGACGTGCCTGCCCAGGTTTCCGTGCCGCGCTCGCCTTTTGCGGGCACGGTGTAGTGCCGCCACGCACGCTTGCCGGTCTTCACGTCATACGCGTCGAAGAACCCGCGCACGCCGTACTCACCACCGGCCACGCCGATGATTGCCAGGTCACCCACGATCAAGGGTGCCGAGGTAATGCTGAAGCCTTTCTTGAAGTCCGCGACTTCGACGCTCCACGCGATCTCGCCGGTCTTGCGATCGAAGGCGATGAAGTGCGCGTCGAGCGTGCCCATCAGCACCAGATCGCCGGCAATCCCCACGCCGCGGTTCGGCGGTCCGCAGCACAACCGCTGGTTCTTGTCCTGCTGGTGGTCGTAGCGCCACAGGATTGCGCCGGTCTTGGCATCCAGCGCGAACAGCCTGTTGTACGACGAGGTCACATACATCACGCCGCCATACACGACGGGTGAGGCTTCGAACTGACCCAGCGTACCTGTGGGCTTGGCCCAGGCCACTGTGAGATTGGCGACGCTGGCCGGATTCAGGTTGGTGAGCGGCGAATGGCGGAAGTTGCGGTAGTTGCCCCCGTACTGCAGCCAGTTGTCGGCGGGTGTGGCCGGGTTGGTCAGCATGGCTGAGGTGACCGGACCCACGGACGTGCCTACCGGTTCTTTGGCTTTCCAATGCGATGGACCCGGCGGCAGGGCGATCTCTGCGGGCGGCTCTTCGGCAAAGGCAGCCCCCAGCCCGGCGATCGGCGGCGTCAGCCCTGCAAAAACAAATGCAAACGCGGAGACCAGCGCAACGGCAAGCCGCCGCGCAAAACGGTTCTTCTTCAAGTTGTGCTCCCCCTCAAGTGACTCACCCGCGGTGAGCCGAACGACGGAGGATACATGCCCGTTACGCACGAGCGCAGAACGGCGCGCGAACGCAGCCTGCGGGCGCGTGTAAGGTCGGCATGTGGACGGTCGGCTTGGAGCTGCGCATGGCGTCGAATCTCAAATCAAATCCCGCACTCAGGCTTTGGCAACGCATCCGCTCGCGGGTCGGGGTTCATGCCTATGGCGTGCTTGCTGCACTGATCGGTACGGTGCTGGTCTGGGCGCTGTTCTTCATTCCTGGCGAGCAGCCTGAGCCGATGGTGACGTATGCGTGGCTGGGCTCAACGGCCGAGTCCGTTACACGCGCGCAGGCCCAGGAAGACGCGCTGCGTGCCGCGGCGGCGCCGGGTCCCGCTCCTGCGCAAGAGCAGGTACAGGCGCAAGAGCCGGTGCAGGCGCAAGAGCAGGTGTCGGCGCCACGACGCTGATAAGACAGACCAGCAAACCAGCTTTGGTGAGGCGCAATGGACGTTGCTGCACAGGACACTTCCAGTCAGGAGAAGACGGCCGCGCCCGTACTCCGCATCTTTTCCTATCTGCCGAATCCGCGCGTGTGGAAGGCGTTGATCGCAGCGCGACTGTGTAACGTTGATGTTCAGGTGATTGGTGCGCGGCCCGGTGAGCTTGGTGGCTGGCTCTGGGACTTCGATGCGCGGCCGCTGGCGGACGACGAACGCACTGCCGACAGCCCGCACGCGCGTATTGCGCGGCGCGGCTTCTCCGGAACGTTGTACAAGACTGATGCCTTTCTTCAGGCGCATCCGTTTGGCACCGTGCCGGCGGCGTTCAGCCCCGATGGCGCTGTGGGCGTGTTCGAGTCGAACAGCATCCTGCGCGCCGTGGCTCGGCGCGGCACTCGTACCTGCAGGCTGTATGGCAACGATGACTACGAAGCATCGCGCATCGATGGCTTCCTGGACGCGGGCCTGGTGTTCGCGCGCGAAGCGCAGGTGTACCTGCTCGACATCAAGACGCTCTCTGCTGACAACTACGCGCGCATGGCCGCAGCCTACGAGTTCTACCTGTCTGGTATTGAAGCGTCGCTTGCGCAGGGCAACGCGTTCATTGCTGGCGCGGCGCTGTCCATTGCCGATATCTCATTCGTATGTGACCTGGCGCAGTTCCTTCGGGAAGGCCACTCGCTGGATGAGCTCGAGCGCCAGGGGCTGCCTGCAATCAGCGCAGAAGGTCCAGCGCAGTATCCGCGTGCATTTGCGCACCTGCTCACGCTTGCCGCATCACCTGCGTTCGCGGCTGAGCTGGGCACCTACCTCGATTGGTATCGGCGCGCGCTTGCAGCTGAAGCTGCCAGCCGCGAAACAACATGACTACTCAAGGAACCGCGCGATGGCCGTCTACGCAATCGCACTGATCGACATTGCTGATCGAGCCAGCTATTCCAAGTACGAGGCGGGCTTCATGAACATCTTCATGCAGCACAACGGCCGGATGCTGTCGGTGGACGAAGCCCCGGTGGTGAAGGAAGGTGAATGGAACTACACACGCACCGTGCTGATTGAGTTTCCGGACGTGCAGGCGTTCGACGGCTGGTATCACTCAGATGCGTATCAGCAGCTCGCGCAGCATCGCTTCGGCAGCGCCAGCGCATCGATTGTGGTCATCAAGGGTTTACCCAGTGCGCCGCAATGAACGGGTTGTGCCTGCGCGATGAGCATCACGCTTGCGCGCATTTCATTGGCAGACCTGCAGACACTGGCCGACAGCGGCGTGCCCGCCGCCGCAGTAGGCCGTGCAGCGGTCGATGCATTGCCGCCGCACTTCGTTGCGGCGCGGTCGGTTGCACAGCTGCTGCAAGGCAAGCCCGCGCACTGGTGCAGCACGTTCTACATCCTGTCCGATGACGCAGCTGACAACGCCGGCCCCATCATCGTCGGCAGCTGTGGCTTCAAGGACGTGCCGGTGAACGGTCGTGTCGAAATCGGCTACGGCGTGTCGCCCGCGTGCCAACGTCGGGGCGCCGCGACCGCTACGGTGGCTGAACTCGCGCGTATGGCATTCGCGAGTGGTGAAGTGCGTGAACTGCTTGCGCAGATCAACCGCGACAACGTGGCATCGACGCGTGTCGCACAGAAGTTGCAGTTCCAGCGACGCGGCCAGATCGTCGATACCGACGGTGAGCTGCTGTATCAATGGATACTGCGGGCACCGGATACTTGAAACACTGAGCGCGCACGGCACTCGCTCAAGCGATCTCACTACCAACCGATCCAGCTTCCAACTGAAGGACACACGCGATGGGAAAACTCGACGGCAAAGTCGCAATCGTCACCGGCGCTGCGCGCGGACTCGGGCGCAGCTATGCACTGCGCCTGGCTGGCCTGGGCGCCAAGGTTGCGGTGAGCGATCTCAACCTGAAGTCGTATGAGGAGTTCGAGGCCGAAGCAGCGGCAATGACTGCTGACTCGACGGTCGATGAGATTCGCGCCGGCGGCGGCGAATCGTTGGGCTTCGAGTTCGATATCTCCGATCGCGCCTCAGTGTTTGCGATGGTCGAGGAAGTGCAAAAGGCCTGGGGCCGTGTCGATGTGCTGGTCGCCAACGCGGGCGGCGGTCGTGGCGCACCGCGTGACACGCGCGCATCCACCGTCACGCCGGAAATGTGGGATCTGGTGATGGGCATGAACCTGGGCGGCACATATCACTGCTGCAGCGCGGTCGCACCGATCATGAAGGCGCAGGGCAGCGGCAAGATCATCACCGTGGCGTCGTACGCTGCGTTGGTTGCAGCGCAGGGCGGTGGCTACGCGCACTACGGCACCGCGAAGGCAGCGATTGCGCACTACACGCGCTATCTGGCGCAGGAGCTGGGCCGTTACGGCATCAACGCCAACTGCATTGCGCCGGGCACCATTGCCACGGCGCGCATCGTCAAACTGGTGGGCAATTCGGAAGCGAGCAACCAGCAGCTGGACGAAATTGCGTTGCGGCGTTTCGGCACGCCGGAAGACTGCGCGAAGGTCATCGAGTTTCTGGCCACCGATCTTTCCGACTATGTCACCGGCACCATGATTCCGATCGACGGTGGCTGGAACAGGGCTGCGTAATGGCTACCGAACTGTTGCTGAAGGAGAAGACACGCACCGCCGATGCCATTCTGCAGGTGCTTGCTGAAGCCGGCATCGACATGGTGTTCGGCATTTCAGGTGGCCACACGGGCCGGCTGTTTACGGCGCTTGCGAATCATCAGAACGAGATTCGCACGCTGACTGTGCGCCATGAAGCACTCGCTGGCGTCATGGCCGAGGTGTATGGGCGGCTGACGCGCAAGCCGGGTGTGATCATCGGCCAGGGTCCCTGGGTGTTGGGCAACGGCCTGCTTGGCACCATGGAGGCGCTGTTGTCCAGTTCGCCCATGTTGTTGCTCACGGATTTCAGCGACAGCCCCGGCTTCAATCTGCATGGTCCGTATCAGGCTGGCACAGGCGACTACGGCGTGTGGAATGCACGTCAGGCATTCGCGGGTGTCACCAAGCAGGTGTTCGAAGCGAACGATCCGGCGTCGGGCGTGCAGGCCACCCAACTGGCGATCAAGCATGCGCTGTCGGGTCAGCCTGGGCCGGTCGCGGTGCTGTATGCATCGGCAGGGTTGGCAGGCTCGGTGGACGCGGACACGCGGCCGCGGCTGTATCGCACGCGCAACTATCTGCCGCGTGCAGCGCAACCGGTCGATCCCCAACAGATCAGTCTGGCCGCACAGGCCATCGCCGCCGCCAGCAAGCCGGTGATCATTGCGGGCAACGGCGTACGCATCGCCAATGCCTACGTGGCGCTCAGTGCTTTTGCAGAGGCCAGCGGCATTCCTGTGGTGACCACCGCGTCCGGCAAGGGTTGCTTCCGCGAAGACCATGACCTGGCGCTGGGCGTGTTCGGCACGTTTGGTATTGCCGCAGCGAACGCCGCGGTCGCTGCGGCCGATCTGGTCATCGTGGTCGGCTCGAAGCTCGGCGCTTCCGACACGGCGCGCGAAAACCCAGCGCTGCTGGATGCCGCGCGGCAGACATTCATGCAGATCGACGTCGAGCCGCGCAACGCATCCTGGACCTTCCCTGCAGAACACGTGCTGATTGGCGATGCAGGTGTTGCACTGAATCAGTTGCGCACTGTTTTACAGACGGAAGTAGGACTGCATGCGGATGTCGGGCTGCGCGCCGCGGGCGCTGCACGCGTCGCGGGCATCCGCGCCGAACATGGCTACTTCGATTCGCCTGCCTATGCGGCGAGCAGCGTGCCGGTGCTGCCGCAGCGCGTGATTGGCGCACTGCATCGCGCATTGCCGGCGGACTCGATCGTGACCTGCGATGCGGGCGAGAACCGCATTCTCATGACGCACTTCTATCAGACGCGTTCAGCGGGCGGCTTCATGCAGGCCGCAGGCGCAGGTCCGATGGGCTTTGCCATCCCGGCGGCGCTGGCGGCGAAGCTGGTGCATCCGGAACGCGTGGTCGTCGCGGTGTGCGGCGATGGCGGCTTCGCCATGACCATGAACGGCATGATGACGGCCATCGAGCACAACATTCCCATCATCAACGTGGTGTTCAACAACCACGCGTTGGGCTGGGTGCTGCATGGCGGCGGCGCGTTTGCCGCCGAGTTCAACGACTTCGACCACGGCGCAATCGCGCGCAGCATGGGTTGTTTCGGTGTGCGGGTGACCGAGCCTGCCGAACTCGAGCAGGCCATTGCGGCGGCCATTGCATCGGGCAAGCCCGCAGTGATCGATGTAGTGACATCGCTTGAGGTGAGCTTCAGAGACGTCACCTCACCGCTTGCGCAGTGAAGGCAACAGCGTCACCGACACCGGACAAGGGAGCACGAAGCACATGACAGCGTTGAGTCTGGTCGGTCCGGTGCTTGCCCTGATCGCGTGGACGTTCGTCATGTGGGTGTGGATGTACGCAACGCGCATCCCGGCGATTCAATCCGCCAAGGTCGACATGGTTGAAGTATCGCGAACGGGCGCCAAGCTCGAACTGCCGCCGGAAGTTGCGCGGGTGGCGGACAACTACAACCATCTGCATGAACAACCGACGGTGTTTTACGCGCTGGCGCTTGCCGCGCAGATCAGCGGCGCGTTGGATTCGGCAAGCCTGTTGCTGGCCTGGGGTTACGTTCTGCTGCGCGTGGTGCACTCGCTGGTGCATGCCACGAAGAACGTGATCATCGTGCGCTTCAGTGTGTTCGCGCTGGCCAGCCTGGTGTTGTTTCTGTTGTTCCTGCGTACGGCGTCGTTGTTTCTCGGCGGACCCTGACGGCGTGCACGCGACGCAGCGCGTGTGCTGCGTCGCGTGAATCGGTAACCCGATCAGACCTGCATCGGATTCAGCAACTTCGGCCAGCCTTCCATGCTTGCGAGGATGCGTTTGCCGATCTCATCGACGCTCCACTCATCTTCTGCGGCGTCGCGCTCCGCGATTTCGGTGACCTGCCAGGACAACAACGACACACGATTGCCGCGCACGCAGAACTGCCGGCCGGTGATGCCGCTCGCCTCGTCGGTGCACAACCATACGACGGCGGGCGAGACTTTCTCCGGCGCCAGGGCTACGGCGACCTGCTCGCTCTGTGGCATCAGGTCTTCGGTGAGTCGTGACAGTGCTGCCGGTGCCAGCGTGTTCACAGTGATGCCGCTCTTGGCGCCTTCCAATGCCAGCACGCGCGTGAAGCCGGCAATGCCTGCCTTGGCCGCACCATAGTTGGCCTGGCCGAAGTTGCCGATCAAACCCGAGGTAGAACTGGTGTTGATGATGCGGCCGCCGGTGCCCTGCTTCAGAAACTGATCCCACGCCGCTTTGGTCACGAGGTAGGTGCCGCGCAGATGCACGTTCACCACCGCGTCCCACTGGTCATCGGTCATGTTCTTGAACGACTTGTCGCGCAGGATGCCGGCGTTGTTGATCAGGATGTCCAGCTTGCCGAAGTTGTCGACCGCGACCTGAACCATCTTGGCTGCCGCAGCCGGATCCGCGACGGAGCCGTAGTCAGCCGCAGCCTTGCCGCCCGCCGCGCGGATTTCTGCCACCACCTGGTCTGCCATCGAAGCACTGCCGCCCGTGCCGTCGCGCGCACCGCCCAGGTCGTTGACCACGACCGCGGCACCCTCAGACGCCAACAGATGTGCATGCGCACGCCCGAGACCGCCACCTGCGCCGGTGACCAATGCAACCTTTCCGTCCAGCTTGCCCATGCCAGTTGTGCTCCGCCTGTTGATCGAGAGGAATTCCGAACGGCGGCGAGTTTCGTCGCAATCAACGGCGGCTGTCCATTTTCAACTTGTACAACACTGTGGATATGGCTCGTGGATGTGGGTAGCTTGCCCCGGCGTGTTTGATCGACCTTGTTTGGACGCCACGAGTTGGACGCCACGGACAACCTTCATCAGAGCAATTCATGAAACACAGAGCATTCGGCCCTTTGGGCACCGCCAGCGCGTTGACGCTGGGTGGTGGTGGTATCGGGCTGGTTTGGGGCCCAAGCAGTCGCGACGAAACCATTGCGACACTGCGCGCGGCCATCGACGCTGGCATCGATGTGCTGGACACCGCGCCCGTGTACGGCCAGTGCGAAGCCATCATCGGTGATGCATTCAACGGCAAGTTGCCGGCGGGTGTGCGCATCACCACAAAGTGCGGACTGGGCTCGCCGGCGCCGGAGCAGGTCGCGCCGCGGCTCGAAGCTTCGCTGTCGGCCAGTCTGCTGGCCATGAAGCTTGACCGCGTAGACGTGTTTTTCCTGCACTCGAACATCTGTGCCGACGATTACGTCTATGCGAACCGGCCCGACCTGCAGGACAGGAGTGCCACGCGCTGGTCGCTGTACGTCGAGCAGGTCATCCCTGCGCTGGAAGCATTGCGCGCCAGCGGCCGCATTGGCGCATGGGGCATCACCGGTGTAGGTGTGCCTGCGACCATTGAGCAGGCACTGCGCGCTGACCATCGTCCGGCGTATGTGCAAGCCCTTGCCAATCTGTTGGACAGCGCGGGTGGCATGCGACGCTACGCGGAGGCCGAGCAACCGCGCAGCATCATCCAGACGGCCAATGCGGCGGGTGTTGCCGTGATGGGCATTCGCGCCGTACAGGCCGGTGCGTTGACGGCGCAGATCGATCGACCGCTGTCGGACAACCATCCAGATGCATTGGACTACGCGCGCGCCGCGCCATTTCGCGCCTGGTGTGCGCAGCAGCACGAAGACCCTGCGGTTGTCGCACATCGCTATGCGTTGTCGATGCCCGGCGTTGCAACGGTGGTGCTGGGCGTGAAGAACCGCGCGGAGTTGCAACAGTGTCTCGATGCCGAAGCGCAAGGCCCGCTCGATGCGTCCGTCATGGCGCAGATCGATGCGCTGGGTCTGCGCGCGTGAGCGCCGGTCGCATACATGAGATTCAGTAGCGGAGAAACGTGATGCCCAATGATCCACATGTCATTGCCGATGAAGCCGCATTGCGCGCCGTTGTCGGCGCGGAGATTCCAGGTCTTGCGCTGAAGGTGGAGTCGGCGCTGACCGAAGATGCAGTCGAGTTCATCGCGGCATCGCCATTCCTGGTGTTGTCCACCTGCAGTGCGAACGGTGGCCTGGATGCATCGCCCAAGGGCGACGGCCCCGGCTTCGTGCACATCGAAGACAACAGCACGCTGCTCATTCCCGACCGCCCGGGCAACAAGCTGGTGTTCGGCCATCTGAACATTCTGAGCAACCCGCAGGTGGGCCTGCTGTTCATGCTGCCGGGCACGTCGGAAACGCTGCGCGTGAACGGGCGCGCGGAACTCACCGCGAATCCCGACCTGCTCGCACTGCTTGCGGCACGGGGCAAGCCTGCGGTGCTGGCGATTCGCGTGCACGTGGAAGAGTGCTTCTTTCATTGCGGCAAAGCGTTCATCCGCTCACAGCTGTGGCAGCCGGCGAGCTGGCCTGCGCGCAAGGTCATCTCATTCGGCAGCATGTTTGCGAAGAAGCGTGGTGGCGATGCCAACGCCGTTGCACAGGCAGCAGCGCAGATCGATTCGGTCGTGGCAGCGGACTATCGCGACAACCTTTAGATCCGCGCAGCGCTACCCTACCGGCGCACAGCGCTACCTACATGCGCGCAGCGCTGAGGGGCGCGCGCACGACCGCGCCGCCCTTCATCACGAACTTGGCCTGCTCGAGCACGCGCACGTCGGTGAGCGGGTCGCCTTCTACACCGATGAGGTCGCCGAAGTGTCCGGCGCTGGCCTCGCCGACATCGCTGCTCATACCCAGCGCTTCGGCGGCGTTGACCGTGGCGGCCTGTATGGCCTGCAGCGGCGTGGCGCAATATTTCACCATCACAGCGAACTGCCGGGCGTTGTCACCGTGCGGATAAACGCCTGCGTCTGAGGAGAAGATCTGCCGCACGCCGCCTTTCACGGCTTTGCAGAAGTTCTGCCGCTGTGCCTCGCCGATGTCCGCGTCCTTCTTGATCTCGCTTTCGCGCGTCCCGTTTGCGCGGCCTGCGGCCTGGGTGTAGTCGGTGTTGTAGATGTCCATGCCGAACCAGGTGCCGGCGGCGCGCGCCATGCGAATGCCGGCATCGTCGACCAGGCTTGCGTGTTCGATCGTATCCACGCCAGCTTCTATTGCAGCGCGGATGCCTTCGGGGCCGTGCGCGTGGGCTGCAACGCGAAGGTCCAGCATGTGTGCTTCATCGGTGACGGCGCGAATCTCTTCAAGACGCATCTGCTGCACCCCAACAGCATCGTTGGAGAACACGCCGCCCGTCGCGCAGATCTTGATGACCTTGGCGCCGTACTTGTGTTGCAGGCGGACCATTCTGCGCAGCGCGTCCGGGCCATCGGCCACGGCCGGACTTTGCTGATCCATCGACGGAGGAAAGTAGGTGGAGTCGCAGTGGCCGCCGGTCGCACCGATGGCGTGGCCGGCAGGTACAACGCGCGGACCTGTGACCAGGCCCTCGTCGATGCCCTGCATCAGGCCAACGTCGTTGAAACGCTCTGCGCCCATGTTGCGCACGGTGGTGAAGCTGGCATTGAGTGTCACGCTGGCATTGCGCACCGCAATGACGGGCCAGAAGCTGTCGGTGAACTGCAGGTAGCTGTAGCCGCCGTAGCGTGGATCGCTATCCAGATGCACGTGCATGTCGATCAGACCCGGCAGCAGCGTCAGACCGGGCAGGTCGATCGTGCGCGTGCCTTGCGGCAGTGCAAGCTGGCCCTGTGTGCCCACGGCTGTGATGCGGCCGTCGGCGATGAGTACCAGCGGCCGCTCGAGGTAGCGCCCCGTTCGCACATCCAGCAGGCGTGCAGCGCTGACCGCAACATTGCTGGTCGATGCCGGCGCGGGTTCGGCGTGTGCCCATGCCGCCAGCACGCTGATGCACATGATGAGCGCAACCGCTACTGCGTGCAGTACCGACATCCGCGACACCCTGATTGCGAACTACAAGTCGCACATTGACCGCACCTGCGCTGCATTGTCTACTCCCGCGCCGCCCGCCTCAGCCAGTGCCCACGATGACTACGCCTCTGCATTCGAATTCCGCTTCCACTGCCCCAGCTGTTGTTGATGCAGCTGTCGTTGACGCGGTAGTCGTCGGCGCTGGTTTCGCCGGCCTTTACATGGTGCATCTGCTGCGTAAGCGCGGGCTGTCGGTGCAGGCGTTCGAGCGTGGCGACGATGTGGGCGGCACCTGGTACTGGAATCGTTATCCAGGCTGCCGTTGCGATGTGGAAAGCATGGAGTACTCCTATCAGTTCTCGCCGGACCTGGAACAGGCGTGGAACTGGAACGAGCGTTATGCGGCGCAACCAGACATCCTGGCCTACGCCGGCCACGTGGCCGATCGCTTCGACCTGCGGCGGATGTTCCGCTTCAGCACGTCGGTGACGGCGGCTGATTGGGATGCACAGCGCAGCGTGTGGCGCGTCAGCATCGCGCCGGGCGAGCCGGTGTACACACGGCATCTGATCATGGCCACAGGCTGTCTGTCGGCTGCCAACACGCCTGACTTTCCCGGATTGAAAGACTTTGAGGGCCGCACCTATCACACGGGCGCGTGGCCAAAAGACGGCGTCGACTTCGCGGGTCAGCGCGTGGCCGTCATCGGAACGGGCTCGTCTGCAATACAGTCGATTCCGACCATTGCGCGTCAGGCCGCGCAGCTGACAGTGTTCCAGCGCACGCCGAACTACAGCGTGCCCGCACAGAACATCCCGCTGGATCCGGCGCTGGCGGCTGCGGTGAAGGCCGACTACGCCGACCTGCGCGCGCGCAACAAGCTGCAACCCGCTGCATTCGGTGCGAACTACCCGCGCAAGACCGACTCTGCTTTGGCTGCAACACCGGAACAGCGCGAAGCGCGTTTCGAGGAATACTGGCGGCACGGCGGCTTCATGTTCATGGGCGCGTTTGCCGACGTGGGCATGGATCTGCGTGCCAACGAACTCGCCGCCGAGTTCGTGCGCAACAAGATTCGCAGCACGGTCAAGGACCCGGCCACTGCGGAATTGTTGTGCCCGCGCACGGTGCTCGGCTGCAAGCGGCTGTGTGCCGATACCGGCTACTTTGAGACCTTCAATCGGCCGAACGTTGCATTGGTGGATGTCAGCCAGAACCCGATCGAGCAACTTGACGCGACCGGACTGATCACAGGCGGAAAGCACTACGCGTTCGACAGCATTGTGTTCGCCACGGGCTTCGATGCGATGACCGGTTCGCTGCTGGGCATGAACATCACCGGCGAAAACGGTGTGCCGTTGCGCACGAAGTGGGCTGCAGGGCCGCGCACCTATCTCGGGCTGATGACCGCAGGCTTTCCGAATCTGTTCATGATGACCGGGCCGGGCAGCCCGTCGGTGCTCGCCAACATGATCACCGGCGTCGAGCAGCATGCAGAGTTCATCGCGGGCTTCATCGATTGGGCGCGCGAACGGAAGCTGACCAGCGTGGCACCCGAGCTCGCGGCCGAGGACGAGTGGGTCAACGTGGTCAACACCCGCGCATCCGCCACCTTCTATCCAACCTGCAACTCCTGGTATCTGGGCGCCAACGTGCCAGGTAAGCCGCGCGTGTTCATGCCGTACCTCGGCTTCCCGGACTACAGCAAGAAGCTCGACGCGGTCACGAGCGATGACTATCAAGGTTTTGCGAAACGCGCCTGATCACCGAGCACACGAACCGAACTCAGAGGGGACAGGAACCATGCGAATCGGAACGATGCTCTCGATGCCAGGCGATCCGGCCGGCACACAACAGCTGGTTGAACGTACGGTTGCCGCGGAGCAGGCAGGTTTTGCATCGGTGTGGCTGCCGCAGGTGAACACCGTCGATGCGTTGATGGCGCTGGCGCTGGCCGGCCGCATGACCTCGCGCATCGAACTTGGCACGGCGGTCGTGCCCACCTACCCGCGCCACCCGACGGCGCTGGCCGCGCAAGCGCTCACGGTGCAGGACGCAACCAACAACAGATTGGCCCTGGGCATCGGGCTCAGCCATCGATTCATGATCGAAGACAGCCTGGGGCTCGACTACTCGCGGCCCATCCCGCACACCAAGGACTACCTGAGCATTCTCGGTGGTCTGCTCGCGGGCGAGCACGTGGTGTATCAGGGCAACGAGTACCGCGTGAACGCCCAGGTGTCGGTGGTCGGTGCGCAGAAGCCGCCGATTCTGGTGGCGGCACTTGGCCCGGCCATGCTGCGACTGTGCGGGCGCCTGGCCGATGGCACGATCACCTGGATGGGTGGCGTGGATTACCTGCGTGATGTGGCCGTGCCCACCATGAGTGCGGCCGCTCGTGCTGCGGGTCGTCCGGCGCCGCGGTTCGTGGCCATGGTGCCCATCCTGCTCGCCGATTCCTTGAGTCAGGGTCGCGATGCCATCAACGACGCATTCCGCATGTACGGGCAGATTCCGTCATACCGCGCCACATTGGATCGCGGTGGCGCGGCCACGCCGGCGGATGTGGCCATCGTGGGCAACGCCGCTGCGATTGAAGCGGGCCTGCAGGCATTTGCAGATGTGGGTGTGACCGATCTCGCTGCGGCGGTGCCGACCGGTTCGGCCGAGGCCTATCGCGACACCATGGCGTTGTTGGCGAGTCTGGCCAGCAAGCGGGGCGCGGGGAGGTAGATAGGCGGGAAGACCGGTGTGCGTGAAGGTAGAACTACGGAGCGCTGAAGACGGCGCGAACCTGGGCCGCCGTCGCAGTCATGAACTTCGCCGTTGTCGCGGCGAGGTCGTTGGCCAGCTTCACCAGAATCTCGGCCTTCTGCGCCAGCGCGTTCACGCTGTCTGACGCGTTGATCGAAGACTGCACTGAACGGCGCAGCGTTGCGCCGATCTCTTCTGCGGTCTCGGCCTGGCGGGCAGCCAGCACGGTGACCTTCTCGATCTCCTGATGTGCGTTCGTACAGGAGGTGGTGATCTTGCTCAGCGTCGAATCGACCTCGCCCACGCAGGCATGGGCCGCGCGGGAGTCTGCCGTGCTGGTCGCCAAGTCGATGTTCAACATCGGACTGCTTCGCGGCGCACAGTCGGCAAGCGCCCGCAGCCGGCGTTCGGCGAGTGGGTCGCTGACGCGCTGATCAACAAGGCCAGCCTGCTCATCCGTTGCCGGGCTGACTACGCACAGGCGTTTGAAACCTATTGGCAGGTCGGTCGTTATCCGAGCAGCAACTCCAGATCCTCTGCTGTCAGCGCAGTAGGGACTGCGTTTTCCGCAGTGATGATTGCGTCCGCAAGTTCACGCTTGCGCGCCTGCAGCTGAACAATCTTCTCCTCGATCGTGTCGGCGGCAATCAGGCGGTAGGCAAACACTGCGCGGTTCTGGCCAATGCGGTGTGCGCGGTCGATTGCCTGTGCTTCGACAGCAGGGTTCCACCAGGGGTCGAGGATGAACACGTAGTCGGCGGCCGTGAGGTTCAATCCGTGCCCGCCGGCGCGCAGGCTGATGAGGAACAGCTGTCGCGCAGGTTCTTCCTGAAAACTCTGCACGGCAGCCTGTCGATCACGCGTGCGGCCATCAAGATACGCATACGACCAACCGCGGGCATCGAGGCGTTCACGCAGCAGGCCAAGCAAACCGGTGAACTGCGAGAAGATCAGTGCCTTGTGGCCCTGTGGCAGCACGTCTTCCAACTGCTCCATCAACATGTCGAACTTGGCGCTGCTGCCATGGCCACCCTCATCGCTGAGCAGTGCTGGATGCAACGCCGCCTGGCGCAGTCGGAGCAAGGCTTCCAGTACATGAATCTGTGCGGTCTTGATGCCGGTCTGGCGCACCTTGGTCAGCAACGTGCTGCGGTAGTGCTGCAGCAGTTCGTCGTACTGCCGGCGTTGATCGCCGACCAGTTCGCAGGTCAGCGTCTGCTCGGACTTCTCCGGCAGATCTGGCAGCACCTGTTTCTTCGTGCGGCGCAGGATGAACGGCCGCAGTGCGCGCTGCAGTGCCAGCAGGTCCTCGGCACTGTCCACCTGCGCAAGCGAGCGGAACGTAGCAACGGAGCCCAGCAGTCCCGGGTTCAGGAACTCGAACAGCGACCACAGTTCGCCAAGATGGTTTTCGACCGGCGTGCCGCTCATGGCCAGACGAAAGTCGGCCGTCAACAGGCGGCAGGCCTTGGCGCTTTGTGACTCGTCGTTCTTGATCGCCTGCGCTTCATCGAGGATCGCGTAGTCGAAGCGGATGTCCTTGATATGCGCAATGTCGCGCAGCAGCGTGGCATAGGTCGTAAGCACAACGTCGGTGTGCTGCACCTGCGTCATCAGGCTTCTTCGCGCGGCACCGACATAGGCCAGCACACGCAGTTGCGGGGTGAACCGTGCTGCTTCCTGCTGCCAGTTGAACACCAGGCTTTTGGGCACCACGACGATCGAAGGTCGATGCGGCGATTGCTGGCGTCGCGAGTCGAGTAGTGCGAGCACCTGCACGGTCTTGCCGAGACCCATGTCGTCGGCAAGGCAACCGCCGATGCGCATGCGCTGCAGGAACTGAAACCAACCGAGTCCTTCGCGCTGGTAGGGCCGCAGCTCGCCCTGGAATGTGGGCGGTGGGTCGATGGGCGTCGACGTTTCTCCGTCGCGCAATTCCTGCAACCGGCGCCGGTAGGCAGCGTCGCTGCGCGCCTTGATGTGCTCGTCGGCGCGTTCGGACAGCAGCGCGTCCAGCAACAGCGCTTGTGATGCGCGGAAGCGCACGCCGTCTTCCTTCGCGGTGCCCAGCCGCACCATGGTGTCCAGCCGCGCAAGCCAGGCTTTGGGAATGATGCCTGTGCTGCCGTCCGCAAGCGCAACAAAGGACTCGCCGCGCCGCACAGCCGCAAGCAACTCCGGCAGCGTGGCGCTGCTGCTGTCGAAATTCAGAACGCCGTTCAGTTCCAGCCAGTCCACGCCGCTGCGCACCTGCCACTCGCTGGACGACGCCATGGCGATGCGCCGATTGCGCAGTTCGATGCGCCAGCCAAGCGCAGCGAGTTCACTCAGGTCCGGCAGCAGTTGCGACAACGGTAGCCGCGCTTCCATGGGTAACTGGCCGCTGGGTGTTTCGGCGCCACGTACGAACGCAATGCCGCGCTCGCTGAGAAAACTGCGATGCGTGCGTTCCAGATCGAAGTCGCGCCGCGTGATGCTGCTTTCGGTCTCGTCGATCCAGGCGGCCGGCCGCTCCGCGTCAAGCGTGCGCTTGCCTGCATAGTCGAAGCTGAGTTGCGCCTCCACGTGCCGGCCGTCGTAGCTTTCAAGCGAGCGCAACAGCAGACAGGGTTGTGGTACGCCCACGGTGTCTGTCAGCCGAAGCCCGGCAGGAAGATGCAGGCGCACCTGTCCGGAATAGCCCGCAAAGAATTCCAGCAGCGCGCGCCGATCCTTGTGCGGCACTTCAATGCTGTTCTGCTTGCGCAGCACCTCCAGCCATTGTTTCGCGCCCGGTTGCATGTCGATCTGTTGCAGCAGGTCACCGCGCAGCACGAAACCACTGCTGAGCGCGAGGTCTGCGCTACCCAATGGCCAACTGCGTTCGCCCACCGTTTTGGTGTTCGCGTGTTCCTGCACCAGCGATGCGGTGAGCAACCACGATGAGCGCCGTTCCATCATCAGCAGATGCAAGCGCAGTGGCGGCGCATCGTCGGCGCGCAGCGGCCGCCCCGGTGCGGGCAACGCACGCGCATTCGTGCGCGCAAGCAGGTGCCCGCTACGCAGCAGTTTCGGGATGATGCGTTCGCACAGGTCGCCGGTGATCACGGCGTAGCTCAGTTGCTCCTGGGCGCGGCGGGGCTGGTACTCCATCGTTGAGCCGTCGGCCATCTGACGGCGCAACATCAGTTCAACGACGCTGCGCTCATCGCTGTGCAGTTCATCGAGGCTGGCTTCGCTCAAGCGCGTGGCACGCAGCGGCCCTTTGGACAGCGGCTTCTCATCGCTGGCACCGCGGAAGAACTCGATCACAAACGCATCCTGGCGTTCGCAAAGCTGCAGATTCATGACGTACCACAGCGACCATGCGCGCGACGCCTCGGCTGGCACGGGTGCGCTGATTTCAGCAGACGCGCTGGTTTCAGCGAACGCGCTGATTTCAGCGGACGCGCTGTCTTCAGCGGACGCGCTGTCTTCAGCGCGCGTGGTCAGCACTTCGTCGGGGTCTTGCTCATCTGCAGGTCTGTCTTCGTTGGCGTCGTCGTTGATGTCGTGGCCATCCAGCCGGCCCGTGCCGGCAATCGATTCAGCGACGTTGCGTTCGTCTGCGAGCAGCAGCAGCGCCCACAGGTGTTCACAGGGACCGTGCGCGATGAACTCCGGGCAGCCACAGCGCAAGCCAATGCGACCGTGCTCCGCATTGCGCCAGTCGATCCTGCACGCATAACGCGTGCTTGCCCTTTGTGTGCTTGCAGTCTGTGTACTTATAGGACTGCCGATACCGCTCGCGGTGATCCCATCGAGCGTCGTTGGGCGCCGTTCGCCAAGAATCAGATGGTGGTCGCGCGCCCGTGCCTCGCCGCGCAGCCGCACAGAAGTGGGGAACAGCGCCCGGCAGCGGGCGGCAATGGAAGCCTTGGCAGACATGAGCAGGAAGTGACAGCTGAAAACGCACCGCGCTGTTTAACACAGTCGGCGCGATTCCCGGCACATGAATGCATGTCGGTATGCACGCGCCTGACATCAGGACGTGCATGCACGGAACAGTCGGTCAGCGCAATACGCCTTCGTCTTCGCCGCGCCTGACTTCGGCTTCCGACATGCCAAGCCAGTCGCGCAGCACCGCCGCGTTGTCCTCGCCGACATGGCGCACGCGTCGATAGGTGTCGCACGGCGTTTTATTGAAGTGCAGCGGCAGGCGATCCGCGAAGGTCTGCCCCAGCACTGGATCGACGTCATCGATGCGCTGCAGGAAATGCGCGTGGCGCAACTGCGGATCCTGCTCGGCGAGATCAATGCCGTCCTGAACAGTGCCGGCCGGGATGCCGGCGGCCTGACAGCGCGCCATCACATCGTTGGCGGATTGCGTTTGCGTCCAGACCGACAGGTGTTGGTCCAAGGTCTCGGCCGCGGCCGCGCGACCCTTTGCCGTGGCGAACATCGGTGCCTGTGCCCACATTGGATCGCCCATCACGGCACACAGACTGCGCCACTGTGCGTCCGTCAGACAGGCAATGGCGACCCAGCATTCGGCGGCGAGCCCGGGGCGTCGTTTGTCATCACGGGGCAGACACGGATACACGCCATGCGGTGCAGCGGCGTCGTACGGCAGGCGATTGCCCACGGGCCGGGCGGCACGACCGTTGCCAAACCAGTCCAGCAGCGAGGGTCCAAGGAAGTTCACGCCCACTTCGAACTGCGACAGATCCACACGCTGGCCACGCCCTGTGCGGCGTCGCGCCTCAAGCGCGGCAAGCAGCGCCACGGCACCGTGCAAACCGGCCTGATGATCGTTGTAGGAATAGCCGATGCCGATGTCCTCGCGGCCGGGCACGCTTGTCAGGTGGGTCAAGCCGGTGAGTGCATGGATGGTTGGCGCATAGGTGACAAAGCCGGACCAGGGACCGCCCTCGCCCATGCCCGACATCTGCGCGTAGATCACGCCCGGGTTGGTGTTCTGCACCTGCGTGTAACCCACGCCCCAGCGGTCCAGTACGCCAACCGCGAAGTTGTCGATCACGATGTCTGCCGTTGCACACAGCCGCCGACACAGTGCGCGTGCGGCATCGTTCTTCATATCCAGTGCAAGCGCGCGTTTGTTGCGATTCCACATGGTGTAGTAGGGGCTCTCAGGGCTGTTGGCCACCAGCGCCCGTTCATGGGAGTTCACCTTCACCACATCGGCGCCCATGTCGCCCAGGACGCGCGTGGCGAATGGACCGGCAAGCACGTGGGTGAAGTCGAGCACGCGCAGGCCTTCCAACGGGCGCGCGTTCTGCTGCGGCGCATGCGCGGACGGCGCATCTGGCGAAGCCGCGCGTGCTGCGCCAACGTTCCGACCCAGCTCAGTCGCTGTCCATCCCAGTTCGGAAAGGAGGGCCTCTGCATCAACATGCACGGCGTCGCGGGGCTGCGCAGGCGTTGCAGAGAATCGATACGGCGCGCCGGGTGCATTGACTGTGCGGCCGTCGAGCTGCAGCGGCACCCACCAGTCGCGTGCGGTCAGCTGCGGGTTGTCCGCCAGTCGTTCAATGGGCAGCACCCAACCGTAGGGTGCGTGCCGCGCCTGCGCCTCGAAGAACAGCGCCTCAGCGTCCTTGGTTGCGACCCAGCCGCGCAGAATCTGCATCACGCGCGCAATCAGCAGCGGCCTGTTCGCGGGCTCGGCGTACTTCGGGTCCAGCAGATCCTGGTGCACGTCTTCTTCGATCAACCACAGCAACTGCGCTTCAACGTCGGGCGCAGGCGTCACCATGATTGCGCCGGTCTTCGCCGGCATGACGGTATAGGCCATGGACCAGTGCGTTCCTGCTTGGCGCGGCAGCACGCGGCCACGGCCCATCTTCTCGCCGTACCAGTTGAGCATGAGCACCTGCTCGAGGCACGAAGCGATGCACTCGTGCACCGGCACCGCGACACGTTGCCCAATGCCGGTTGTGCGTGCGTGGTTCAGCGCGCTCAATGCCGCGATTGCGGTGTATACGCCCGAGACCATGAAGTTCAGTTCGCCGAACGTCTTGAGCGGCGTGGTGTCCGGTGCGCCGGTGGGCGCAATGGTGCCGCCAAGCGCGCCGGCAATGAGATCGGGTGCCAACAGATCGCGCCATGGGCCGCTGTCGCCGAACGATGACACCGCAATCTCAACGAGACTCGGACGGACCACGCGCGCTGCGTCAATGTTGATGCTGTGCACGGCGAATGCGCCATCGCAGGTCAACACAATGTCGGCGCGTTGGACCAGTTGCTGCAGTTGTGCATTCGCGGGAGCAGACTCGTCGGAGGCCGCCTGTAGATCGATCGTCAGAATGCGCCGACTGGTGGCAAAGAACGCGTACCACAGCGATGCGCCGTCTGTGCCCAGGTACGGCCCGCGTGTGCGCAGCGCATCGCCCTCGGGCGGCTCCGGTCGCACGACATCGGCGCCCATATCGGCAAGCAGTTTGGCGCCGTAGATTCCGCGCTCGTCGGTCAGATCAACAATGCGCACGCCGCGGAGGGGGCTCTCGGCCATCGCAGGACCTTCCTATATATGGGGGAGTTGAACACTGCGGAACCCTACCATCGGGCAGGCACGGAGCAGACCGCCAACTTTTGCGGCTCCAAGGTTTCGTCTCCGCCAGCCCCACGCGTAGTGTTCGCCCTATCAACAGCTGAACGGCCGGGATGAATCTCATGACAAATGCCCCATTCAATCGCGAGCCCGACGCAGCAGCGCCGACAGACAACGATTCATCAATGCGCAACTTCTTCTGTGTCGACGCCGACTCCCACGTGTTGGAGCCGCCGGACCTGTGGGAGCGCTACCTGGAGCCGCGCTTCAAAGAGCGCGCAATCAAGATCCGCCCCAGCCCGGACGGTGAGCAACTCATCGTTGATGGCGAAGTGCTCATGACCGGCCGGCTGGCCAGCCTCGGCGGTGTGGAGCACAACGCGGCGCAGTTGTTCCGTAGTCCACAGGTGCCCTACATGGATGGCTGTCCAGCAGCCAGCATGCATACGGATGCGCGCATCAAGCTACTGGATGATTGGGGTGTGAACGCGGGCGTGACATTCCCAACCATCGGCATTCTTTGGGACAAGGAAGAAGACCCTGAACTTGCGATGGCGTACGCGCGCGCCTACAACAACTGGCAGTGGGACTTCGCGTCACCGGCACTGGATCGCATCATCCCCATTGCGCACATTCCCTTGTATGACCCTGTACTGGCGCTGACGGAATTGCGCAGGTGCTTGAAGCTGGGCTTCAAAGGCATGTTCCTGGCACCGGAGCGCGTGTGCGGCAAGCGGCCCTCGCATCCGGACTTCGATCCGCTGTGGGCAGAGATGCAGGCCGCGGATCTTCCAGTGTGCATCCACCTCATCGTGCGCTTCAAACGTAACGTGGGTCTGGCGGGCAGCGACTGGTACGACCGTGGCGAAGGTGTGAACACCGTGTTCGCGTTCGGGCTGGGTGGCACCATGCAGTTGATCCCCGCGATCTCGTCCATGGTCTGCGATGGCTTGTTCGATCGCTTTCCGCGCTTGAAGGTACTGGTGGTCGAGGCCGGTGCGGGTTTTGCCGCCTACGTCATGGATCGGTTGGACGAGAAGTTCGATCGCTTCGGCGCGTTTGCGCCACTCAAGCACAAGCCAAGCGACTACTTCCGCCGCAACCTCTGGTACGTGATGGACCCGCAGGAACGCTCCATCGATGCGCAATGTGATCTGGTGGGCGAGGATCGCTTTCTCTGGGGTTCCGATTACCCACACATCGATTCGCATATCAAAGCTGCCGATGAAGTGCGTGCCAGCCTTGCAACCATGAGTGAACACCGGCAGCGGCTGGTGCTTGGTGAAAACGCGCGGAAGCTTTTTCGGTTGGGCTGAGGCACACGAGCAAGTGATGGCTGATTCCGGCTTGACCCATCAACAGCCCGCAGAGCCGTTCGTGAAACGGACGGCGCGTCGCTGGTTCGTCGCCTTGCCAATCATCGGCGAAGTCACTGCCCATCTGAATGCGATGCCGCCGAAGTTGCGTCCCATGGTCGCAAACGATCTGCATATCACCATTGCATTCTTTGGTGCCGTGAACGAAGCCGCGGCACATGCGGGCTTCGATGCAACACAGCTGGCCTTCTCAGCGTGCGTAGTTTCGTTCGGTGCAATCGAGGCCATGGGCGATGGCGAGCGCTGGTCGGCGCTTGCCGCGCAAATGCCGAACGACGCGCTTGCGATAGCACTGGGCGATGCGCGTACTGCGGCGCTGCAAGTGGCCGGCGCCCGGCCCGAGACGCGCGCGCCGCGCCCCCACGTCACGCTGGCGCGACTCATGCGACGCGCCAAAGCGCAAGATCGCGAAGCCGCACTTGCCTGGGCGCACGCTTGCAACCTTGATGGTGTTGCCGCGCGTGTCGATTCGCTTGCGCTTTATGTCAGCACCGATCGTGCTCGGGACGATGGCGGGCGCTACGACATCGTTGCGCGGCGTGCACTGCGTGACTGAGCAGGCGGTGCGTCGCACGCGTAACGTTGCAGTTGGACGCGCTGCTCGCGCGCTTGGCGTGCGACGCAGCGTCTGGTCCGCGACGGCGCCCGCAGCTGTCCCGCTCGTGGTGTTGGCGTGGTTTCGCCTCCACGTGGGTTGATGTTCCGCCGATAGAGTTACACATGAGCAAGTTGCGCTGTATCGAGCTGAAATCGGGCGCTTCCGATAGTGGAGCCGCATGGATTGCGCGGGTCGCACTGTCGCGCTCAGGCGCGACCGTCTACTTCAATGGCCGCACGCTGCTCCGTCTCAGTGGCGGCGGCTATCCCGGCAACTACATCGACGCCGAGACGCGTGATATCTACTGGGTTTCCGGCGTGAAGAAGAATGGTGAGGATCGGCACTGGGCAGGTGGTGGCGTTGTGTACGTCGATGCCGCAGTCGTCGACGAGTACCTTGCGCTGCGTGGGCTTGTTGCGCTCGACGGCGCGAAACACAAGGTGACTACGGAACTTGTCGAGACCGACATATCTCTGCACAACGCTGCCGCAAACAGGACGTCAGCGGAGCGGGATGGCGACGCGGAGGCGTGAACGCGTTGCTGCTCTTGTGCAGCCGCTCAGGCGACCCGCTGTCGCCGCCGAAACAAGCCGAGTCAGTTGGCGCTTTGCCGGCCTCGAGCCGGGTGACCCGGATGGTGGAAAGTCGGCTCGCTGATGAGGCGCTCATCCAAACCGCGCATGTAGTTGGCGAAGGCGCCGTGACTCGGGAGCCATGCCCGAAGCACAACATCGGCAAGCGCACAGCATGTCGGCAGAAGAACAAGTACGTCGGGATCTACGTGCCTGACGCGAGTCTGCTGCGCGTGAACGCAACCGAAGCGCACTTGAAGTTCTTTCATTGAGCTCGCGACTCAAGCAGCTACCGGCTGACCGTGACGTTGCGCTTGGCTTGCGCCGACATACCCGCCGTCGCCGCCTGCGTGTATGGCGCCACGGCGACGGCGGGCATGTCCCCAACTGTCGCGGGGTCAGATTGGTTTTGGGCCGAGACGCATTTGCAGGTGACTACGACATGCGCGGCGACGTCATGCGTGGTGGTCTGCGTGTTGATTGACGTGGTAGTGGCGGAAGCGTTGTGCGAGTCCTTACGTCACGCGCGATGGTCGTGGTGTGCAGCGTGGTGCTTGGCCAGTTCGCCGTACTGAAAGAACGTGAACATCACATGGTGGTAGTCGACCGGGCTGCCATCCCACTGCGATGCGCCTGTTTCTGCGGAAACATTCACCCCGTGCAGCTGGTTGGCAACACGCAGGTCTTCCACTCCGCCGTGCATAGCAGGCGCCGATGCCGGAATCACACGTCCGGTGGGCGTCTTGAACTCGTAGCAGCCATCCATCAGCCGACGCACTGAATAGCCGCCTTCATGCAGCAAGGTGTGGTGGAAGGAGCAAAGCGTCACGAGGTTCTTAAGCGATGTCTCGCCCTGCCTCGACCAGTGCCGGATGTGGTGGGCGTGCAGGAAGTACTCATGGGTGCAGCCTGGGAAGCGGCAGCCCTGATCGCGCGCGTTCATGGCCCGTCGGATTGCCGGGGGAACAATCCGGCTGCGCCGTCCAATGGATAGCGGCTCGCCGTGTTCGCCTTCAATCAACTGCACCACCCCCGCATCGCAGCAAAGCCGTTCCAGCGTTGCACGGGGAATGGCTGCACCGCCGTCGATGTAGGCAGATGCTTCCGCTGAATCGTCAACGGTCCGATGCGCTGTCTCATCGCCGGGGTGTCGCGCATCACTGGTGTGTCCCGCGCCACCGGCACGTTGCCCTTCACCTGCATGTCGCGCGTCGATCTCAGCAATCGGCGCGCGGACATGCACGACGATCTCAGGCACCGAGCCCTTGGGCTCAGCACCCACAGCCGCCTCTGCAACGGCCGCCAACGCCATGGCACGCCGAACTGAGACCGGCACCGACGGGACATGCTTCTGCATGGCATTCAAGGCCGCGACCAGTCGAGCCCCATCGTCCGGCATGAGTCGCGCGCGCAGCACCAGCATGCCGTCATCGTCGTAGTACAAGTCGCATGCAATGTTCTCGACCATGGCCTGCAGGCGTTGTGGGTCATCCAGTGCCAATCCGCCCTTGGCATACCGCACGATGCGTTCAAGGTGTCCTGCAGTGCCGTGCTCAGCGATGTTCAGGAAAAAGCCTTCGGTCTCACCAGTTGCCACACGGGATAGGGCACGCACCTTCGAATAGCTGATGCGCCCACACGAGAACGCAGCTGCCGTATCAGGCAAACCATCCAACGCATGCGCCACCCGCACCTGCTCCCGCGCCGCGACGGGGCCAATGCCGCACTTCCAGCCAAGCCAGTGCGCCATGGAGCGCATGCCCCAATCGGCCCAGGCCATGCGCCGGTCGAACTCACGGGCCAGCACCAGGAAGCGATAGGTCGCGGCATTCAGATTGGCGTTGAGTGCCAGCAGTTCCTGTTCGATGGCACATACGGACTGGGCTTCGAGCCCTTCAAAAACAATGCACTGATTCATGATCTGACCGCTCGACTGTATAGCCATACAGTACCAGGACAATAACAATCCATAAACGAATTCATTGCTCTAACCACCTAACAGTGGTGCACGCCATCCAAGCAGAATGGCATCATGTGGTCGCAGTTCGGGCTCATCGTTCGGTGCTCGCTGCCCGGGGTCAAGGGCGGGCACAGCCCGGCATAGCGAACACTTGGCGCCGGGCAGCGAGCGCAAGGCTAGACGCAGGCTGAGTCCTGCGGACGGCGGGACTCAGCCTTCGAAACCCTGCGGCCGCCAACACGCCATCACGCCATCACGCCAAGTGCCTGACGACGTGGCACGCTGAACGCAGCCCCCCTGCTCATGGCTCAGCGCAAGTGACAAGCAGCGAACCAGGCAAACGCGGCCGTCGTCGTCTGACTATCAAAACCAAACACGCCATGTGGGTGGAAACGGTAGGCGTGCCGTTTTCATTCGTCGGCATGTTGGTGACGATTCGACTGGGACTGATGTCGCGCAAGTACCCAGATCTGCTGCCGGAACTGCTCGGCAAATACCCTGGCGATGCACTGTGGGCACTGATGGTCTATCTGGGTTGGGCAACGCTGTTGCCACGCGCGCCTGCGCGGGTCATCGCGCTGTTGGCGTTGGTGTTCTCGTTCGCCATCGAAGCAGCGCAGTTGTACAGCGCTGCGTGGCTGGACGCGATTCGCAGCACCACGGCGGGCCATCTTGTACTCGCTACGACATTCGCGTGGTACGACCTGCTTGCGTACACGGTCGGAGGGGCGATGGCTGTGCCTATTGACGTCTACGTGCTGATAGATACACGGGCTGCTCGAGCAACGTCCTGACACCGCCAGAGCCAGTGCCCGTGCTGCATTCGCGTTCGATACAAAAACAATTCATAGACTGCTCGATGTTCCGCTCAACGATGTCCCTCGCGCTCTTCGTGCTGCTCACGGGCTGCGCCAGTCAGATTCCTGTCTTGCAGCCGTTTCAGGCTTACGACGGGCCACACCGCCCCACATCGGAAGTCGCGACCGTGTTTGCGCTTCCCTTCGGGCCCGCGGGTTACGACAGCCTGCATGGCTACATCACCGCAGTGGACGCGCGGGAGACCATCGGCTTCAGTACCCCCGCGCCGCTCGAGGTGTACGTGCTGCAGCGTCAGCACGAACTGCAGATGGTGGCCGGTGATGGGCAGGCGCGCCGCGCCGACGGCGTTTTTCATATTGAAGTGCAGGCTGGTCACAGCTACGAGGTCATGGCGCGGTTCGCCTCGAGCGACACAGTCGAGTGGTGGATAGAAGATCGTGGTGTTGACTACCCGCGCCGCGATCCCATCAACGAAGACCCTTGCCCGCGCGGTGCAGATGCATCTACGTTGCGTGCCGGCAACATTCCGATACGAGGTCACCACGATGCCCACGCTCTCTCGGCCCGACGGCACGCAGATCTTCTACAAGCTCGTGGGCAAGGACACCGGCAAGCCGCCGCTGGTGCTGGTGCACGGCTGGTGTTCGAACCACACACATTGGATCCACCAGACGAAACACTTTCAGCGCAATCATCAGGTACTGCTGCTGGATCGGCGTGGGCATGGCAAGTCGACCACCTGCGGCACTGGCCACGATGCACACACTCATGCGGCTGACATTCTTGCCGTGACGAAGGCAGCCGGATTGAAGGGCGTCGTGGCGATTGGCCATGCCGGTGGCGGTGCAGGCACGCTCGAGTTCATTCGTGCGAACGCGAAGCTGGTGAAGGGTGGCGTGCTCATCGACAGCGGTTTCTATTCGCAGCCCACGCTGGGTGATCCCGCCTCGCCGTTCGGCTTCCGCGTGGGCAAGATGATCGAGCAGCTGCAAGGGCCGAACTCGAAGTCGTTGTTCAAGGCGATGTACTCGGGCTACTTCGACAAGCGCGGTGACCGCGCGGCGATCGCGCAGGCCGTAGCGGAAGCGGCGCGCACGCCTGACGCAGTGAAGATCGCAGAACTCGAAGGGCTCATGGTCGATGTGGCTGCGATTGGCGACGGCATCAAGCAGAAGGTGCTGTGGCTCACCGCTGCCGGCGTGGATCAATCGTTCATTCGCAGCCATCTTGCCAACGTGTGCTTCGGCCAGGTCGTTGGCGCCGCGCACTTTCCGCAGTTCGAGCAGCCCGCGCAGACCAACGCGATGATCGAGACGTTCATCGCCAGGCTGTAGTCGCGCAGACGTTCGCGGCCGCTTTTGCATTGGGTCTGCACCAGGCTTTCCGCAACGACCACTTGGAGCGATGTTCATGCGTCATGCGCCCCGTTCGATCCTCATGTGCGCAGGCGCGCTCTGGGGAACGTTGTTGCAGCCGATCGCGCAGGCCGACGACCTTGCGGCGTGTGTCAGCGAAATCACGCGGGTCTGCGCCGGCATGGAGGATCAACTTGAGAACTGTGTGGTAGTACGTCGCGATGCAATGTCGGCGAACTGTCGCCAGCAACTGTCGTCCATGATCGACATGGCGGCAGAGCAGCGCGGCCCAGGCGCCTGTATCGACGATGTGCAGCGCGCCTGTCCGGGCGCGCTGGGTCAGGATCTGCAGGCGTGCATCCTGGCCAAACGCAGCAGTTTTTCTGCGGCGTGCCGGCAGGTCCTGCAACCCGGCGCGAATTAGTCGCACGCTCGCCGACGGCCGCACGGTTGGCTTCTCGGACTATGGCCGCCCCGATGGCACACCGGTGGTCTGGTGCCATGCCGGCCCAGGCAGTCGACTGGAGGCGGCCGGCAGTGCTGTTGCGGCGCAGTCCCTGGGCCTTCGACTGATCGGCATCGATCGTCCTGGGTATGGCCTCTCGAGCCTGCGGCCAGGACGCACGATCGCCGACTGGGTGGCGGATGGCCTTGCCGTTGTCGATGCGCTGGGCATTGGCACGTTTCTCACGGTCGGCGTTTCCACCGGCGGTGCCTATGCACTGGCCATTGCGGCGCTGGCGCGTGATCGAGTGAAGGGTGTCGTGACCGCCTGCGCCATGACCGACATGCGCCATCGTCCGGCGTGGGACAGCATGCCGGGGCCGACCAGCCACGGCATCTGGAACGCTGTGTCGCGCGAAGCGGCGCTGGTCATCGCCGCAGACACATTCGGCGAAGACGGCACGAAAATGATGGCTGGTATCGCGGGCTTGCCAGCTGCCGACATCGCGTTTCTCACGCGTCCGGAATACATGGCGGGCGCAGAGACGGGCCGCGCCGCCATGTTTGCCAACGGCGTGCAGGCCTATGCGGATGACCGGTTGGCCGACGGTCCTGGCTGGATCAGCTTCGACGTGGCCAGCGTTGCCTGCCCGGTCATCATCGTGCACGGCGAAAGCGACACCATCGTGCCGGTACTGGCCGCGCTTGCGGAACTGGCGCGGCGCTAGTTCGGCGTTGCCATCGGGCGCCCGTTGGACGCCCAGCACGCCATCACTCTCGACAGCAAACACCGCGCCAATGGTCATTGGCGCACGCGCTTGCGCGACCATCAGGCATCCCGTAGGTTACGCGCCAACACGCGGCATGACGGTCACAGCTCCTATGACGAAGCCCAATGTTTCGCTTGCCCTGGCCACATTTGTCGCGCTGTCGGTCTGCGCGTTTGTCGAGGTGAATGGCGAGCCAGCGGCGCCAGATGCCGCGGTCAGCGCACCTGCAGCACCTGCAGCACCTGCAGCGACTGCCACGCCTCTGTCGTCACCAGAGCTCGCGCGGGCACTCGCTTACACACTGCCCGCCACTGAATGCAAGGCGCCGAAATTTCCCAAGCGCGGCGGCAACTTTCGCGGCGAGGCAGACAACCTCGACAAGCTGCACAAGTACATCGAATGTCTGAACACGCGCTCAGCGCGCTTGAAGGTGGACTTCGAGTTTCTGCGCAACTCAGTGCGCGGCGGCGCGACCAAGGCGCAGGCCGATGTGGTTGGCGGCAACCTGCGTGCCGTCTATCAGGAATTGCATCAGCTGCAGGCGCTGGCCAAGAAGGCGGGGGAGGAGGAGGCCGCATCTGCGGGCCCTGGCGTATATCGGAATCCCGAGTCCGGGCGCTGAATGAAGAGAAGCCGCTTCATCGGGGCCCGATGTAAGGGATCAATTGCATCGCGGAAAACAAAAAAAGGGGGCCGAAGCCCCCTTTTTCACGTCGAATCGAAACTCGACAGGTTTGCCGGCGGCTACTTCATCTCGTAGCTCAGCTGCAGCAGCACCAATCGCGGCGGTGCCACTGAACCTGTGAGGTCGCCCGTCTTCGCCAACGGCTTGTTGCCGATGCCGGTGACATAGATCTCGTTCAGGCAATTGCTGCAGATGAGGTTGGCTTGCCAGGGGCCTTCCGACTGATACAGGCGCGCGGACAGGTTAAGCACCGTGCGTTGCGGAATGTCCGTGCCCTTCTGGCGCAATCCTTCCTGCCCTTCACTGTGGTGAATTGCATCTGCGGACAGCTCCACGTGCCAGTTCGCCATGACCTCGGTGTCATAGGTTGCACCCACGTTGATCTGGAACGGAGGACCACCGTAGGCCTCGCCGGAGAGGTCCTGAACCTTCTTGCCGGTGGTCGGGTTGATGTGGCAACCGGGACCTGTCGCGGGCAGTGTGTTCACGGGCTTCGCGTCGTCGATTGCGTTGCAACCTGCATCGGTGAACTCATCGAATTCCAGACGGTTGTACTGAGCTGCAACGCGGAACTGCAGATCGTCGGTGGCCTGGAAGATCAGGTTGCCCTCGATGCCATCGTTGTTCGCCACTGCGGCGTTCTGAATGGTGAAGGTGGTCGTGACCGGGTTGAAGATGCCGACCTGCAGATCCTTGTACTGGTAGTGATAGGCGATCAGGTCCACGCTCAACACGCGATCGAAGAAGTAGCCCTTCACGCCGCCTTCAAAGCCACGCACCACCGATTCATCGAATACCAGTGCATCCGACTGTTGCTTGCGCGACAGCGCGGTGAGGTTGGGTACGGTGCCAGGGTTCGAGATACCTGCGGACTGGAAGCCGGTCTTGTAGGCGGCGTAAATCATCAGATCGTCCATCGGGCGCCAGGACAACGTGATTTCCGGGGAGATGTTGTCCGAGTCGTCTTCAGGGAAGTACTTCACGCCTGCCGGTGAAAAACCCAGTCCACGCTCATACAGGTTGCCGCCTTCCGATTCGCGCTTCTCCTTCGTGTAGCGCGCGCCGCCAGACAACGTCCACTGGTCGGTGATGTTCCAGTCCACGCTGCCAAACACCGAATAGCTCTCGATGTCGTTATCCCAGTGCTGGTGGTAGTTGATGTACGTGCCGAAGTACTCGCCGGGCGTGGGGTTGGGCACGAGCGCGCCGAGAAACAACTGCGGCAGGATCTGCACGGGCGCATCCAGGTCGCGCTCGGTGGTCTCGTAGAACGCACCCGCGGTGAAGTTCACCGGGCCGTCGAAACCTGACTGCACGCGCAGTTCCTGCGTGAAGCTCTTGCCCGACTCACCCTGCTTCGACACCACCACCGCATAGCTGGTGTAGTCGTAGTTGGTGTACTCGCGGTGCTTGTAGCTCCAGTAGCCGGACACCGAGGTAAACGTAAGGTCGCCCAGTTCGTATGTCATCTCCAACGTCTGGATGTTGTTGGTCACCTGGTTGAACAGGTCATCCTTTGAGCTCAGGTGACGGTGGTGATCCACGATCTCGGCATTTGGCAGTGCGCCATTGCGCTCAAGTTTGGGATGGCTGGTGCAGGTCTGGGTTGGATCTGGGAATGCAACGTAGTAGGGATGGCTGCCAACGCCATCTGCGCACGCGTACAGGATCGTGTTACCCGCATCGTTCTGCCTGGTGTACGAGTAGAAGTTCTTCAGCGTGGCGCTGAATGCATCGTTTGGCTCCCACACGGTGGTCAGGCGCACCACGCGCTGATCCTGTGCTGGAAAGTCGTCGTAGGACGCGCCGCGTGTCGGCAGCGGCTTGTTGGCATACAGCGGGTTCGGGTCGATGACCCGCGCTGTGTTCTCCAGGTAGCCGCCCTGCATGTTCTGGTAGCGCCCAGCCAACCGCATGGCGAGCGTGTCGCCGATGGGGATGGACACGCCGCCTTCGAACACCGGGTCCTCGGTGATGAACTCATAGCTCAAGCGGGTGAAGTACGAGATGTCATCGCCGACTTTGGGCGTGACGCTGGTCACTGCGACCACACCCGCTGGGCTGTTCTTGCCGAAGTACAACGCCTGCGGCCCTTTCAGCACCTCGACGCCAGCGATGTCGAAGAAACCCACATCGAGCACGTGCCCGCGCGTGAACGACATGCCGTCCAGCACCAGCGACACTGGCTGGTCCGCGCCGTAGTCAACAGCCAGGTTGCCTACGCCGCGAATGGCGATGTTGCCACCTGCACCACCGCCTGCTCCGTGCACGATGGACAAGCCCGGTAGCCGGGATGTGAGGTCGGCCAGATCGCGTGTGTTGTACTGGTTGATTTCCTCGCCGCTCATTGCGGCGACGGCCACCGGCGTGTCGATCGCGCGCTCTTCGCGCTTCCGTGCCGTGACGATCATCTCTTCGATGCCGCCCCTGCGCGCCTCAGTGGGTGCGTCGGCGGCGAAGGCCGGCGCGCTGGCGAGCAGACCGCTGCTCAAGGCAGCACCGCCGAGCACGGCCGCTGTAAATGCAGTGATGCCAGTCTTGCGAACCCGTGGCACAGCCGTGCGGGTTCCGCGTGAACGCAGATAATTCAAAGGCAATTCCCCTCAATCAGAAAAACGTAGTGTTATCTGTCCCCGAAGCGATAGTGCAGGGGACAGATTGCGTGCAGCAATGCCGCGCTTAGATCGATTGCCCCGAATCGCCTCGGGGCCTTAGAAATAAAGCTCTAAGCGTGATGGTGCTTTATCCAGTCACTTCATGCATTCATCCAGTAACAGTGCGATGCGGCGCCTTGCGCGGCCCCAGCTCGATCGGCACCCCGACCCATGCGCCGATGTTCTCGCCGGTTCGGCCATCCGGGCCTTCGGACAGCAGATCGATCATCTGACTGGCAATCGCCGCGGGTTGCATCCAGGTCTTCGCGAAATCTGCTGGCGGATCGCCGTCCCACAGGCCGCGCAGCATGGGTGTGTCGGTGGCCCCCATGCACAACGCATTCACGCGAATCTTGTGCGGCTTAAGCGTCAGTGCCCACGCCTGTGTAAAACCGTTCAGCGCCCACTTCGAGGCGTTGTACAGGTCGGTCTCGGGCGCGTTGGTGCCGGTGCTCTTTGCGGGCAGCACGTAATAGGTGCTGATGTTCACGATGTCGCCGCCACCACGCTTGCCGCTGCTCGCGATCATGTGCGGCACGCAGGCACGCGACAGCAGCGTCAGCCCGCGCAGATTGGGATTCATGATGAAGTCCCAGTCTTCCAGCGCCTTGTCGAACGAGTCGCTGACCAGCGTGCGCCGCCAGCGGCCGGCGTTGTTGATCAGCGTGTCGATGCCACCGAACGTTGTCACGGCGGTTTGCACAAGGCGTTCGATATCTTCCAACCTGGCCACATCGGCCACGATGCCAACGGCCCTGCCGGGGCCTTTCATGGCCGCGGCAATTGCGGGTGTGTCGGCGCGGATATCGCACAGCGTCACATTCACGCCTTCGGCAACCAGCGCCTCAGCAAAGGCGCGGCCCAGGCCCGTGGCGCCGCCGGTCACAATTGCGGATCGTCCGTTCAGTTTGGTCGAGGGTGCGCTCATGCGTGTGCTCCTGCGTTCGAACCTTGCGCCGTGATCAGGTAGGGGTTTGCGCGGCGCGCCGGCAGTACAACGGGGTGGCCGACGGCGGCGCCGATGTAGTCGCCGGTACGGCCGTCGCGGATCAGGTCGATCATGAGCCGCGCAATGTCCGGGGCCTTCATCCAGCTGGCTTCCTCTTCCGGCGACGGCGCGAAGTTGTGGAAGCTGCGCAGCATGTACGAGTCGGTGGCGCCCATGCACATGGCGTTCACGCGGATGTTGTCGGGCTCGAGCGCCTGTGCCCACGCAAATGTCAGGCCCAGGTGCGCCCACTTGCTGGCGTCGTACAGGTCCATCACGGCGCCGCCGCCGGTGATACGCGGCGGCAGGCCGGCATGCGGGCAGTTCGGTGCGTCGTCGTGCGTCAGCTCCCAGGGCGAGCCGCAGGTCTGCACGTGGTCCGTGCAGATATTGATGATCTCGCCACCGCCCTGCTTCTGCATGATCGGAATCACGGCGCGACCAAACATGAATACGCCCTTCAAGTTGGTGTCGACCACGTAGGCGTAGTCCTTGATGGTCTTCTCGATGCTGTCGGTCGCTTCGGTCTGCGCCCACACACCCGCGTTGCTCACCAGGATGTCGATGCGGCCATAGCGCTGCATGGTGGCATCGACCACGCGCCGCACGTCGTCGGCGTTGGCCACGTCTGCCTTGGTCGCGAGCACGGGCTTGCCGGTGGCCTCTGCGAGCCCGTTGATCTCATCGCGAATGTCACACACAGAAAGCGAAGCGCCTTCTGCTGCCAGGGCGCGGGCAAACGCATTGCCCAGCCCTACTGCTGCGCCTGTCACCAGCGCGACCTTGCCGTCGAATAATCCCATCAGGGTTCTCCTGTTCTATGTCTTGAATCTCGAATAACTGAATCTTGATAAACAGGCGTCGTCAGTGTGGCGCCTCGAACACCAGCATCAGGTTGCCTGGCATGTGGTTGTAGATGCCGTAGCCGGATGACAACACCAGCAAGCCGTTCTCTGCGACCGGCGCTGCGCCGCCACCCATCGAACCGCCGTGCGCGACCATGCCGTTCAAGGTGGTGTGTTCAGTCGTGGTGTCGTATTGCCACAGCACCTCGCCCGACTCGATGGCGTGTACACGCGCCACACCGTCCATTGCGCCGGCCACCACAACGTCACCCATCACTGTGATCGACTGCGAGTTGCCTGGATGGCAAAACGAACGCCCCGCGCACACGGTTGGTGAAGGTGAGTACCAGATCGGCTTGCCCGTCAGGCCATTCACCGCATGCACGCCGGGGCGATCGGGCGAGTCGTACACGCGGCCGTCTGACATATCTGTGATGGGGACGAACACGGCCTCGGCATTCGCAGCGATGCCGAAATGCACGCCACCTTGAATGCCGCCTCGGCCCACTTTGGTTTTCCACACCAGGGCGCCGGTGTCGGGGTTCAGCGCGTGAACGTCGCCGGACTTCTGCCCGCCGACCACGAGCTGCGTGCCGTTGGTCGCCGTGAACAGCAGCGTGCCGGCGCCGAAGTCGAAGTCCGGACCTTTCTCGGGCGGGCAGCTGTCGTCATGTACGGTATCGCACGCGGTGTTCCACACATCATTCGCGGTGGCCTGGTAGCTCCACTTCACGCGGCCACTGTTGAGGTCCATGGCCATGATGGCGTCGCTGGTCAACGTGGCCGGCGACGACATGTTCTCGCCTGTGCCGATGTAGAGCTGCTTGCGCGCAGGATCGATGGTGGGCGTGTTCCAGATCGTTGCGCCCGATGGGCCGTACATGTCGGTGCCGGAACGGTTCTGGCTCTGAACAACAGGCGTCTGCGCAATGCTTGGCGTCTTCCACAACAGTGCACCGGTGGCCGCGTTGTATGCGGCGACCCAGCCACGCGCTTTGCAGCATTCGTATTTCGGGTCCACCGCCAGCGCGACTTCGAGCGATGACACAGGCACATACAGCTTGCCGGCGTACAGCGCGGGCGAGCCGCTGATGGTGGCGTTTGGATGATCATCGGGGCGATGCCGCCAGATCAGCGTGCCGCTGACAGCATCGATTGCATACACGTTGCCCAGGATGTCGCCGAAGTACGCGCGTGGCTTGGCCTTCTTGTCGCCGACCTTCCAGCTTTCGACAACGATGCCGCTGCGCACTTCGCCACTGGCTGCGAACGACCAGCGCACACAGCCGGTGTTCGCATCGAATGCATACACGGCGCCGCTGTGGCTGCCCACGTAGATGGCGCCGCCCGCGAAGGTGGGTTGTGAACGGCTGCGATTGGCGCCAGGGAAAGCGACGGCCCACTTGAGCTTGAGGTTCGGCACGTCAGCGCGTGTGATGCCTGCCGTGGTTGCGGCAATCCGATGGCTGTTTGCTGCGTCCTGCCCCCAGCCCGCCGCGCGCGTGGGCATGCCGTAGTTGAACGGGCTGGCACTTGCAGCACACGACGGTAGCGGCAGTGGGCCACCCTGTGCCAGCGATGTGCCGGTCAGATACTCTGCAACCTGCTCGCGATCGGTTGGGGTGAGCGCAGCACCCTGTGCACTCATGATGCCGTTGGTCAAAGCAGCGACTACGGCGCTGGGTGTCATCATGCCGATCATGTCGCGGTGCGGCGCTTTCGCAACGGCGCCGTCGTGACACATGGCGCAATGCGCTACGTACACCTGTTTGCCCGGAAGCCGTTCCTTCGCAGCGCGGATGTCCGCGAAGATCTGGGCACCGTCTTTGGGTTTTTCAGGTGTGGCGGTGGGCTCGGCGGCTGCGGGCGATGCAGTTGCGCTGTTGTCTGCGCTGTTGTTTGGAGCGGCGGTCGTGTCAGGTTGTGCCGCGCAAGCCGCCAACGTGAAGGCCACCAGTACCGGCAGCCAGACAGACGTACGCAAGATTGATGTGCGCGGCGCGCAAAAGCGTGATGCGCGCGCTGCTGAGCATTGCTGCACGGTGTTCCCCTCTCTGTGTGACTTTGTTGTTGTTGATCTGCGTTGCTCTGGAGCAATCAGCGCTTGGCTGCGCTGAATGTCGCGCTGAGCACGTACCGCCTGCGCAGCGTGACCGTCCCCCGACGATCCGCGTGCGAACTACCCTGTGTTCGCACATCAGGGGCTTGGTACATCCCAATCCTGCACCAGCCTGTGGCGCAGGTGGAATCCTTTTTCAGCTGCGGCCCCTAGCGCATGGGCCGCCTGCGCCTACATGCGAAGAATGGGCTTGATCACATCGCCTAGCACGGACGACTCATGCACGGCCTGGTTGATATCCGCGAAGTCATAGAACTTCACGAACTTGTCGTAGGGCAGGCGGCCGGTGCGATGCAGTTCGGCAAGGTAGGGCACAAAGGTCTGCACCACGGCATCGCCCATCACAACCCCGCGAATGCCGCGGCCCATGCCGATGTGATCCATGCTGAACGGAATCTCGATGCCACCAGGCGTGGCACCGACCTGCGCGCACCAGCCGGGCCGCGCCAGGCAGTCGACGGCCTGACGAACGGCGCGTGGCACGCCGGAACACTCCACTGAAAAGTCCGCCCCGCTGCGCGTGATCGCCGCAATGGCGGCCACCGGGTCAGACAGGCTTGCATCGACGGCATGCGTTGCGCCCAACTCGATGGCCATGTCCAGGCGCGCCTTGCGCACATCCACCGCAATGATCTGCGCGCAGCCGGATTGCTTTGCGCCCATCACCGCCGCAAGGCCCACGGTGCCGACACCAAACACGGCGACGCTCGCGCCCGCTTTGGGCTGCAGCGCATTCACGACCGTGCCGAACCCGGTAGTGAGACCGCAGCCAAGCGGCCCCATGAGTTCGAGTGGCAGATCGCGCGCGATCTTCACTGCGCTGCGCGCACTTGCAATTGAATAGGTGGCGAACGACGACTGGCCGACGAAGCGCCCGCGTATTGGCGCGGCGTTCTGCTGCATGGGCGACGAACCATCCACGCGCCAGCCTGTGAGATTGCGCGTGACGAAGTCATCGCAGTACGCGGGCTGGCCCTGATGGCAGTGCTGGCATGCACCGCATGAGTCGCCGCTCAGCACCACGTGATCGCCGGGTTGCAGATGCGTCACCGCGCTGCCCACGGCTTCGATCACGCCCGAGCCTTCGTGGCCCAGCACCATCGGCAGCGGCAGGTTGATGTCCTGGTTCTTCACTGCAACGTCGGTGTGACAGATGCCACTCGCAACGATGCGCACCAGCACCTCGTCGTGGCGGGGTGCCGCAAGCTCGACATCCTCGAATACGAAATCGCCGCGCGCGGTGTGGACGATGGCAGCCCGTGCTTTCATGTCGAGTTGCTCAGCGCTTCAGATGTGCGGCCAGCGGATCTTCCGGCAGCCGTTCGCCAACGGCGAGGCCGGCAAACGGTGGACCCGTGAGAATCGCGGTGGCATCGATGTTCTGGTTCCAGTCCATCACCACGCGGCGGTGCAGGATCTTCCACATCTGGCCGCGCCGCTGCATGCGATCGAGGTAGCGACCGTAGAAACACATCTCGGTGTCTGCTGCGCCGTCGACGCCTGCACGGTAGTGATTGGCGGTGACGTAGGTTTCCACGCGCGCGTCGTCACCTTCAATGTCGATGTTGATGTTCGAGATGGCGTGGTGGGTGCGCGCGTAGTTGCGAATACCGGTTGGCAGGAACTCGCAGAATGTGTGTGCAAGCCCGTTGAAGCCGCCGTAGGCCACTTCTGCGTCGGGCCAGTAGGCGGATTTGAGAATGGCTTCGTCGGCGCGATCAACGCCGCGGCTGTGTTGTGCCAGCACATCGAAGATCGCCAGCCGATCTGCAACTTCAGCCGGGTTTGGAATACGTCCGGTTTCGCGAGGCATGTTTTCGCTAGGCATGGTGTGTGCTCCCCAAATGAAAGAAGGGCTAGATGAAGGACAGAATGACGGATTGAATGAAGGACGGAATGAAAGACTGAATGCAGTGCGCCGTCAGCGGCGAATAGGATCTTTGCCGTCCCAGTTCTCAGCGGACTGTGCGATGGCTTTGAAGCGCTCGACGATGGCGTCGCTCTTCGTGACCACTTCGAGCATGCAGCCGAGCAAGGGCCGGGTGTCGTAGTAGGCGAATTGAATGTCGCCCACCGTGCCGCGATTGGCGGCGGGATAGCCGAGCTTTTCGAAGTACGCGGTGTCGGCCTCGATGTCATGCGTCCACACACACATGTGGTGGAAGCCGATGGTGCCGGGCGCCACGCTGTCGCGATACGCGCAGCGTGCGACCCGCGGCTGAATCAGTTCGATCTGCACCGGACCGGCCTGGGCGATGCCGATGACCATGGACAGTTCGCCCGGCTGGCCGCGATAGGTGACGTCCGTAAACTGGTTCACGTACTCGGTGATGAAGAACGGGCCGACACCCAGTTCCGTCGTCCACTTTCTGCAGGCGGCTTCGACGTCGTCGACCACCCAGGCATTTTGAAACACTGTTCTATCAGTCGGCAGCTGCGCATTGGTCTTCTGCATGATCGGAACCCCCGCCCCTGTTCTGTTCGTTGGAACCTAGCACATACACATCGCCGTGTTCCTCATCAGTTAGAGCTGATCAGTTGGAGCCGAACAATTTCTCGCGCAGGAAGGTGAACGCAAGCGCGTACATGTGCGCCGTCTGTGCATTGTTGGCAGCACCACCGTGGCCACCCTCGATGTTCTCGAAGTACAGCACGTCGTGACCCTGCGCCTGCATCTTCGCCATCATCTTGCGTGCGTGACCCGGGTGCACGCGGTCGTCGCGCGTTGAGGTCATGAAGAGCACCGGCGGATAGTGCGCGTTGGCAGCCACGTTGTAGTACGGCGAAAAGGTCTTGATGAATGCCCACTCGGCCGGATCGTCCGGGTTGCCGTACTCGGCCATCCACGACGCCCCCGCCAACAGCTTGTGGTAACGCTGCATGTCCAGCAGCGGCACCTGACATACCACTGCACCGAACAACTGCGGATACAGCACGAACATGTTGCCCACCAGCAGCCCACCGTTGCTGCCGCCGCGAATGCCGAGGTGTTTCGGTGTGGTGATCCTGCGTGCAATCAGGTCTTCTGCGACGGAAGCAAAGTCTTCGTAGGCGCGCAGACGATTCTGCTTGAGCGCGGCCTGATGCCAGTGCGGGCCGTATTCGCCGCCACCGCGGATGTTGGCCACAACGTATACGCCACCTGCATCCAGCCAGGCCCGGCCGATCAGGCCGGAGTAGTTCGGCAGCTCGGAGACTTCGAAGCCGCCATAGCCATAAAGCAATGTGGGATTGCGGCCGTTCGCCAGCAGATCGTTGCGCGCCACCATGTAGTACGGCACGCGCGTGCCGTCCTTGCTCTGTACGAAGTGCTGCGTGATCGCAAGGCCGCTGGCATCGAAGAATTCGGGCAGTTGCTTCACGGGCACCGGAGTCTGATCTACCGTGCCCCACATCAATGTGGTTGGGGTCAGGTAATCGGTGACGCTGAGGAAGTAGTCGTCGGATTCATCGGCATCCACGGCGGCAATACCCAGCGCGCCGATCTGTGGCGCGCCGGCGAGCGGCGCGCGCTGCCACTGCACGCTGCTGCCGTTGCGCACTGGCTTCAGTGCGTAGATGCGGTTCTTCACATCGTCGAGCACGTTCAGCAACAGGTAGTTGCGCGTGGGCGTAGCACCGGCCAGCGACGTGGTGGCCGTTGGTTCGAACAGCACATCGAACTGCCGCTCACCGGCCATGAAGCGGGTGTAGTCGATGACGATGAGCGCGCCAGCGCTGTAGTGCTTGCCGCCCACGTCCCAGGGTTCGCGCAGCTCCAGCAGCAACCACTCGCGGAACACCGACTTGGTCGCCGAGTCTGGTGCATCGATGCGCAGCAGCGCGCCGTCGTCGCGGCGTTCGTACAGCTCGTTGGTGTAGAAGCTGATCGCGCGTGAGACGAAGTCGCGTACGAAGCCCGGCGTGTGATCGCGCACGGCGCCTACGCCCAGGTCGTCGCTGCGGCCTTCGTACACCACCTGCGCATCCGCCATTGGCGTACCACGTTGCCAGAGCTTCACCACGCGCGCATAGCCGGAATCGGTCATCGTGCCGGGGCCGAAGTCGGTGGCGACATACACGCTGTCCCGATCACGCCAGCTCAACTCGCCCTTGGCCTCGGCGCGTTGAAAACCATCGCTCACGAATGTGCGTGTGCTGATGCGGAACTCACGCGTGATGCTGGCATCTGCGCCGCCGCGCGACAATGCAATGAGGCAGTAGTCGTAGTCAGGCTGCAGGCAGTCCGAACCCGCCCAGACCCAGTTCACGCCTTCGGCCTTGCCCAGCGCATCCATGTCCAGCAGCAACTCCCATTGCGGTTCTGCCTTGCGATATTCGCTGGGCGTGGTGCGCCGCCAGATGCCTTGCGGATGTGCCTTGTCGCGCCAGAAGTTGTACAGCCATGGCCCACGCTTGGTGACCATCGGGATGCGCGCATCGGAGTCCAGGATGGCCAGCAGATCGCGTTCCAGCGATGCATAGCCGGGATCGGCTGCGAGTTGCGCTTCGCTGACTGCGTTGTGCGCACGCACCCAGTCGAGTGAACGCGCGCCCTCAACGTCCTCCAGCCACAGGTAAGGATCGTCATCGACACTCGGCTTGGCAGATTCGGCGGACACAGGCGCTCCTGAAAACAATGAAAGAGGAATCAGTAGCCCCAGCAACAGCTGCATGAGCCGCGTTCGCGCGCGACCAGAGGCGGCACGCACCGACCGGTGAAATCGCACGAGTGTGAACACACGCATTGTCCCTGCCTGCGCAATGAGAAGACCGGCGCCAAGAGTAACTGCTTGGCTGCGGGCTGTTGCGCGTTCATGCCATCGCACCGAGTATCCGAGCGCGATACACGAATAGCGAAAGACAACAGGCGCCGATGTACATCGGTGGGGGAATACATGGCTTACAGCGACATTCTTTATGAGACCGACGGCCGACTGGCATTCATCACACTGAACCGCCCCGAGAAACTGAACGCCTTGAGCAACAACCTGCGTGGCGAGGTGATGGACGCCATGCGCGAGGCCGAGCACGACCCCGCCATCGGCGTGATTGTGTTGAAGGCTGCGGGCCGTGCCTTCTCTTCGGGCTATGACCTCTCGCCCAGCCGTGTTGCTGGCGATGCGTCCTACGTCAGCGCGCGTTCTGGTTTGCCTGACACAGGCTCCATGCATCCGGGCGCGGGCCAGTGGTCGCGTCATGTCGTCATGACCAACTGGTTCATCTGGGAACTGGCGAAGCCGGTGGTGGCACAGGTGCAGGGCTACTGCCTGGCTGGCGGAACAGAATTGGCGACGGTGTGCGATTTCCGCATCGTGGCCGAGGACGCGAAGATCGGCTATCCGCCGGTACGCGCCATGACCACCATGGACATGATGTGGGCGCCCTGGTTTCTGCCGCCCGCGAAGGCGCGTGAGTTCGCCTACATGGGCGACTCGATTTCCGGCACTGAGATGGCCCAACTCGGCTGGGCCAACTACGCCGTGCCGCGCGATCAACTGGACGACTTCACGGAACGCTTCGCGCGGCGCATGGCGCACATCGACAATGAAATGCTGATGTACTCGAAGCGCGCCGTGAACAGGCAGTACGAAGCGATGGGTATGCGCCAGGCGCTGGCGTCGGGCACCGAGATTCAGGCGCTGTCGGCACAACGCAAGGCGGCCTCAGAGTGGGGGAAGCGCGTGCGTGAAGAGGGTCTGAAGGCTGCGTTGGAGTGGCGCGATGGTCCGTTCAGGGACTTTCGCGGCGCCTATGCGAGTGCGCCGCATGAGCGGCCAGTCGCCGGAATGACGAAAGATGCTGGAACGCCCAGCGCCGCAGGCTTGGATAGCGACACAGGCAAGCAGCCCGATGCCAAGTATTGACCTCTACACCGCGTCCACGCCCAACGGCCATAAAGTGTCGGTGACGCTGGAAGAACTCGGCGTGTCGTACAACGTTCATACCATCGACATGATGGCCAACCAGCAGAAGGAAGCATGGTTTCTGAAGCTGAACCCGAATGGGCGTATCCCGGTCATTGTCGATCGCGGCGAAGACGACTTTGCGGTCTTCGAGTCCGGGGCGATCATGCTGTATCTCGCGGAGCAAGCCGGCCAGCTGTTGCCAACAAGTGCGAAGGGGCGCTCGCGCGTCATGCAGTGGCTGATGTTTCAGATGGGCGGCACCGGCCCGATGATGGGTCAGGCCAACGTGTTCTTCCGTGCATTCCCCGAGCAGCTGCCGAGCGTCATCGCGCGCTATCAGAATGAGTCGCGACGCTTGTTCGAAGTGCTGAACTCGCGGCTTGGCGAAAGCGAGTGGTTGGCCGACGACTACTCGATCGCTGACATTGCACATTGGTGCTGGTTGCGTATTCATCGTTGGTCCGGGGTCAGCATGGATGGGCTGCCACACCTGCAGCGCTGGATGGCGGCGCTTGAAGCGCGTCCGGCATGTCAGCGCGGCGTGGTGGTGCCGCACCCTTTGAATCTGTATCCCGATGACGAGGCAGCGGTGCGCGCGCAAGCGCAAGCATCGCGCAAGATCCTGCAGACCTGAACAACAGTCCACCCAACCCGAGCAACAATCCGCCCAGCCGAACGGAGCAACGCAACTGGTGAACACCAACGCAACCGCAGTTGAACAAATGCCGACGTTCGATGCGTTGATCATCGGCGCCGGCATTTCCGGCATGTATCAGCTGCATAAGCTGCGTGGCCTCGGCATGACCGCGCGCGTCTTCGAAGCCGGTTCGGGCGTAGGCGGCACCTGGTACTGGAACCGCTACCCTGGCGCGCGCTTCGACTCCGAGAGCTACAGCTACGGCTACTCGTTCTCTAAAGAGCTGCTGCAGGACTGGAGCTGGAGCGAACACTTTGCGCCGCAACCGGAAACGCTGCGCTACCTGCAGCATGTGGCAGACCGGTTCGATCTGCAGCGCGACATTCAATTCAACGCCACCGTGCGGTCGGCAGCGTTCGACGAACATGCGAATCAGTGGACGATCACGCTGCACGACGGCGCCCGTGCGCGTGGCCGTTTTCTCATTACTGCGATCGGTGCCTTTGCAAAGCCGACGCTACCGGCCATCGATGGCATTGCAGCGTTTCAGGGTGAATCGCATCACACCGCGCGTTGGCCGCACACGCCGGTGGACTTCACCGGTAAGCGTGTTGCCGTGATCGGCACGGGTGCTACTGGCGTACAGGTGATTCAGGAGGTCGCAAAGACCGCGAGGAAGCTGACCGTGTTTCAGCGCACAGCGAACTGGTGCGCGCCGCTCAAGAACAGCCCCATCGACGACGAAACGCAAGCCCGCATCAAAGCCAGTTATCCCGAGATCTTCGCGCGCTGCCGGGCATCCCACGGGCAGTTCCTGCATGCGGCAGATGCGCGCTATGCATTGCAGATTTCGCCTGCCGAACGCGAAGCATTCTGGGAGCAGCTGTACGACGCGCCCGGCTTCGGCATCTGGATGGGCAACTTCCGCGATGTGCTGGTCGATGCGCAGGCCAACGCACTGCTCAGTGACTTCGTGGCGCGCAAGGTCCGCGCGCGTGTGCGCGATCAGGCCACGGCCGACAAACTCATTCCAACCAATCACGGCTTCGGCACCCGACGCGTGCCGCTGGAGACCCGCTACTACGAGGCCTACAACCAGCCGAACGTCGAACTGGTCGATGTGCGGGCCATGCCGATTGTGCGCATCACGCCATCAGGAATCGAGTGCGGCGATGCGCACCGCGAGTTCGACATGATTGTGTTTGCCACAGGCTTCGACGCAGTGATCGGCGGCTTCGAGCAGATCGACATTCGTGGCCGCGCGGGACGCACGTTGAAGGACAAGTGGGCGGAGGGTCCGCGCACCTTGCTGGGCATGCAGACGGAAGGCTTCCCCAACATGTTCACGCTGGTGGGCCCACACAATGCGGCGACGTTCTGCAACATCCCGCGTTGCATCGAACAGAACGTTGAGTGGGTCAGCGACCTGCTTGCATACATGCAGGCGCATAAGCACTCGCGCATTGAAGCCAGCACAGCGGCGGAAGACGCCTGGACCCAGCACGTGTACGAGACTGCCGCCCCTATGTTGTTCGCGCAGGTGGACTCCTGGTTCATGGGCATCAACTCGAACATCCCAGGCCGAACAGCGCGGCACTTCCTGCTGTATGCAGGCGGTGCGCCGCGCTACCGCGAGAAGTGCGATGACGTGGCGGCCAATGGCTACGCGGGGTTCGAGTTCGATCGCGCGTAGCGCTGCGCGTGGAGCGGTGTGAGCATGGCAAGCGTCGTGTGTGGCGACGCAGGCATCTGCGCCGTCAATGCAACGGCGGGGTACGCTCGCGTTCAGTAGTGTCGTCTTCGATGGCGTAAAGCGCATCCAGGCCCGCAAGCCCCGGCAGCTCCTTGTACAGCTTGAACACAGCGCGCGATTCAATGCCGTAGCTGCCGTCCTGGCGCAGCCGCTGGTATGCGTCGCGCACTGCCTGCACAGCCAGCACCTGCGGCGTGATCGGGTCGATGACCAGCGCGCAGCCGAGCGCGTGCCATTGCGCGGGCGTTCGCGTGCCGAAGGTGGTGATGGTGGAAAGCGGCGCGTCGATTGCGGCGCTTGCCTGTCGCCACTGTGCTTCGTCGTTGGTCAGCAGCATCACCATGTCGGCGCCGGCCGCGCGATAGGCCTGGCAACGAGCAATCGCGGACTCAAAGCCTTCGTTGGCAATCGCGCCCGTGCGTGCAATGAGCAGGAAATCGGGATCCTTGCGCGCGGCTACCGCGTGGCGGAGCTTCGCGCACATGGTTTCAACGTCGACCAGATGTTCGATGCCGCGGTGATGGCTTACGCGTTTCGGCGCCACCTGATCTTCCAGTTCGACAGCCACGGCGCCGGTCGCTTCGATCTCCCAGATCATGCGCGTGGCGTGTACCGCGTCGCCGAAACCTACGCCCACGTCGACGATGATGGGCAGGCCGCCGCGCTGCACCACATTGCGGCTGACGTCTGCGATTTCAGTCAGCGTCAGCAATGCTTCACTCACTGCCATCGCATAGCCCAGCGCACCGCCGCTGACATAGCCCGCGTGAAAGCCGGCGTCGGCCGCGATGCGCGCGCTCAACGCGTCGAGACACAGCGGCGCGAGCACGGCTTCGTTGCCGGCAAGCAGACTGCGGAATGTGCTGCGCGCATTCCTGGTGGACAAACTGCTCGTGGATGCATTGCTCATGGCTGCGTCGCTCATCACTGCAGCAGCGCGGGTGCAGAGCCGAGTGGCGCCCACGCGAGCAGCGATGTGTCGCCGTCAAATGTGTTGCGCACGAGTGTCAGCCCGACGCTGTCGGCCATCTGCTTGTACTGCATCCACGACTGCACGGCCGCAATGGGTGTACCCGGACCATCGTCGAACTGCACGGGGCCGTACACGTTGGCCGTGTAGATCAGATCATCGGCACTTACGCGTTGCGTGGCTTCGTGGCGCGCACCGGCAGGCTCGTAGAACCACACGCCGGGGCCGTAGCCTTCAGGCGGCCCGGCGCGATAGCCGATGTGGCCACTCAGCACCAGAAAGTCTGCAGCGCCCAGGTGGTAGTGCGGACCGGCAACGCCGTTGTGCCGCACGATCAACGAGGTCACGCCGGTTTCTTCGCTGACCCGCAGCACCTTCAGACCGATGTCGGGCAGTGCTGCGTTTTCGATCCACGGCACGGTGCGCGTATCGACAAAGTGCGGATGCACTGCGCGCGCGTTGCTCGCTGCAGCGGCTGTCTCGTCGACGAGAGCTTTCGAATCGGCACTGGTCACGGCCAGCGGCTCTGCCGGGCCCTGGTATGCGCGCGGTCGCGGTGCCATGCATTCCGCCAGCGTATTCGGGATCAGCGTCACGCCGCGCTTGCGCGCCACCGCCTGCACGTCGAGCGCCGTCAGCAGGCTCGTCACATTGCGGCCGTCGCTGCCCAGGAATGCCAGCGGCCCGTAGAGGTTGGCGAGAAACTCGGTGTCTGTGTTCGCGCGCAGTTGATCAATGCGGGCATTGGCTGGGATGTAGCCCCAGATGCCGGGCTCGAGTGTGCTGGCAAGCGGGCCGCTGCCGTAGGTCATCGAGCCGGACAGCATCATCATGTCCATCGCGCCCAGGTGCACCAGCCCGGCTAACGTTGTGCCCGCGCGAAGCTGCACGATGACCGAGAACATGCCGCTTTCGCTGCTCGCACGCAGCGGCTTGATGGACATGCCAGGTGCTTGAGGCAGTGCAATCCACGGTAGTGTGTTGGTGTCCACGCCACCTTCGATGCCGGTGGGATTGAATTCCGGGTTGTAGCCTGTGCTCATCGCTGCTGCACTCGCGTCGGTAGGGAGAGCGGCATGGTGTTCGATGGCTTTCGGTTTGGCCAGCGCGCACCGATCTGGAAGTACACCGGTGGTTTCGTGTCAGCCTGCCGCGCTGTACGAGCCGCGAGCTCGCCAGCAGCGACGGCTGCGCCTTGTCGTCGTACTCGCCTGACTGCACCATGTAGCGCCGGCCTGCGCTCGGAACACTCTGGCTTCACGGGGAACACTGCGGCGATGAAAAACCGGACATGCGACGCGGAGATCATCAGCGTTCGGGCGCGCCTGACCCGATATGGCATGCGCTGATGCGCGTGCTTGTCACTGGAGGGACGGGCTTCATCGGTCGGGCGCTGGTCGCGGCGCTTCTGCGTGACGGTCACGAGGTGAGTGTGCTGAGCCGCCGGCCATCCGCGGCGCGGCATTCCCTGGGCGATGCAGTGATGGTGGCCGACACGTTTGATCAACTGCTGCGCAACAGTGCCCCTGACGCGGTCGTGAACCTTGCGGGAGAATCGATTGCTGATCGACCTTGGACGGCTGGGCGGCGGCAACTGGTGCGTGCGTCACGTATTGATCTGACGCATGCGCTGATCGACGCGCTTGAACGCTGCAAGGTTTCGCCGCGCGTGTTGGTGAGTGCCTCGGCTATTGGCTGGTATGGAATATGCCATGGCGACGAAGTGTTGGATGAGCTCGCGCCTGTGGGCCACGGCTTTGCGGCAGAACTCTGCGCGGATTGGGAGCGCGCGGCGGCCAGCGCAGCGCGACTCGGCACTATTGTCAGCATCTTGCGCATCGGCCTGGTGCTTGGCCGCGAGGGCGGCGTTCTCCCGCCATTGGCACTCGCGACACGATTCGGCGCTGGCTGCGTGCTGGGCGACGGGCGGCAGTGGATGTCCTGGATTCATCGCGACGACGTGGTGACGATGCTCATGCACTTGCTGGTGGTGCACCACGAATCCGGTGTCTGGAACGCGGTTGCACCCGCACCGGTGCGGCAGCGCGAGTTCGCCGATCTGCTGGCTCGGCGGCTGCGTCGACCGCGCTGGCTGCGGGTGCCCGGTGGTGTATTGAGTGCAGCGCTGGGCGACCTTGCGGACGAGCTGCTGCTCAGCGGCCCACGCGTTCTGCCGCGGCGCTTTCTTGCTGCCGGACTGCACCCGCGTTACGCGGAGCTGAACGCCGCATTCAACGATCTGTTGTAGCTCGGGCGCCTGCACGGCATGCCGCCGCGAGCGTTCTGCCGGCTTCACTTGCGAAGTGCATCCAGCGCTGCAACGAGTTCCCGGGCCGCGACGTGGCGATATGCCGCATCAACCAGACGCCGGACCTCGGGCCAGTCAATCGCGCCCGGCTGTAGGTCAAGCGCCATCCAGCCGCGAAACCCGTGATGCGGCGACGCCCTGAAGCGTGTGTCTTTCTGCAGTGCTGCGTGCTCGTGCGAATCAGTTGCGAAGTGCAATGACGGGCCGAACGCGCGCCAACGCGGGCGCGGAGGTGCGTCACTGCCGTTGAAGATCACGAATCGACGCCGGCGCACGTGAAACAGCGGCCGCTCCTGCAGCAACCCTTCCTGCACATCAGGGAACTCAACGCAGATCGCGCGAATTCGTGCGAGCACTTCGCTGTCGGACACTGCATCCTCCTTGCGCTGCTGCCTTGGCGAACGCGCAGCTCGGCGCCAGCAGGCGGCGTTCAGCCGTCTGGTCGCCGCTCGTTTCGGGTACGTGAATTGTTGGCGTTGGTCCGGTGCTTCCACTTGCGCTTGCTGACAATCACCTTTCCGTCGGCAACGGCAGGAAAGAACCGCCAGCGCGCTGTTGCCTGACGTACGGCTGCGGTAAAGGTCGCGCTTGAATTGCTGGCGAGGACGACTGTGTTTGCCGTCGTTCCGTCGGGTAGCACGTCGAATTCAACCGTGACCTCGCTATCGAGGAACGAATCCCAATAACCCGCGGCCCCGGTGATCCGTACGGGTACGTTGTCCAACGCGGCGCCGGACTTCGACGTGAAGGATGCATAGCGGGCGATGTACTGTGCCAGCTGTGTCTCGTCGCCTTCGTTTGCGGCGGCAAACGCAAGCGTGCGAAGCACGTCCAGCTGCAGCACTGCCCCGGGACGTGATTCAGCGGGTGCAGCATCAATGTACTGCAGTGCCTCGCGCATCTTCGCCGCGCCGTCGTCCTGCTCTCCCTCTGCGAAATCGATGTGTGCCAGCTGTGCAAGGTAGGTGATAGTACTTTCGTGATCGATGGCAGTGCCGCTGGCAGGCTGCTTCGATTGTTTCAGCTTGGCCTCAAAGTACTCACGGGGCGCGGTCTTAATGAACACCCAGTTGTTCTGTGGCGTGTGCCAGAACAGCCAGTCGTAGCGATCTGGGTTGCTCTTCAGGCCATGAACGCTGCCACGCAGACCCACGAACTCAGAACGTGTGGCCAGTACCTCTGCCTCGAGTGCACGGAACATTGCGAACGCTTCTGCACGTGCATCTGCACCTTCGTTTGCGCCTTCTCTTGCACTTTCCTTTGCGCTCAGGGGCTGAAACTGCACGATGAGAAGCGTGCCGCCAACGCGGGCGCTGGGCACGAGAAACGTATCCATGTCTGCGTAGCCCAGCCCAGCAATTCTCTTGAGTACCTGAACATCCTGCGCATACCGGCGCACCGTACTCATCAGGGCGCTCTCGGCAAGGACCTTGTTGCTCGACCGGTCGCGCAGGCGCAATGCAACAGCCTTTGGCAGCGTGGACGAATCCGCCGCGTCGGCTATTGCATCTACAGCCTCGATTGACGGCTCGGAAGGCGCCTGCGCGGCGCCGCTCTGTGCGGTCAAGCAGAGCGTACACGCCGCGAAGACGACGGCGGGCAGTACACGACAGTGCTCCATTGCTCGCGGAATGTGTTTGCGTGCCATGCGGAATCAGACCTCCCTGACTGAACGAAACGGCAATCGGCGCCCTGCATGCGACCGGCCGCAATGCAGATTGCTACATCCCCCACTTGTTCGCCATCGCAAGTACCGGCTCCTCGCGCGTGATGAACTCCAGCAGCACAGCCTGGCCCGCCTGCGTCTGCTGAATGCCACGTGCAAGCGCAGCGCGTACATCCGACGCCTTCGTGATGCGCTCTGCATAGCCACCCATTGCCTTCGCCATGGCCGTGTAGTCGCCGGTCATTGAACTCGCCTGGTACTTCTCGACGGCGTCCGGCATGTATGCCCCATAGCCACCCATTACGCCGTTGTTCACCAGCACCGACATGATCGGCAGCTTCAGACGCACTGCGGTCTCGAAGTCGTTGGCGGTCTGACCAAAACCGGCATCGCCGACGAAGTTCACGGACAGCCAATCGGGCCGCGCGAGTTTCGCGCCGAGCGCCATGCCCAGCGAAGAGCCGAGATGTGTGGACTTGCCCCAGCCCAGGTAGCCGCGCGGTGTGATGGCTTGGTAGAACGGCACGATCTGATCGCGCGGATTGCCGGCGTCGTGGGTGACGACACTGCGGGTCTTGTCGAACAGCGTGTTCATCTCATGAATCACGCGATACGGCGAAATGGCGCCCACGTCGTCGCACAACAGCCGTTCCGACCATTCGTCGAAGAACGTCTTCTTGAGTGCATTGATGGCTGCAATGACTTCGGTTGCAGGCGGCTTGCCCTGCGCTCCGATCTTCGCGCGGGCAGCGGCCAGGAGTTGTTCGAGCACGAGCTTCGCGTCGCCGATCGCTGCACAGGCGACAGCACGACACTTCGCCACGTCTGACGGTGCGTTCGTGATCTGCCCCAGCACGGCGTTCTTCGGCATGCGCGCGGTGAAGTCGTTGATGGTGAAACTGGTGCCCACGCCGAGGATGAAATCCGAGTCGGTGAGGAACTGGCCAGCGGCACGCGTCATGGTGCGGCCCGCAACGCCAAGCGAAAGCGGGTGATTCTCAGGGAACACGCTTTTGCCCAGCAGCGTGGTGGTTACGGGAATCTGCAGGAACTCGGCGAGTGCTTTCAGTTCATTCCATGCCTCTGCATACAGGGCGCCGTGGCCGGCAATCAGCACGGGGCGTTGCGCTGCAAGCAGGGCTTCCAGGATCGCGTTGACATCAGCCGGGTCGGCCATCGACTTGTAGCGCCCCGGCGAACGGTAGTCAGGCGTTGCGCCTTCCCATTTGCCGACCAGGATTGACGCGGCCGTCTCCAGCAGCACGGGTCCGGTCTTGCCGTTCTTCAATGCTGCGAATGCCATCTCGAACTTGCGCGGGATTGCGCGTGCATCGTTGATGAGGCCTGCCATTTTCGTGATGTCGCGAAATGAGCGCGACGACATGAACTGCGGGTCGTAGTCCTGCATGGCCGGCGAATGCGCGCCGGGCAACATGAGAATGGGGGTATTGTCGCCATACGCCTGAGCGACCGCAGGAAAGCTGGCCTCAATGCCAGGGCCATCCTGAACTGCGACAACGCCAATCTTCCTGCCGTTGTGCATGCGCGTGTATGCATCAGCCATGTTGATGGCCACCCGCTCGGTGCGGGCGATCAACGGTCGCATACCATGCGAGGCAGCGGAGTTGAACAGCCGGTTGTTGGGAAACCCTGCCAGGTACTCGATGCCTTCCTGTTGCAGGATTTCGATGATGACGTCTGCGTTGCTCATGCTGTTCCTCGGCGCGCTGCTGGATGCGATGTACTGACTTCCGTGGGACATGCGTGCCCGAGACGTCAGCGCGGCCGATCTTAGCGAGGGTTGGTAGATCGCGCTGGCCCTGCAGTGCCAGCGCGATGGCTACCTCAGCGCATGAACCGCGTTAGTGCGCTGCTTCGACTGCAGGTGCAGCACCGGTTGTTGCCGGGTCAACCGCGACACCAGCGGCTGTGCTTGCGGCGGCTGCGGCCCCAGCAGTCACGGCTGCGTCATTCGCAACTGCCGTGTCGTGTACTGCAATCGCCGCGCTGCCGGTCGCGCCACCTGCTACTTCCATCGGGGGGGGCGACTTCCATCCCTGGTGCAGCTTCTGCCGCGTTCGCCTCGGCTGCCACTTCTTCGGCCACCTTTCCTTCGAGAGTGGGCTGTGTGCTGCTGTCGCTCTTGAACCAGTCGCACCCTGCGAGACCAAACGCCGCCACTGCAAGAATCACTACGAATAGCTTGTTCATTGTCATCGCTCCTGTGTTGTAGAACCCGGTTGTTGCCGGGCAACTTAATCAGAGCGGACGGCTGAACTCGCGACAAGCGCGCGCATGGCGCTGCGCGCTGCATTCCTGTCTCCTTTTGGCGAATCGCATGAAGTTCGTGTCGCATACCAGCGACACGGAAGCGATGCGCGAACACGACATGCAAATGTCTGTTTCTGGCGACAAACGCAGAGCACGCGTTGGCAATGCGTACGAGCGAGTGCACTGCCCCCCCAACGCATTGGATAGAGAAAGCGTTCGCGCAACGCACTCAACGCGTCTTGTAGGCGCGCATCACCAGCACCGACTCCGCCGGCGCAAAGCTGTCATGCCGTGCGGCTTCCCAGAAGCGCTTGAATACCGGCTGGCGATACACGCCTTTCAGCAGATCGCCCGGCCGCACCCAGTGATGCAGGCTGGCAATGGAGCGGATCTCTTTCGACGAGATGCGCCGGATGATGTGCTCGGGGCCAAGCTCGCAGGGGTGCATGAGGCCTGCAGACGCCAACAGCTCCTGCAGCGCCTTCATCGTGTTCTCGTGGAAGTTGTACACGCGCTGCGCTTTGTCCGGCACCACGAGTGCGCGCATGCGCTGCGGATCCTGGGTGGTTACGCCGACCGGGCAGTGCCCGGTGTGGCAGGTCTGCGCCTGCAGGCAGCCCAACGCAAACATGAAGCCGCGTGCCGAGTTGCACCAGTCCGCGCCCAGCGCCAGCGTGCGCGCGATGTCGAATGCGGTGATGACCTTGCCACTTGCGCCCACGCGCACCTGCGCCCGCAGGCCCGCGCCGACCAGCGCGTTGTGCACCAGCATCAGGCCTTCGCTCAGCGGTGTGCCCACGTGATCAGAGAACTCGATCGGCGCGGCACCGGTGCCGCCTTCGCCGCCGTCCACAACAACGAAGTCCGGCACCTGGCCGGTGTGCAGCATGGCCTTGACGATGGAGAACCACTCCCACGGATGACCCAGTGCCAGTTTGATGCCCACGGGCTTGCCGCCGGACAACTCGCGCAGTTGCGTCACGAATGCCAACAGTTCAATCGGGGTGCTGAAGGCCGAGTGCGATGCGGGCGAGATGCAATCTACGCCTGCAGGTACGCCGCGCGCGCGTGCAATCTCGACCGTTACCTTCGCGCCGGGCAGTACACCGCCGTGACCGGGCTTTGCGCCTTGCGAAAGCTTGATCTCGATCATCTTCACCTGATCGCTGGCGGCGTTCTCCTTGAACTTCTCTGCGTTGAAGCGGCCTTCGGCGTCGCGGCAGCCGAAGTAGCCGCTGCCGATTTCCCACACCAGGTCGCCACCGCGTTCGCGGTGCCAGATGGAAATGGAGCCTTCGCCGGTGTCGTGATAGAAGCCGCCGCGTCGCGCGCCGTCGTTCAACGCCAGCACGGCGTTGGCAGACAGCGCGCCGAAACTCATCGCGGAGATGTTGAACACGCTGGCCGAGTAGGGCTGCTTGCAGCGGCCTGCGCCGATCTGCACGCGGAAGTCGTGGTTGTCGATGTGCACGGGCGTCATGGAGTGGTTAATCCACTCGTAGTGCGTCTGGTACACGTCCAACTGTGTGCCGAAGGGGCGCTTGTCGACGGCGTCCTTCGCGCGCTGGTACACCAGCGAGCGCTGGGCGCGGGAGAACGGCACGGCCTCGGTGTCGGTCTCAAGAAAGTACTGCCGGATCTCCGGGCGCAGATATTCGAACATGAAGCGCAGATGGCCGATGACCGGGTAGTTGCGGCGAATGGCCTGGCGCGGTTGCAGCACGTCCCACAGCCCCACCGCAGACAACGCACCGAACAATCCTGCGGGCCATAGCCACGGGGTGGCTACGGACGACGCGAGCGTCAGGCACAGCATTGTCAGCAGCACACACACGCCCCAGCTCCAGTAGCGTTGGGGCAGCCATTGGTCGATCGCGTGAATCATTGCGCTGGGTCCTTGAGCGATGAGGGAGCGGTGCGCTCCGGTGGCCGACGGCAGCCGATTGGGTAGCTCGATACATGCACGGAATATCTGCACGGACACCACAGTCGCGCACACGCAGCCTAGACCATGGCTGTTAGTCGAGTGGGTGCACGGAACATTAGCGGCTCGGACGCTCAGCGGGGTTCAACGGCCTGTTGCCGAACACAGTGGCACCATCGTTGGCGCCACTCTGCAGAAACTCCCGAAAGAACTTTTGCGGCGCGGATCGCACGAGATACGGGAACACGTGCTCACGACGAGTGTTGGTGCATCAGCCGCAGTGGCTCAGCACGCGCGCCAAGCGATCGGGGTAGTGCCGGGCCGCGGTCAGCGCGCAAATGCCGCCACTACTCATGCCGCGAAGATTTCTTCGAAGAAGTTGCGCATGGCGCGCCATGAGCGCGCATCGGACTGCGCGTTGTATTTGATGCCCGGCATGATCGTGCCGTCGGCCTGAGCGTTGGTGAAGCTGTGCACGGTGTTTCCGTAGCTCACCAGCTCCCAGTCGGCGCCGGCCTTGGTCATCTCTTCCACGAAGCCGTTCACCTGTGCGGTCTGAATCATCGGGTCGTCGGAGCCGTGACACACAAGGATCTTGGCCTTGACGGCGCCGGGTTGTGCGGGACGTTGTGTGGCCAGGCCGCCATGAAAGGACACAGCACCGCGAATGGGCGCGCCATCGCGTGCAAGTTCCAGAGAGAACGTGCCGCCCATGCAATAGCCCATGACGGCGAGACGGCTCGCGTCGACCTGTGGCAGCGAAGCCAGCGTGTCCAGGCCTGCGCGTGCGCGCGCGCGGAACTTGGCCGGATCACCCATCAGTGCACCTGCGACTTTCATGGCGTCCTGCAGGTCGGTGAATTCCTTGCCGTCGCCGTAGGGGTCGCCGCCCAGCGCCACGTAACCTAAGTCCGCGAGCATCTGCACGCGCTGTTTCGCGCCGCTGCCCAGGCCGAATGCTTCCGGCATCACGAGTACGCCGGGGCGCTTGCCCGTGATCTTTTCGTCGTACGCAAGAAAGCCTTTGAGGGCGAGATCGCCATCGCTGTAGGCAAGTGTTTCGGTGGTCATGTGCTGCTCCCATTCATGGTTATGCGTGGTGTGTTGAATCGGTCATCGAGTGGAATCGATCGAATGCGCGCTGATCCAGCGGCGCCTGCCCGGCTAGATCTGCTTCGCCCGCCTTGTTAAATCTGCTTCGCCCGCCCCGCCCAATAGGGTTCGCGCACGATGCGCCGCTGAATCTTGCCGCTGGGCAGGCGCGGCAGATCGTCTACGAAGTCGATGCTGCGTGGACACTTGAACGGCGCGAGGCGGCCGCGCACGAAATCTATGAGCTCACCTGCCAGTGCGGGCCCTGCGGTGTGCCCGTCGCGCAACTGCACCACCGACTTCACTTCTTCGCCCCACTCTTCGCTGGGGATGCCGATGGTGCACACGTCCAGCACGGATGGATGCTTCATGAGCTCGCTGTCGATTTCCTGCGGATAGATGTTCACGCCGCCGGAAATGATCAGTTCCGCCGTGCGGCCGGTCAGGAACAGATAGCCGTCTTCATCGAAGTAGCCCATGTCGCCCAGCGTGAAGTGATCGCCGCGATAGGAGCTGCTGGTCTTCGTGTTGTCTTTGAAGTACTCGAAGCGGCCGCGCGCCGGCGCGGGCATATAGATGGTGCCCACCACGCCAGGCGGGCACACGTTGCCATCGTCGTCCAGGATGCGGTTGTTGAACTCCGGCGGCGGCTTGCCCACGGTGCCGGGCTTCTTCAACCATTCCTGCGAACCAACGATGAAGCCGCCACCGCCTTCTGTGGCCGCGTAGTACTCCCAGAGAATCGGCCCTACCCACTCGATCATGGCGTGCTTCACGTGCACCGGTGTTGGCGCGGCGCCGTGCACGATCACGCGCAGACTGCTGATGTCATACTTCGACTTCACATCGTCGGGCACCTGCAGCAGGCGATGGAACATGGTGGCCACCATGTGGCAATGCGTCACGCGTTGCGCATGCACGAGGCGCAGCGTCTCCTCGGGGTCCCAACGGTCCATCAGCACCACGGTGACGCCCGATACGATGGGGCCAACGATATCGATGGTGAGTGGTGCCGCGTGATACGCAGGCCCGGTGCACAGTGCGCAGTCTTCGCCTGGCCGATAGCTGGCCAACGTGCCTTCCAGGCTCGGCATGGGTGGTTCGCGTTCCTTTCTGTACACGCCTTTCGGGCGGCCCGTGGTACCCGAGGTGTACAGCATGGTGCCGCCGAGTGACGGATCTGGAATATCGGCGCCATCGACAGACGCAATGGCTGTGCCATAGTCCTGAAAGCCGGCCAGCGCGCCACCCACTGACAATTTCAAGCTGGCGCGCGCCGCGTGGGCAGTGGCTTCAACGGCCGCACCGCCAATGCTGGCGTCGGCAATGAAGGCACGGGCCTCGCAGTTGTCGACGATGTAGCCGATCTCATCGGCCTTCAGATGGAAGTTGATGGGCGTAAGCCGCAGGCCACTGCGCATTGCGGCCAGCAGCACTTCGATGAACTCGGGGCGGTTCTTCAGTGCAATGGCGATGGCGTCGCCATCCTTGATGCCGGCCGCGCGAAACACCCGCACAAGGCGATTGGCGTTGCTGTTGAGTTCGGCCCAGGTGCGCATCCCATACTGCGATGCCACTGCCAGCCGCTCAGGAAACTGCTGCGCGTACCAGGCGGGCGCCATGCCCACCTGCGCGTACTCGATCAACGTCATGCCCGCCCCCGATTGTCGCGATTCGCGCGTGTGCGCACTTGGCGCGGGATCATAGGCAGGCCTCGCGGCCCACGGGAAGCGTTGCTTGCGCAGCGCATCCGCTGAGGCTATGGACGGAGCGCTAGCGTTTTGGCGGCCGCGTGCCGCCTTTGCTGGGATCGCGCCGGGGCATCTCGATGACATTGGTGCCGCGCGTACTCGGCCCGGTCGTATCCGCCTCAGCGTCGATCACGGTGCCCGATGGCCGCTTGGTCGAGCGGCGTGTGGCGACGGTGCTGGGCGCCCGGGTGAGGAAGCCGGGCGATACGTTCCAGCGGCTGCCATCTTCGGTCACGATGCTGACCGTCTTGCGGTTGTACTTCGCGATGATGCCGGTCACGGGCGGCCGATCATCGGGCTCGAAGGTCACCCGCTCGCCGATCCGGAAGTCGAGCATGTCGGTGTGCGCGCGCAACTGCTGGATGAGTTTCAGCCGCGCCACGATCCGATGATTGAGGTCGATGAGCTGAGCTTCGCTGAGCCGGTCGATGTCGATTGCCATTGGAATGCACTCAGGCGGCGGCTGAGCGCGCATTGTGCCCCAAGCCACGGCTCGCATAGGCTGCGGCGCTCATGCGGGGGAAGTGCGAGTGACGAACCGGGTTCCTGTTGCGATCAAGGTCTTCTACGCCATAGGTGCCTCGGGCGAAGCCATCAAAAACGCGGCGTTTGCGTTCCTGCTGCTCTTCTATAACCAGGTGCTTGGGCTGTCTGGCACGGCCGCGGCGGCCGCACTGACCATCGCACTGGTCGCTGATGCGATTATCGACCCGGCGATCGGCTCCTGGTCCGATGGCATGCAGACGCGCTATGGCCGCAGGCACACACTGATGGGTCTGTCTATCATCCCGTTGTGTCTGTTGGTGTTCGGGCTGTTCTGGCCGCCGGAAGGCTTAAGCGACACGGCGCTGTTCGTCTGGTTGACCGTGTTCACGGTGGGCACACGCGCCGCGCTGGCGGTGTTCCATGTGCCTTACCTGTCGCTCGGCGCCGAACTTACGCAGGACTACCGCGAACGTACTCAGATTGCCGCTGCCCGCACCGGGGTCGGCATTCTCGCTGCAGGCATTGTCACGCAGGTGATCTGGTTGCTCATCTTTGCCGGCAAGCCTGGCGATGGCAGCAACGGGCAGTTGCTGCGCGAGAACTACTTCACCATTGCGCTGATGGCGGCGCTGTCGGTGGGTGTGCTCACCGCGCTCTGCACGATCGGCACGGCGCCACACATTCCGAAGCTTGCGGGTTCGCAACAGGCACCGCGCCCGTTCAGCCTGACCGGCATGTACCGCGACATCTTCGAAGCGTTGGGCAATCGGTCGTTCCGGGCGCTGTTCGTGGGCACGGTCATCTTCTTCGTGTATTCCGGATTTCAGACTGCGATGGGTACCCATCTCATGACGTTCTTCTGGAAGTTGCCCACTGCGGCGATTGGACATATCGGGCTTGCAACATTGTTCGGCGCCATCGTCGGCCTGTTTCTGGTGCCCTGGTTCAATGGTCGTTTCGACAAGAAGTGGACAGTGATCATTGGTGTAGTCGCGTCTGGCGCACTGTCGACCGGCCCCGTCGTACTTAACCTGTTTGGTCTGATGCCGGCTGACCTGCGCATGCTTGAGATTGTGCTCGGCGTGCTTGGCCTGTTCGCGGCGCTGATTGGTGTGCAGGCGTCTGTGACGGTCGCGTCGATGATGGGCGACATCGCGGACGAGCATGAGCTGAAGCACGGCCGTCGTCAGGAAGGCATCTACTTTGGTTCCTACGCGTTTTCACAGAAATGCACCACTGGGCTCAGTACGCTCGTGGCGGGTATGGCCATCGACTTGATCGGGCTGCAGCCCGGCGCAGACCCGCACGCGGTCGCGCCGCAGATCATCACCAATTTTGGCTGGGCCTACGCGCTCGTGGCCATGCTGCTGGTGTTTTCGGTCTGGGTGTTTCTGCCCTATGCGCTGAACAAGCAACGGCACGACGAAGTGCTGAGGGCGCTGGGCGTACGGAATCGCAGCGGGGTGGGTGCTTCTGGCATTTCCAGCAGCGGCGCCGAACCTGCGTCGATGCCGCTCGGCGGCGCGCCCGCGTTATCGGCGGGTGATTGATCTGCAATCAACGGACTCACGACATGCCACATATACATATCGATACCGGCACGGACCAGTTGCGCTGCGACATCATCGATCGCGTGGCGGTGCTGACATTGAACCGGCCCGAAGCGCGCAATGCGTTGTCTGACCCATTGACCAAGGCGCTGCGCCAGCAGATTGCGGATCGCGGGCGTGATGCCGCCGTCGGCTGCCTGCTGATCACCGGCGCTGGCACCGCATTCTGCGCAGGCGGCGACGTGAAAGGCATGGGTGGCCGCGGTGCTGCCACGAACCAGACGGCCGACGAACGCTTCGAGACCATGCGCGCGCGCCACCATGAAATTGCTGGCGCATTGCAGGCGTCGCGCAAGCCGACGCTTGCGGCGCTGCCCGGTCCGGCAGCCGGCGCGGGTCTGGCCATTGCACTGGCGTGTGATATGCGCATCGCCGTGCGCTCGGCATTTGTCAGCACCGGCTATGCCCGCATCGGTCTGTCGGGCGACTACGGCATTGCCTGGATGTTGACGCGCGTCGTCGGCCCGGCGCGTGCGCGCGAACTGATGTTGCTGGGCGAGCGTGTGGACATGGTGCGCGCCGAAGCGCTGGGCCTCGTGAACCGTGTGGTCGACGATGCGTCGCTGCATGCCGACGCACTGGCGCTGGCCCGCCAGCTGGCGCACGGGCCTGCGGTCAGCATCCGCTACATGAAGGACAACCTGGATGAAGCGCTTGTGATCGATCACGCAACCGCCATCGACCGTGAAGCCGAACGGCTGCTGCGTGCGATGAACAGCGAGGACCACCGCGAAGCCGTTGCAGCATTCGTAGAGAAGCGCGAGCCGAGCTTCAAGGGGCGCTGAACAGGCTGCGCCATCCGTCGCGCGCGCTTCCCAGTCAAACAGACCCATCACACAGATCAACCCACGCCACTCGGGAGCTTCCGATGAAGATTGGAGTATTCGCCACGTTCATGTCGCCGATCGCGACGCCAAAGTTCATCGCCGACTTCGGTCGCCATGCAGAAGATGCAGGGCTCGACTCGATCTGGATGGGCGAGCACGTGGTGTTGTTCGATCGCACTGAGTTTCCCTATCCCGGTTCGCGCGACGGCAAGCTGCCGGTGCCCGAAGGTGGCGGCATGCTGGACACCGTGGCGAGCTTCGGCTTTCTGGCTGCGGCTACACAGCGTCTGCGTTTCGGCACCGGCATTGCGCTGATCTCGCAGCGCAATCCTGTGTACACCGCGAAGGAGTTCGCCACGCTGGACTGGCTGTCGAGCGGCCGCATGGACTTCGGCATTGGTGTGGGCTGGTGCAAGGAAGAAGTGCTTGCCAGCGGTTACTCCTGGCCGGACCGTGGCGCCCGCAGCGATGAGTTTCTCGAACTCGTCACGCAGCTGTGGACGCAGCCAGTCGTGAACTTTCAAGGCAAGCACTTTCAGGTTGCAGGCGCACGCCTGGACCCGAAGCCGGTTCAACAACCGCACCTGCCCATTATTGTTGGCGGGCACAGCGCTGCAGGCATGCGCCGGGCTGCGCGCTACGGCGCGGGGTGGTACGGCTTCGCGATCAACGTGGAACAGACCGCTGCGGCCTTGCAACAGTTGGACAAAGCGCTGGCGGCGGAGCAGCGCGGCCGCGCGGGGTTCGAGATTGTGATCACGCCACCGTATCGCCTCACCGACGACATGTTGCGTGGCTATGCCGACCTGGGCGTAGACCGCGTGGTGGCGCAGCTTGGCTCGCAGAAGCAGGACGCTGTGGATTTGAAACTCAAGGAGCTGGAACGCTTCGTGCGCATCGCCGCCTGACGGCGGCGCGCCGCCTGAACGCAGCGCACAGGACTTACGTCAGCCAAGCGCCGCGCGCATCGGCAGCCGCTTGCGCCCCCAGAGAAAAAACGGCGCAATGCGCTCACCATCATTGCGCAGCGAAAGTCGTGGCAGGCGCTGCGCAAGCGTGGCCAGGGCGACCTGCGCTTCCAGCCGCGCCATCGGTGCGCCCAGACAGAAATGCACGCCCAGCCCGAACGCCAGGTGGCGATGGCGGGCGCGCTGCAGGTCGAACTTGTCCGGGTCATCGAACACATCGGGATCGCGATTGGCGGCGGCGTAGTGCAGGCAGACCTTCGCGCCCTTGGGAATGGTCACGTCGTGCATGCGCACATCGCGTGTGGTGTTGCGATACAGGCTGAGCACCGGCGGGTCGAAGCGCAGACTCTCCTCGATGGCGGCATCGATCAGCTCGGGGTTGGCGACGATGTCCGGCCACAGGCCGAACTGCAGCAGCCGCCACATTGCATTGGTGATCAGTGATGTGGTGGTTTCGTTGCCGCCCACCAGCAACTGCGACAACACGCTGAGCAGTTGTGTTTCGGGCAACAGTTCGCCGTTCTCGCGCGCGTCGGCCAGATAGACCAGCAGGTTTTCTGCCTGCTCCGCGTCTTGCTGTGAGCCTTCATTGCGCTGGGCAATCTGCCGCGCATGCTGCAGACGTTCGACGAGATAGGCAAAGAACGCCGCCTGATCATCCGCATAGGGCCGCGGGTCCTTCGCGCCCATCGCAGCGACCTGCACATCCGACCAATGCTTGAAGCGTTCCATGTCGGCCGTGGGCACGCCCAGCAGCTCGGCGATGATGACGACCGGCAGCGGAAACGCGAAGGCATCGTGCAGATCGAAGTCGACCGACGCGCCGCCGCCCGAACAAATGGCGTCGACCAGATCAACAGCCAACGCGCTGACACGGGGGCGCAGCGATTCGATCATGCGCGGCGTGAATGCGCGCTGCACCAGGCCGCGATAGAAGGTGTGCTGCGGCGGATCGCAGAGCATGCCTACTGGTTGCGTGAAGCGTGGCCCCTGGCCGAACTCGCTGGAGAAGGTATCGATGTCGCGCAGCGCCGCTTCAACATCGGCATAGCGCGACAGCGTATAGAACGGCGGATCGAAGTCGTTGAAGTGATGCACCGGGCAACGCGCCAGCAGCGCGCTGTAACCGTTGGCCGGGTCGGCCAGTACTTCGGGCGCAAAGGGGTTCCAGCTCATGCGCCCATCCGATTGCGGTCCGCCTGTCTGATCGTCGTGCCGACTATTCGGCGTTCAACACCTTGTACACGCGCTTCTTGAAGAACCAGCGGCCGCCCTGCTTCACGTAGTCGTCTTCGTACTGGCCCGTGATGTTGCGCTTGGTGCCATCTTTGCCGTGCAGGAATTCCTGCTGGTACCAGCTGCCATGGGCGCTGTTGCCGTCGACAACGATGGGACCGGCTGAGGCGTAGAAGCCCACGAAGGAGAAGCCGGACATCGCGCCCTTCCAGGTGGTGACGATGGTGGACTTGCCGGCGATCTCTGCGCCACCGGGCAACGACCAGATGCCGTCCTCGGCCCAGTTCGCGCCCCAGGCGTCGGCGTCGAAACGCATCACTGCGTCGTTATAGGACTCCACGAGTTCGCGGATGGCCAAACGGTCTTCCACTGGTCCGCTGCTGATCATGCGTGCTGCCTCTAAATTGTTGGTTTCGCTCAGGGCTGTTTTGGACAGTTCGCTCAGGCTGCTGGCGTGGCACCCTGGGTCGTGTGTTCTGCCGGCGGATTGAAACATGATGCCGGGGTGTTGCGCCTCTGCTACGAAGTGCGAATGCGGCTCGCCTGAATTGCGTTGCGACAGCGCGTGGTGCAGCGCCACGATCACTGGCAGAGCACTTGGCAAATTCACTGACATGGCGTGTCCGCGCCAGCAAGGAGTCCGATGATTGTCGGCATTGACCACCTCGTCCTGCTCTGCCCGGAGATCGAGCACGGCATTGCGGCCTATGCGGCGCTGCTCGGGCGCGCGCCCGACTGGCGATCGGTCGATCCCGCAGGCGCGGTGTCCGCGCTGTTCCAGCTCGAGCACGTGGCGCTTGAAGTGCTGGCGCCGCAGGGCGCCGGGCCAATGGCCGACCGCTTGCGCGACCTGCTGTCGGGGCATGGACCGGGATTGCAGACGCTGGTGTTCGCGAGTGACGACATCGAGGCCGACCACGGGACCTTTCGCCGGCGCGGGCTGGAACCCGCTGCGATCCAAGCGGCAAGCAGCATCGATCAGGCGACGGGACGCGCTCGGCACTGGCGCAGCATGCGGCTGGGTGATGCGCACTGCGGAGGGCTGCGTACGTTCGTGCTGCAGCGAGAGACGGACGATCCGCTGGTCGCGGTACCCGCGCCAGCGCATGCGTTGGTCGATCTCGACCACCTCGTCGTTACAACGACTGCACCGGGCCGCGCGCTTGGACACTACGGTGCACGGTTGGGTATTGAGTTGACGCTGGACCGGAGCGATGCGGCGCAGCAGTCCAGCCTGCTGGTGTTCAAGGCCGGCGCGAGTGGGATCGAGGTGGCACAGCGGCCGTCGCGTAACGACGCGTCATCCGCCAAAGAGGCAGTTGGCGAGGCAGATAGCGCAGATCGTCTCTGGGGCATCACGTGGCGAACCCGCGACATCGACGGCGCCAACGCGCGCCTGCGTGAACTTGGCCACGCCGTGTCCGAGGTCAGGATCGGGCGGCGTCGCGGCACGCGTGTGTTTACCGTGCGTGACCGGACCCTCGGTGTGCCGACGCTGGTGGTTGCGGGCGAGGCCGACGCGTTATCAGCGGGTTAGGTACCCGGTTTGCTTTTCCGTGCTCGAAGGCGCCGCGCGCGTCCGTGCGCAACATTGACTCACTCGCACTACGGCGCTCAATGCAGCTTGACCGCGATGCCGTGCAGGCGTAATCCGGGTTCATGCGGCAGTTTGCCCCGCCCGCATTCGGCAACCGACACTGGCGTTCTGGTTGCGTCGAACATCGTAGGGAGACACAACGGTCATGCGCGCTGCGCTGCCACTCATGGAGATCGAAGGGCTCTGCTTCGACTATCCCAGTATGCGGGCGCTCGACCACGTAAGTCTGGCGCTCATGCCGCGCAGCATTACCGCGCTCGTGGGTCCAAACGGCGCAGGGAAGACAACACTGTTGCGCTGTCTGGCAGTACTTGAGCCTGCACATGAAGGGCGCGTGCTGTTCGACGGCATTGATGTTGCCCAGGACCCTCGAACCGCGCATCGCCACATCGGCTATCTGCCGGACAACTTCGGTCTGTATGCCGAACTCACAGCGCGCCAATGCCTCGAATACGCTGCGCGTAGCCACGGGCTGCACGACGCGGAAATCCCCCAACGCGTGTCCGACTGTGCTGCCCGCGTCGGCCTCGACGATCGCCTGGAGCAACGCGCGGGGCACCTCTCCCGCGGCCAGCGCCAGCGTCTCGCCCTTGCCCAGGCCATCGTGCACAGCCCGCGCCTGCTGCTGCTCGATGAACCTGCGTCGGGTCTCGATCCGGAGGCGCGTGCGAGTCTCGCGTCATTGCTGCGTGATCTTGCAGGCGATGGCATGACGCTCGTGGTGTCGTCGCACATCCTCGCGGAGCTTGAGTCCTACTGCACGGCGATGCTGGTACTCAGCGCGGGTCGAGTTGTTGACCACAAGCTCACACAGAGTGCGACCAACCCCGCACAGTTCGGGCGGCGCGTGCGCATTCGCCTGGCGCTTGGCGCGCTTCCAGCGACCTGGCCCAACGCGTTGCGCAACATCGAAGTCGAAGGCGATACCGTTTTCGCACACGTCGAAGGCGACGATGTCCGCTTGCACGCGCTGCTTGGCGAACTGCTCGCAGCCGGTCTGCCCGTCTGCGAGTTCGGCATCGTCGCAGACTCGTTGCAATCGACCTATCTCACCGCATTGCGCGAGGCCCGCGCATGACCATCAGTCCGGAGCTCCGCCGGAATCTCTGGCTGGAAGTCACGCCACAGCGGCTTGTTGTTATCCCGATGATCGTCGGGTGCCTGGTTGCTGCGGTCTGTGTGGTCGTACCACGCGAGATGCTCGCGACCAGACTGTTGGAGCTCGGCGTGGTCGGCTTCGTGTTGACCACGCTGATCTGGGGGGCGAGTCTCGTCGCAGCTTCGCAGAATGACGAGTTCGTGGCGGGTACCTGGGACGGCCAGCGTTTGAGTGGCCTCAGTGCGTGGGCGCTTGTCATCGGCAAGCTCTTCGGCGGTGCGGCGGCCGCCTGGTACGCAGGCGCATGGTGCCTCGTGGTCATGCTGGCAACGATTGCCCTTGGCGCCGAGCCCGCGAGCGTGCTTTGCGCTGTCGTCGAACTCGTCGCTGCTGCGGTTCTGACGCAGTCGGACGCGCTGCTCTTTACCCTCAATCTGTGGCGCAAGGCGCGTGCGACCAACACCATTGCCGTTCGCGCGGGAAGCCGCAGTTGGGCCTTGGCACTCGTTTTCGCGGGCCTGCTGCTGAAGACTTCAGGCGGTCCACTGGAAACGGACCCAGGCGCTGAGGTTGGCTGGTTCGGGTTGTACGTGAACGCCCAACTGTTCGTGCTGCTCAGCGTCATCCTCTACGCGGCCTGGGCACTGCACGCGGCACAGCTGCTCATGCGCTGCGAACTGCAGCAACGCAATTCCAGCGGGTGGGCCATCGGGTTCCTGTTGTTCACACAGATCTATGTCGCCGGACTGCTACCAGCATCGGCGCTGTTGCAGGGCCTGCAGGCATATGGCGTCGAAGACCTCAGCACAATGTCCTCTGGCTATGCGGCAGTGGCGCGAACGACAGTCGCCGCGATCGTCGCGCTGGCGTTTGGCTACGTCCTGGTGTTCGCCGAACCCAAACAGTTCGTGCAGTTGCGGCGCGTTTTCGCGCAATGGCGCGCCGGTGACCTCGGCAGCACGTTCAGTGCATCGCCGTTGTGGCTACGCACGTTGCTGCAGGGCTTCGTCACCGCGATCGTGGCGATGTTCGTTGCGCTCGTGTGGCTTGAGAGGGCTCCTGCACTACTGTTTGTCGCAGGCGCTATGGCGACGCTTCTGTTTGTGATGCGCGACATCGCCATCGTGCTTGCCTGCAATCTTGGTGAATCGCAGCGGCGCGCGGATGCAGCTGCCATCACCTATCTGCTGGTGATGTATGCGCTATTGCCAATGCTGTTCTCGCTCATCGTCGACAGCGCGTGGGTGACTGTCTTCACGCCGTTCGCCTCATTCGCGTCGCCGGTCTGGTTGCTGGCGGCAGTCGCGTGGGC